>NZ_JBICYJ010000015.1:0-183600 GCF_043200835.1 Kitasatospora sp. NPDC048365
GGGCCCGGACCGCCGCGCACAACAACTGGTCGGGCTGCGCCCCCCACACGGGGGTTTTGGCGTCCCGCCCGGGCCCCCCCCCCCGGGGGGGGGGGCCCGGGGCCCCCCCCCCCCGCCCCTCCTCCGCGTTCACACCACCTGGTGGAGCCAGCGGACCGGGGCGCCCTCGCCCGCGTAGCGGAAGGGCTCCAGCTCGTCGTCCCACGGCTTGCCGAGCAGGCGGGCGATCTCGGACTCCAGGTCGCCGCCCTCGTTGCGGGCACGCAGCAGCACGGCGCGCAGCCGGTCCTCCGGGATCAGGATGTCCCCGTGGATGCCGGTGACGGCGTGGAAGATGCCGAGGCCGGGCGTGGAGCTGTACCGCTCGCCCTCCGCGGTGGCGCAGGGCTCGCTGGTGACCTCGTACCGCATCAGCTGCCAACCGCGCAGCGCGGAGGCCAGCCGCGACGCGGTGCCGGGCTCGCCCTGCCAGGACAGCTCGGCGCGCCAGTGGCCGGGCGCGGCGGGCTGGCGGATCCAGTCGAGGCTGACCCGCACGCCGAGCACGCCCGCGACCGCCCACTCGACGTGCGGGCACAGCGCGCGGGGCGCGGAGTGGATGTAGAGAACTCCACGAGTCGTCACCGGGACCTCCAGGCTGTGGACGAGGGTCGCCTTCCCCAGCTGCCTCGCGCCGTCTGCCGGTAGGTTCTGACCACTGGCTACCCCGTGAAGCTCAACTTATTCGACATTAGGTCATCAAATTGAGCAAAACGGACAAGCTTTCACTCCAATCGTAGCCGGATCCACCGGGAGGTCTACCCCCGGTCCGGATCTCTCCCCCGAATGGACCTGTCCCGACGCTACCGGCCCCGGCGGGCGGCGCGGGTGACGTCCCGTCGGAATCCGGACCGAAGCACGCGGCGTGCGCCCGTACACGGAGCACCCCCGCCCGGAGCTTCCGGACGGGGGCGCATGACGGTACGTCAGTGGACGCGCCGGCCGGTCAGAGCTTGACGACCATCTTGCCGGTGTTGGCGCCGCGCAGCAGGCCGATGAAGGCGTCTCCGGCGTTCTCGATCCCCTCGACCACGGTCTCGTCGCCCTTGAGCTCGCCGCTCCTCAGCCAGCCGGCCGTCTCGGCGACGAACTGCGGCTGCAGGCCGTAGTGGTCGCCGACCAGCAGGCCCTCCAGGCGCAGCCGCTTGCCGATGGCGAGCGCCAGGTTGCGCGGGCCGGCCGGCGGCTCGGTGTCGTTGTACTGGGCGATGGCGCCGCAGAGCACCGCGCGGCCCTTGACGCCCAGCGCGCCGATCGCGGCCTCCAGGTGGTCGCCGCCGACGTTGTCGAAGTAGAGGTCGATGCCGTCCGGGGCGGCCTCGGCGAGCAGGTCGCGGACCGGGCCGTCCTTGTAGTTGAAGGCGGCGTCGAAGCCGTACTCGTCGACCAGCTTCGCGACCTTCTCCGCGGAGCCGGCCGAGCCGATGACGCGCTTGGCGCCCTTGAGGCGGGCGATCTGGCCGACCAGCGAGCCGACCGCGCCGGCCGCGCCGGAGACGAAGACGGTGTCGCCCTCCTTGAGCGCGCCGACCTCCAGCAGGCCCGCGTACGCGGTGAGTCCGGGCATGCCGAGGACGCCGAGGTAGGCGGAGAGCGGGGCGAGCTCCGGGTCGACCTTGACCGCGTGGGCGGCGCCGACGGTCGCGTACTCGCGCCAGCCGAGGCCGTGCAGCACGGCGTCGCCGACCTCGAAGCCCTCGGCCGCGGAGGCGACCACGTAGCCGACCGCGCCGCCGTCCATCACCTGGCCGACCTGGAACGGCGGGATGTAGGACTTCACGTCGTTCATCCGGCCGCGCATGTACGGGTCGACCGACAGGAAGGCGTTGCGGACCAGGATCTCGCCCGCCTCGGGCTGCCGGACCGGCGCCTCGACCAGGGCGAAGTCGTCCGGGGTGGGCCAGCCCTGCGGGCGGGCCGCCAGGTGCCACTCGCGACCGGTGGTGGGCACGTCCTGCTCTGCCATGACTTTGCTCCTCAACCTGAAAGTTTGACCTTCTCAAGCAATCGTGCGAGTGAAAGGTTCATGTTGTCAAATGTTCAGGTAGACTGGACCGCATGGAGACGCAGCAGCAGCCCGCCGACGCGATCACCCGCGAGGTCGTGGACCTCATGGCGAGCCTGGTCGCGCTCTTCCACCGCGAGTACGAGGAGGCCGCCGCCGCCCGCTCGCTCACCGGCGCCCAGGCCAAGGTGCTGGCCCTGCTCCGGCGCGGCCCGATGCCGATGCGGCACATCGCGCAGACCCTGGCCTGCGAGCCGTCCAACATCACCGGCATCGTCGACCGGCTGGAGGGCCGGGGCTTCGTCACCCGCGAGGCCGACCCGCAGGACCGCCGGGTCAAGCTGGTCGCCGCCACCGACACCGGGGTGACCGCCACCGAGGAGCTGCGCGAGTCGCTCAACTTCGCCCGCGAGCCGCTGGCCGCGCTGGACGAGTCCGAGCGCGCCCAACTGCGCGACCTGCTCCGGCGGATGCTGCACGGCGCCGAGTCCACCGCGCTCTGACCCCCCCGGCGGGGGAGGCTGTCGGTCCTCTCGGCAAAGATGGTTCGCGTGTAACCGTTCGGGCCGCCGCACCGTCCTTAGAGGTGAGTCCCGAGAATCCCGCGGCCGTACAGAGAGCTTTCCTACCGATGACCGACGTCCCCCGTCGAACCGTCCGGGGTGCCGCCGCACCCCGGCGTGCCCGCCTCGCCCGGGCGGCCGGCGCCACCGCCGCCGTCCTGGTGCTGGCCACCGCGGGCGCCGGCGCCTGGCTCTACCAGCGGCTGGACCAGAACATCACCACCTTCTCCGCCGACGGCATCGCCACCAGCCGCCCGCCGGTCGCGCCGCCCGCGGCGGGCGGCGGCCGCGCGGTCAACGTCCTGCTGCTCGGTTCGGACACCCGCCAGGACGGCAACGGCAGCCTGGGCGGCGGCGAGGAGGGCGTCGGGCACTCCGACACCGCGATCCTGCTGCACGTCTACGCCGACCACCAGCACGCCGTCGGGGTGTCGATACCCCGCGACACCCTGGTGACCGTCCCGGCCTGCCGGCTCCCGGACGGGCGGTGGACCGCCGCCAAGCACAACCAGATGTTCAACTCCGCCTTCACCGTGGGCGAGTTCGCCAAGGGCAACCCGGCCTGCACGCAGAACACCGTGGAGGCGCTGACCGGTCTGCGGATCGACCACACCATCGTGGTCGACTTCAAGGGCTTCGCCGCGATGACCGACGCGGTGCACGGCGTGGACGTGTGCGTGCCCAACGACGTGAACTCCTACGGCATCCACCTCACCAAGGGCCGGCAGACCGTCTCCGGGCAGACCGCGCTGGACTACGTCCGGGCGCGGCACGGCTTCGGCGACGGCTCGGACATCGGCCGGGTGAAGCGGCAGCAGGCCTTCATGTCCTCGCTGATCAAGAAGGTGCAGGCGCAGGGCTTCAACCCGACGACGATACTTCCGCTGGCCGACGCCGCGACCAAGTCGCTCACCGTCGACCCGGAGCTCGGATCGGCGTACAAGCTCGCCGAGTTCGCCCAGTCGCTGCAGGGCGTCAAGCTCTCCGACATCACCTTCGTCACCGTCCCCTGGCGCTACCAGGGCGAGCGCGTCGCCCTGGTCCAGCCCGACGCCGACACCCTGTGGAACCTGCTCCGCCAGGACCGCACCCTGGACGGCCGGGCCACCGCCTCGCCGGGCGCCTCCGCCTCGCCCTCCTCCTCTGCCTCCGGCTCCTCGGCCTCCGCCTCCGCGTCGCCCTCGGGCTCGACCGCCGCCCTCCCCCCGAACGTGCCGATCACCGTGCACAACGCCGCCGGCTCCCCCGGGCTGGCCGGGAAGGCGGCCTCCGCACTGCGCGCCAAGGGCCACTCCGACATCACGGTCGGCCCGAACACCACCCCGCGCCGCACCACCCTGATCGAGTACGGGCCCGGCCGGAACGCCGCCGCCGAGGCGCTCGCCCAGCTCTACCCCGGCGCCGAACTGCGGGCCGACGCCACGGTGGACGGCCTGGCGCTCACCCTCGGGCAGGACAGCGCGCCCGCCGACCCGGAGACCGAGGAGGCCTCCCCGAGCGGCACCGGCAGCGCCCGGCCCACCGCCCTGCCGTCGACCATCCCGACCGGCATCGCCGAGAACGCCCGGCCGGCCGACAGCGACCTCTGCTCCGACCTCAGCTTCGGCTGATCCCCCGCGCGGCGAGTCCGTCCGGCAGCCCGGTGACCACCGCGGTCACCCGGGTGCCGGGCGCGAACTCCCCGGCCAGCGCCAGGTCGTGGACCGCCCGCAGGGTCTTGGCGACGTACCGCCGCTCCACCGGGACGCCGTGCCGCTGCTCGAAGTCGACGGCGAAGGCCTCCAGTTCGGCCGGCACCCGGCCGTAGCCGCCGAAGTGGTGGCCGTGGTGCAGCCGCCAGTTGTCGAACTCCCGTCCGCAGGCGGCCCGGTGGAGCGCGGCGACCTCGCCCTCCAGGTAGCCGGCCCCGCCCTTGAGCACGGCCACGCCGAGCGCCCGGGCCCCGGCGGGCAGGCCGGCGGCGATCCCGGCGAGGGTGCCACCGGTGCCGACCGGACAGCACACCACGTCCCGCCCGCCGAGGTCGTCCAGCTCGGCCGCGACCGCCGCCGCCCCGTGCACCGCCAGGGCGTTGGAGCCGCCCTCGGGCAGCACCCAGTACCCGTCCCGGGCCTGCCCGCCGCCCGCCACCAGCGCGCGGTACGCGGAGCGCGGGACGAACTCCAGCACCATGCCGTCCGCCTCGGCGGCCGCCAGCGACCAGTTGCGCTCCGCGCCGGCCAGCTCCTCGCCGCGGACCACCCCGACCGCGGCCAGTCCGAGCGCCTTCGCGGCCGCCGCCACCGCCCGGACGTGCGTCGAGTACGCCCCGCCGTAGGTCAACAGGCCCCGGCTGTCGGCCGCCACCGCCGCCTCCAGGTTCGGCAGGAGCTTGCGCCACTTGTTGCCGGGAAGCAGCGGGTGCACCAGGTCGTCGCGCTTCAGCCGCAGCTCCACACCGACCGCGGCGAGCCTCGGGTCGACGATCGGCGTCAGCGGCGTGGGGAGCGCGGGCGGAGTGAGCATCGGGCAACCCTAGGACATTCCCTCTTCCGTCCGGCGCCATTCTGTGCCATTTTACATGTCACACACTAGACGGTCGGTGCCCCCTCAGCCCGGCCACGATCCGCCCGGAGTCCCCCACCGTGCGTCAATTCCGGATAACCCCGGCCCGGATGGGCCGACTGCTCACCCCGGCCCTCGCGCTCACCCTCTCGCTCGGCGTCGCCGCGCAGAGCCAGGCCGCCCCGAGCACCCCTGCCACCCCCGAGAAGACCCAGGTGACGACCGCCGCCCCGGCCTCGCACCCGGTCCCCAAGTCCCCGAACGAGGCGAAGGACGGCCGTCCCGTCCCGGGCGAGGCCCTCACCGGCACCAAGTCCGCCCCGCAGAAGGGCAACCAGGCCTCCACCCCCGCCAAGAACAGCAAGCGGCTCGGCTCGGCCGCCGCCGGCGCCGCCTCCTGCGACATCTCCGAATTCGGCACCAAGAGCGGCAACGCCCTGGTCCAGGCCGTCAAGGCGGCCGACCTCGCCTGCGTCTCCCAGCTCTACTCGATCACCGGCAGCCAGGCCCAGGCCACCTTCCGCGAGCCGCAGATGGTCACCGTCGCCGACGCCCTGCGCACCACCTCCCAGTCCTACGACGGCACCAACTCCGGCTCCGTCGGCCAGCTGGTGACCTTCCTGCGGGCCGGCTACTACGTCCAGTGGTACAACCCCGACGTGGTCGGCGCGTACGGCACCCCGCTGCAGACCTCCGTCCGCGGCGCACTGGACGCCTTCTACGCCGCCCCGCACGCCAAGGACGTCACCGAGGCCAACGGCCAGACCCTGTCCGAGGCGGTCATCCTGATCGACTCCGCCCAGGAGAACGCCCGCTACACCGGCGTGATCAAGGACCTGCTCAACCGCTACACCTCCGCCTGGACCGGCGCGATGTGGAACTCCGTCTCCAACACCAAGCTGGTGCTGGAGAACGGCCTCGGCACCCCCGCGTTCAACAGCGCCCTGGTCGCCGACCCCTCCGTGGCCACCACCATCTCCTCCTTCGTCACCCGCAACAGCTGGATGATCAACGGCGGCGACCTGGCCACCGACCTCGGCATCGACCTCGGCTCGTTCCTCTCCTCCCCCGAGCTCCAGGCCCAGGCCCGCCCGCTGGTCAAGGACCTGGTCAACCGCTACCCGCTGGTCGGCAACACCGGCCCGCTCACCATGAACCTCGCCTGGTTCACCGAGAACAAGGACAAGGGCAACTGCGCCTACTACGGCCTGTGCGACCTGCCCACCCGGCTCGTCCCGCTGATCCTGGTGAACGACAAGGTCTGCAGCCCGACCCTGCACATCCGCGCCCAGCAGATGTCCGACACCGAACTCGCCGACACCTGCGCCAGCCTGGCCAACGAGGACGCGCTCTTCCACCGCGTCGTCAAGGACAGCGGCCCCGTCCCCGGTGACGTCAACACCCAGCTGGAGGTCGTCGCCTTCGACTCCTCCTACAACTACCGCCTGTACGCCTGGTCGATGTACGACATCGACGTCGACAACGGCGGCATGTACCTGGAGGGCAACCCGTCCCAGGCCGGCAACCAGGCCCGCTTCATCGCCCACGAGGCCGAGTGGCTGCGCCCCGCCTTCTCGATCTGGAACCTCAATCACGAGTACGCCCACTACCTCGACGGCCGCTACGACTTCTACGGCGACTTCGACGCCGGGCAGACCGTCCCCAACATCTGGTGGATCGAAGGCCTCGCCGAGTACATGTCCTACACCTACCGGGACGTGCGCTACGACGACGCCATCGCCCAGGCCGCCCAGGGCACCTACGCCCTGAGCACCCTGTTCGACTCCACCTACGACAACAGCGACTCCACCCGGGTCTACAACTGGGGCTACCTGGCCGTCCGCTACATGCTCCAGTCGCACCCGCAGACCGTCGCCGCCTACCTGGCCAAGACCCGCACCGGCGACTTCACCGGCGCCCGGGCCGTCCTCACCTCGCTCGGCACCTCCTACGACGCCGACTTCGCCCGCTACCTGACCGCCTGCGCCGCCGGCGACTGCGGCACCCTGCCGCCCGCGCAGGCCCCGCTGTGCACCAACGCCGACACCCGGCAGTTCGACCAGAACTGCCGCCGCGACGACCTCGCCGCAGCCACCGGCAACTACAGCTACCACTTCCTGTACCTGCCGGCCGGCGTCCAGCAGCTCACCATCACCACCACCGGCGGCACCGGCAACGCCGACCTCTACTGGAACGCCGCCAACTGGGCCACCACCGGCGCCAACACCGCCCGGTCCACCAACGCGGGCAACGGCGAGACCCTGACCATCACCAACCCGCCCGCGGGCTGGGTGTACTTCAGCCTCTACGCCCAGAACACCTTCTCCGGCGTCAGCGTCACCACGCAGTACTAGACACCGGACCAGCACAGCCCGAAGGCCCCCGCGCGGTGCGCGGGGGCCTTCGGCAGTGCCGGGCCAGGCGGTCAGAGACCGGCGGCCGTGATCACGTCGACGGTGCCGCCCGTGCCCGCGACGGCGGGGCCGGAGACGTTGGTGGCGCCGCTCCACCGGCCGGCGGTGTAGTCGCCGGTGATGGTGCTGACACCGCGCCAGCGGTCCTTGGCGAAGATCCGGATGGTGTTGCCGGTGGACGCGGCGGTCACCTGCTGGACATCGGACAGGCCGCTGGCACCGGAGATGTCGCCCCAGCCCGTCCAGTAGCCGGCCGCGTAGTCGCCGGTGATCTCGTGGATCCGGCCGCCCGCCAGCGCCACCACGTGGAAGCGCGAGCCCGGCGTGGACGCCGCCGCGAGCTGGGTGATGCCGGTCGGACCGCCGTACCCGGCCGTCACGTCGCCGTAGCTCCAGCGACCCCGGGTGTAGTCGCCGTCGGCGACCCGGATGTGGCCGTCGAAGCCGAGCACCGCCACGTGCAGCGTGTTGCCGGTGGTCCCGGCCGCGATACTGGCGACCCCGGTCGGGATCCCCACCGCGGCGGTGATGTCGCCCCACTTCGACCAGGTGCCGGTCGCCCGGTCGCTGGAGGCCTCGTACACCCGGCCGTCCGCCACCGCCACCAGGTGCGTGCTGTTGCCGATCGACGCCGCAGAGATCCGCGTCATCCCCGACAGCGCGCCCGGCCCGGTGACCTCCTTCCACGGCAGCCACTGCCCCTGCGCCACCCCACCCGACGCCGGACCGAGGTTCCGGTCCGCGGTGAAGATCTTCCCGCCGACCAGGGCGAAGGTCCGCAGGTACTGGTCCGCAGTGGTCGCCGACGCCATCGAGCTGACCCCGGTCCAGGTGGGGTCGGCAAGGGTCTGCGGTGCCGGGGTCCACGGCTGCCACGAGCCGTTGGTGTAGTTGACACCCGTGCTCGTGAAACTGATGTTGACACCCGCGCTCGTGAAACTGGTGCTGAAGGCGCCGACCAATTGGACGCGCTGGCCGGGCTGCAGCGATCCGGTGAACCCCGCGTCGGCCACGACCACGGCCTTCGTGGCGACCACGGTCCGGCCGCTCTCGTCGGTGGCGGTCAGGGTGACCGTGTAGCTGCCCGGGAGGACGTAACGGTGGACTCCGCCGCCGCCCTGGACGACCGTGCCGTCACCGTAGTCCACCTGGGTCTTCGCCACCACGTACGGCGAGCTGACCTTGGTGTCGGCGACGAAGGTCATCGTCTCCCCCGACCTTGAGGAGACGTCCAGGGTCGCGGTGAGCTCGCCCGGGTCGCGCACCGTCACCGTCACGGCGTTGGCGCTGGTCACCGTGCCGCCCTGGCTGTCTGCCACGGTCACCGTCGGCTGGTACCAACCGGGTGAGGCGTAGGTGTGGCTGACCACCGGCTCGGTCGAGCGCACCGCGGGCGTCCCGTCACCGAAGGTGAACACGTAGGCGGCCTGCGCCAGTCCGAAGTCGTTGACCGCACTGCCGGTCACCTTCACCGTGTACGGGGCGGGGCCCTGCTTCGAGGGCTCGGCGATCACCCCGACGGTGGCCGAGCTCTGCCCGGTGATCTCGTACGCGCCGCGGTCGCGCACCCCGCCGCCCGGCGCCGTGTTGGCGACCTCCGGGTCATCAGTCGGCTTCGCCCCGGTCACGTCGGTGTCCACGCCAGGCGCGGTCGGGTCCGCCGAGTCGATGGCGACGGTCGCGGACCGCGGCAGCCTCGTCTCCGTCCACGAGCTGATGGCGGCCAGGTCGTAGTCCACGTCGTGCGCGGCCTGGCCGGGCTGCGCCGCGGCGAAGGCGGCGGCGGTCGGGTACGCGGTGCCGCCCCAGGTGTACGCGGAGGCGTCCGACCACGGGTGCACCGTGTTGTAGTCCACCTTCGACCCGGCGGTCGACGCCGCGGAGACCGAGATCTCCGTCTCCCCGCGCCCGATCGTGCCACCGTTGGCGCAGGCCGACGTGCCCGTGTGCTGAGCAGTGATCACGTTGTTCTCGATCAGGGCGCCCGGCGAGGCCCCGTCGATCCTCACGCTCTCCTCGCAGGACAGCGCAATGGTGTTGTTGGTGACCGCCGTGTTCGGCGCGTCCACCACCGCGATCGCTGCCCGCTTGGTCAGGACGAACTCGTTGGCGGTGACCAGCGAGTCGTGCACCCCGGCTCCGATCCGCAGACCGCCGGCAACCGTTCGGAAAACACTCCGACTGACCGTCACGTGGTCGCTGTTGCCCGACAGTTGAGCAGCGACCGGCCCGGTGTTGGAGTACCGGATCCGGTCCAGCGCCACCCGCGAGGAGTCGGTCACCGAGACCACCGGCTCCGATGTTCCGAGCAGGCCGTTCAGCTGCAGGTTGCGCACCGTCACATCGTGCACACCGGAGAGCAGGACCGCGTTCTTCGTGGCCACCACCGGGCGCACCAGGGTGCCCGCGGGGTCCATGCCGACGAACGTGATCGGCTTGTCCGGCGTACCGGACCGGGTGATCAGCACCGTCTCCTGGTAGGTGGTGCCGGCGGCGATCTCGACCGTCTGGCCGGGCAGCGCCGCGTTGGCCGCGCCAGTGATGGTGCAGAACGGCTGCTCGGCGCTGCCGCTGCCGACGTCGGAGCAGGCCGTCGACCGGTTGTTCACGTACAGCGTGCTCGCCGGCTCCGCCGCAACGGCGGCGCAGGGGAAGGCGACCAGCGCGGTGGCTGCGGCCGCGGTCAGCGCGGCGGACTGGCGAAGACGCACGGGGACCTGCTCTCCAGACGGGGAAGGGGAGCCGGGCACGGCGCTGGCCGTGCCCGGCGGGTGGGTCAGAGGCCGGCGGCCGTCAGGCTCCGGACGGGGGCGATCGGCCCCGCGGCGCCGGCGCTGAAGACCTCGCTGGCGCCGCTCCAGCGTCCGGCGGTGTAGTCACCGGTCACGGTCTGGACGGAGTCCCAGTAGGTGCGGCCGAAGATCCGCAGGGTGTTGCCGGTCGAGGCGGCGGCGATCCGCTGGATGTAGTTCATTCCGCCGCTGGCGGCGGAGATGTCGCCCCAGCCGGTCCAGTAGCCCGCCTGGTAGTCACCGGTGGTCTCGTAGACCCGACCGCCCGCCAGCGCCACCACGTGGAACCGCGAACCCGGAGTGGACGCCGCCGCGAGCTGGGTGATCCCGCTCGGGCCGCCCTTCGCCGCGGTCACGTCGCCGAAGCTCCACCGGCCGCGGGTGTAGTCGCCGTCGGCGACCCGGATGTGCCCGTCGTTGCCCAGGATCGCGATGTGCAGCGCATTGCCGGTCGTGCCGGCCGCGATGCTGGTCACCCCGGTCGGGATACCGGTCGCGCCGGTGACGTCGCCCCAGGCCGACCACGTGCCGGTTGCACGGTCCGAAGACGCCTCGTACACCCGGCCGTTGGCCACCGCCACCAGGTGCGTGCTGTTCCCGATCGACGCCGCCGAGATCTGCGTGATCCCCGACAGCGCACCCGCGCCGGTGACCTCCTTCCACGGCAACCACTGACCCTGCGCCACCCCGCCCGACGCCGGACCCAGGTTCCGGTCCGCGGTGTAGATCCGCCCGCCCACCAGCGCGAACGCCCGCAGCCACTGGTCCGCCGTGGTCGCCGAGGCAAGGCCGTCGGCCGATTCGGCCGGGAACGCGATGCCGGCCTGCGGCACCGGCAGGTTCGGCGACCAGACGTTCTTGTCGTAGTTGACCCCGGTGTTGCGCAGCAGGTTGTCGTTGGCTGTCACCAGGAGCTGGACGCGCTGACCCGGCTGCAGCGCCGCCGTGTACTTCTCGTCGGCCACCTCGACGGTCTTCTTGACGACGGTGGTCCGGCCACCCTCGTCGGTGGCGGTCACCGTGACCGTGTAGCTGCCCGGCGCCAGGTACTGGTGGCCGCCGTAGGCGCCTGCGATCGACGTGCCGTCACCGAAGTCGATCTTCGTGCCGGTCAGCGCGTACGGCGAGGTGACGCCGGCCTCGACGTGGAGGCTCAGCGGATCCGACGACGGCTTGACGACGTCGAGGGTGGCCACGAGGTCGCCGGCCGGATTGACGGTCAGACTGTAGGGCGTGATGGTGTCCACCCGGCCGCCCTGGGTGTCGGTCGCGATGACCCTGGCCCAGTACGTGCCGGTCTTGGTGTAGGTGTGGCTCACGGTGGGCTCGGTCGACCTGAGGATCTCGCCGTCGCCGAAGTCGAAGAGGTACTCGGCCTGCGCCAGGTTGAAGGTGTTCACCGTCTTCGCGGAGATCTTCACCGTGTACGGAGCCGGACCCGTCCGCGACGGCAGGTCGGTGATCACCTCGGCGGTCATCGGGGCCTGTCCGGTCCGCTCGTACGCGCCGCGGTCGCGCACCCCGCCGCCCGGCGCGGTGTTGGCGACGTTCGGGTCGTCGGTCGGCTTGGCCCCGAGCAGGTCGGTGTCCACCCCGGGCGCGGCCGGGTCGGCCGAGTCGATGGCCGCGGTGGCCGACCCCGGGAGGACGGCGTCCGCCGTCGGGGCGTAGGGGAGGTTGTAGTCGGCGTCGTGCGCGGCCTGGGCGGGCTGTGCGGCGGTGAACGCGGCCGCCGTCGGGTACGCGGTGCCGCCCCAGGTGTACGCCGAGGAGCCCTGCCAGGGGTGCACCGTGTTGTAGTCCACCTTCGACCCGGCGGTCGACCCGACCGAGACCGAGATCTCCGTCTCGCCGCGGTTCGTGGCGGCGGTCAGGCAGTTGTTCTGCGTCTGGCCGTTGTACTGGGCGGTGATCACGTTGTTCTCGATGAACGCGCCCGGCGAGGCTCCGTCGATCTTCACGCTCTCGCCGCAGGAGAACAGGATGGTGTTGTTGGTGACCACCGTGTTCGGGGCGTCCACCGCCGACACCCCGGTGGTGGTCGTCGCGTTGAACTCGTTGGCGGTGACCAGGACGTCGTGCGCCCCGGCGCCGATGCTCACCCCGCCGGCGGTGGCCCTGAACCGGCTGCGGCTCACCGTCACGTGGTCGCTGCTGCCCGACACCTGGACGGCGGGCATGGCCGCACCGGTGTAGGTGATCCGGTCGAGCGCCACCCGCGAGGAGTTCACCACGTTTGCCAGCGGGACGCCGGCCAGGTAGGTGCCGACGGCGCGGAAGTTCCGCACCACGACGTCGTGGACGTCGGACAGCACGAAGGCGCCCTTGGTGTTCACGACGGAGCGCACCATGCTCCCCCGGGGGTCCAGGCCGACGAAGGTGATCGGCTTGTCCGGCGTACCGGAGTTGGTGACGTTCACCGTCTCCTGGTAGGTGGTCCCGGCGGCGATCTCGACCGTCTGCCCGGCCTGCACGGCGCGGGCCGCCGCGGAGATCGTGCAGAACGGCGCCCCGGCCGTACCGCTGCCGAAATCGGTGCACGTCGCGGAGGTGTTGTTCACGTACAGGGTGCTCGCCGGCTCCGCCGCGACAGCGGCGGAGGGAACGGCGACCAGGGCGGTGGCTGCGGCCGCAGTGAGCGCGGCGGACTGGCGGAGGCGCACGGTGACTTGTTCTCCAAGGGGCGCGGAAGGGGAGCCGGGCACGACGCTGGCCGTGCCCGGCGGGTTGACTCAGAGGCCGGCGGCCGTCAGGTTCCTGACTCCGCTGGCCGATCCTGCGCCGTCGGGGCCGTAGACGTTGCTGACTCCGCTCCACCGGCCGGCGGTGTAGTCACCGGTCACGGTGTAGATGCCGTCCCAGCGCATCCGGCCGAAGATCCGGAGGGTGTTGCCGGTGGACGCGGCGGTGACCTGCTGCACGTCCGTCAGTCCGCTGGCGGCGGAGATGTCGCCCCAGCCGGTCCAGTAGCCCGCCTGGTAGTCGCCGGTGGTCTCGTAGACCCGACCGCCCGCGAGGGCCACCACGTGGAACCGCGAACCCGGAGTGGACGCCGCCGCGAGCTGGGTGATCCCGCTCGGGCCGCCCTTCGCCGCCGTCACGTCGCCGAAGCTCCACCGACCACGGGTGTAGTCACCGTCCGCGACCCGGACGTGCCCGTCCTTGCCCAGGATCGCGATGTGCAGCACATTGCCGGTCGTCCCGGCCGCGATGCTGACCGCTCCGGTCGGGATACCGGTCGCGCCCGTGACGTCGCCCCACGCGGACCACGTGCCGGTTGCACGGTCCGAAGACGCCTCGTACACCCGGCCGTTGGCCACCGCCACCAGGTGCGTGCTGTTCCCGATCGACGCCGCGGAGATCTGCGTGATCCCCAACAGCGCGCCCGCGCCGGTGACCTCCTTCCACGGCAGCCACTGACCCTGCGCCACCCCGCCCGACGCCGGACCGAGGTTGCGGTCGGCGGTGTAGATCCGCCCGTCCACCAGCGCGAACGTCCGCAGCCACTGGTCCGAGGTGGTCGCCGAGGCGAGGCCGGTGACGGTGTCGGCCGAGAACAGGGCACCGCTCTGCGGCACCGGCAGGAACGGCGCCCAAGCGCCCTTGTCGTAGTTGACCCCGGTGTTCAGCAGCGCCCCGCCGTAGGGCGCCCCGACCAGCTGGACCCGCTGGCCGGGCTGCAGCGCCGCCGTGTACTTCTCGTTGACCAGCTCGACGGTCTTCTTGGCCACCGTGGTCCGGCCGCCCTCGTCGGTGGCGGTCACGCTGACCGTGTAGGTGCCCGGGACGCCGTACTGGTGCCAGGAGTTGGTCCCGGTCACGACATCACTGCCGTCGCCGAAGTCGATCGAGGTCTTCGTCACGACGTACGGCGAGGTGACGGACGAGTCCACCTGGACGCTCAGCGGATCCGCCGCAGAGGTGGTGTTGACGTTGACGACGAGGTCGCCGGCCTCCTTCACGACCACCCAGTTGCTGGTGACGCCCGTCGCCTTGCCGCCCTGGGCGTCGGTGGCCGTCACCTCCGTCCAGTACTGGCCGGGCTTGGTGTAGGTGTGGCTCACGGTCGGCTCGGTCGACCTGAGCGTCTCGCCGTCACCGAACAGGAACAGGTACTCGGCCTGCGGCACGTTGAAGGTGTTGACCGCCGTGGCGGTGATCGTCACCGTGTACGGCGCGGGTCCCTGGCGGGACGGCACCTCGGTGATCACCTGCGCGGTCACCGACTTCTGCCCGGACAGCTCGTACGCGCCGCGGTCGCGCAGCCCGCCGCCCGGCGCGGTGTTGGCGACGTTCGGGTCGTCGGTCGGCTTCACGCCGTACAGGTCGGTGTCCACCCCGGGCGCGGCCGGGTCGGCCGAGTCGATCGCCACAGCGGCCGACTCGGTCAGCTTCGGGTCCGTGGCGTACCTCGAAAAGGCGGGGTCGTAGTCGACGTCGTGGGCGGCCTGGCCGGGCTGCGCGGCGGCGAACGCGGCCGCCGTCGGATACGAGGTGGCGCCCCAGGTGTAGGCGGAGGCGTCCGCCCACGGGTGGACGGTGTTGTAGTCGACCTTCGACCCGGCGGTCGACCCGGCGGAGACCGAGATCTCCGTCTCGCCGCGGTTGGTCGTGGCGGTCTGGCAGTTGGCCTGGGTCAGGCCGTTGGACTGAGCGGTGATCACGTTGTTCTCGACCACCGCGCCGGGCGAGGCTCCGTCGATCTTCACGCTCTCGCCGCAGGAGTACACGATGGTGTTGTTGGTGACCGCCGTGTTCGGCGCGTCCAGCACCGAAACCGCCCTCGCGGAGGTCTGGTTGAACTCGTTGGCGGTGATCAGCACGTCGTGCGCACCCGCGCCGACGACAAGCCCGCCGACGCTGCTGCGGAACTGGCTCCGGCTCAGCGTCACGTGGTCGCTGCTGCCGGAGACCTGGACGGCCACCGGCCCGGTGATGCTGTACTTCATCCGGTCGAGGGCCACCCGCGAGGAGTTCACCACCGACACCGTCGGCACGGCGGATCCGAGGAAACCGAAGGCCCGGAAGCCCTTCAGCACCACGTCGTGCGTGTCGGAGAGCACGAACGCGCCCTTGGTGTTCACCACCGGACGCACCAGAGTGCCGGAGGGGTCCAGACCGACGAAGGTGATCGGCTTGTCCGGCGTACCGGAGTTGGTGACGGTCACCGTCTCCTGGTAGCTGGTCCCGGCGGCGACCTCCACCGTCTGTCCGGCCTGCACGGCGCGTGCCGCGGCGGAGATCGTGCAGAACGGCGCCTCCGCCGTACCGCTGCCGAAGTCGGAGCAGGCCGTCGACCTGTTGTTCACGTACAGCGTGCTCGCCGGCTCCGCCGCGACAGCGACGGACGGAACGGCGACCAGAGCGGTGGCTGCGGCCGCGGTCAGCGCGGCGGACTGGCGGAAACGCACGGTGACTTGCTCTCCAAGGGTGCGGAACGGAAGCCGGGCACGAAGGTCGGCCGTGCCCGGCGGTGTGGGTCAGAGGCCGGCGGCGGTCACCCGCATGATGGAGCCGGCTTCTCCTGCGGCATCGGCGGTGAAGACGCTCGTGGCGCCGCTCCATCGGCCGGCGGTGTAGTCACCCGTCACGCTGAGGACACCTCCCCAGTAGGTGCGGCCGAAGATCCGGAGGGTGTTGCCGGTGGACGCGGCGGAGATCTGCGCAACGCCCGTCAGACCGGCGGCGGTGGTGATGTTGCCCCAGCCGGTCCAGTAGCCGGCCTGGTAGTCGCCGGTGGTCTCGTAGACCCGCTGGTCGGCGAGGGCCACCACGTGGAAGCGGGAGCCCGGGGTGGACGCCGCGGCGAGCTGGGTGATTCCGGTCGGGCCGCCCTTCGCCGCGGTCACGTCGCCGAAGCTCCAGCGACCCCGGGTGTAGTCGCCGTCGGCGACCCGGATGTGCCCGTCGTTGCCCAGGATTGCGATGTGCAGCATGTTGCCGGTCGTGCCGGCCGCGATGCTGACCACCCCGGTCGGAATGCGCGTGGCGCCCGTGACGTCGCCCCACGCCGACCACGCGCCGGTCGCGCGGTCCGAAGACGCCTCGTACACGCGGCCGTTGGCCACCGCCACCAGGTGCGTGCTGTTCCCGATCGACGCCGCCGAGATCTGCGTGATCCCCGACAGCGCACCCGCGCCGGTGACCTCCTTCCACGGCAGCCACTGCCCCTGCGCCACCCCGCCCGTCGCCGGGCCGAGGTTGCGGTCGGCGGTGTAGATCCGCCCGTCCACCAGCGCGAACGTCCGCAGCCACTGGTCCGCCGTGGTCGCCGACGCCAGCGCATAGACGTCGCCCGCCCCGAAGTCGGCCCCGGTCTGCGGCACCAGCAGGTGCGGCGACCAGACGTTCTTGTCGTAGTTGACCCCGGTGGTCAGCAGCTGTCCGCCGCCGGGTGCCGCGACGACCTGGACGCGCTGGCCGGGCTGCAGCGCCGCCGTGTACTTCTCGTTGGTCAGCTCGACGGTCTTCTTGACGACGGTGGTCCGGCCGCCCTCGTCGGTGCCGGTCACGCTGACGGTGTAGGTGCCGGGGCCCGGGTACTGGTGCTGGGAGGGCGAGCCGGCGGCCACCGTGCCGTCGCCGAACTCGATCCTGGTGCCGGTCACCACGTAGGGCGAGGTGACGCCGGCCTCGACGCGGAGGCTCAACGGTTCCGACCCGTCCGTGACGTCGAGGGTGGCGACGAGGTCGCCGGCCGGCTTGACGATCACCGAGTTGGCGGAGGCCAACGCCTTGCCGCCCTGGGTGTCGGTCGCGGTGAGCGTCGTCTGGTACGTGCCGGGCTTGGTGTAGGTGTGACTCACGGTCGGCTCGGTCGACTTGAGCGTCTCGCCGTCGCCGAAGTCGAAGAGGTACTCGGCCTGCGGCGCGCCGAAGGTGTTGACCGCCGTGGCGGTGAACTTCACCGTGTACGGCGCGGGCCCCTGCCGGGACGGCACGTCGGTGACCAGCTCGACCGTGGCCCGGTTCTGCCCGGTGAGCTCGTACGCGCCGCGGTCCCGCACCCCGCCGCCCGGCGCGGTGTTGGCGACGTTCGGGTCGTCGGTCGGCTTCACCCCGAGCAGGTCGGTGTCCACGCCGGGCGCGGCCGGGTCGGCCGAGTCGATGGCCGCGGTGGCCGAGTCCGGCAGCTTCGCGTCCGTCGAGGGGCCGATGGGGAAGTTGTAGTCGGCGTCGTGCGCGGCCTGTCCGACCGCGGCGGTGAACGCGGCGGCCGTCCGGTAGGAGACGCCGGCCCAGGTGTACGCGGACGCGTCCGCCCACGGGTGGACCGTGTTGTAGTCCACCTTCGACCCGGCGGTCGACCCGGCCGAGACCGAGATCTCCGTCTCGCCGCGGTTGTTGTTCACGATGCCGCACTGGGGCCAGCCGTTGTACTCGGCGGTGATCACGTTGTTCTCGATCACCGCGCCCGGCGAGGCACCGTCGATCTTCACGCTCTCCATGCAGGAGAACACGATGCTGTTGTTGGTGACCGCCGTGTTCGGCGCGTCCATCGCCGAAACCGCCGCCGCGGACGTCTGGTTGAAGTCGTTGGCGGTGATCAGCGTGTCGTGCGCACCCGCGCCGACGACGACTCCGCCGGCGTTGCGGAAGGTGCTGCGGCTCAGCGTCACGTGGTCGCTGCTGCCGGAGAGCTGGACGGCCACCCGACCGCCGCTGCTGTACTTGATCCGGTCGAGGGCCACCCGCGAGGAGTTCACCACCGCGACCACCGGCGCGGTGGCCTGGTAGTAGCTGATGGCCCGGAAGCCCTTCACCACCACGTCGTGGGTGTCGGTGAGCACGAACGCGCTCTTGGTGTTCACGACGGGCCGCACCGCGTTCCCCAGGGGGTCCAGGCCGACGAAGGTGATCGGCTTGTCCGGCGTACCGGAGTTGGTGACGTTCACCGTCTCCTGGTAGCTGGTACCGGCGGCGATCTCGACCGTCTGCCCGGCCTGCACGACCCGGCTCGCGGCGGAGATCGTGCAGAACGGCACCTCCGCCGTACCGCTGCCGAAGTCGGAGCAGGCCGTCGACCTGTTGTTCACGTACAGCGTGGACGCCGGCTCCACCGCGACGGCGGCGGACGGGACGGCGACCAGAGCGGTGGCTGCTGCCGCGGTCAGCGCGGCGGACTGGCGGAGGCGCATGGCGGTGGAGGTCCTCGGGGCGTGCGGGGCGGAGGTGGCGGGCCGGTGGCCGCGGCCGGGGCGGAGCCCGTCGGCCGCGGCCTGCGCGGTCAGAGTCCGGCGGCGGTGATGACGGTGGTACCCGACAGGATCCCGGCGCCGGTGGGGGTGTTCACGTAGGCCGACTTCGACCAGCGACCGGCGGCGTAGTCGCCGTCGACCTCGGAGATGTTGCCGTAGGCGTCCATGGCGAACACCCGCAGCGTCATGCCGTTGGGCGCGACGGCCAGCGTGTGGTTGGGGGTCGACAGCCCGGTGGCGGCGGTGACGTCGGCCCAGGGGCTCCAGCGCCCGGCCACGTAGTCGCCGCCCGACTCCAGCAGCTTGCCCAGTGCCATGGTGAAGATGTGCAGCTTGCCGTCCGGCGTGGCCCCCACCGCCACCTGGGTGGGGTGCATCAGGTCGTTGGGCCAGGCGAAGCCGATGGCGGCGGTCATGTCGCCGCCGCTCCACCGGCCGCGGTTGTAGTCGCCGTCGCCGACCCGGATGTGGCCGTCCGAGCCGAGCATCGCCACGTGCAGCACGTTGCCGATGAACGCCGCGGAGACGCTGGTGGTGTTGGCGGGGAAGCCGAGGGCCGCGGTGATGTCGCCCCACTTCGACCAGGTGCCGGACGCCCGGTCGCCGGACGCCTCGTAGACCCGGCCGCCCGCGAGCGCCAGGACGTGGATCCGGTTGCCGGTCGAGGCGGTCGCGATCTGCGTGATGCCGGAGAGGCTGCCCGCGCCGTTGGCGCCGGTGACCTCCTTCCACGGCAGCCACTGGCCCTGCGCCACCCCGCCCGCCGCCGGGCCGAGGTTGCGGTCCGCGCTGTACACCTTGCCGCCCGCCAGCGCGAACGCCCGCAGGTACTGGTCGGAGGTCGCCGTGGAGGCCATCGCGGTGACGTCCTTGGTGGCGAAGGCCGCACCGGTCGTCGGCACCGGGAGGAACGGGCCCCAGACGCCCTTGTCGTAGTTGGCGCCGGCGTCGCTCAGCCAGTCGTTGGCGCTGCGGGCGAGCAGCTGCACCCGCTTGCCGGGCTGCAGTGCGGCCGCGTCGCGGGGGCTCAGCGCGTGCACGGTCCGCTTGGTGACCAGGACCTTCCCGCTGTCGTCGCGGTGGGTCAGGGTCAGCTGGTAGTCGCCGGGCACCATGTACTGGTGGTAGTAGGTGCCCTGCGGGTAGGTCTGGGACTGGTGGGTGCCGTCGCCGAAGTCGATCTCCTCGGAGGTGAAGCTCCACGGCGTGGAGGCGTTCGGCACGATGGTCGCGTACAGGCTCGGGGTGACCGTGATCTCCGGGTTGGCCGCGAGTTCGGTGGCGGCGGTCCGGATCACCGTGCCGGCCCCGAAGGCCCGTCCACCGTTGCGGTCGGTGATGACCACGGTGGGGTAGAAGGTGCCGGCCGTGAGGTAGGTGTGGGAGACCGTCGGCGAGGTCGAGTGGACCGGGGCGCTGCCGTCGCCGAAGTCGACCGCGTAGTCCGCCTGCTGGATCGGCCAGTCGCTCTTCGGCGTGACGGTGGCGGTCACCGTGAAGGGCGTCGTGCCCCTGGTGCCGGGCGAGCTCGTGCCGGTCACCGAGAGCTCGACCTCGCGCTGGCCGGTGGCCTCGAAGGCGCCGCGGTCGCGGACCCCGCCCTTGGGCCCGTTGGTCGCGCCGGGGTTGTCGGCGTAGGTGAGCCCGCGCAGGTCGGTGCCCACCCCGGGGGCGTCCGGGTCGGCGGAGTCGGCCAGGGCCGGGTGGGCGACGGCCGCCCGGTAGTACGGCGGCATGCCCCCGCAGCCCGCGGTCTGGCAGGTGAAGTCGACGTCGATGTCGTTGGCGGCCTGGCCGGGCTGCGCGGCGGCGAACGCGGCGGCCGTGCGGTACGAGGTGCCGGCCCAGGTGTAGGCGTTGGCGTCCGACCACGGGTGGACGGAGTTGTAGTCCACCTTCGACCCGGTGGCCGACGCCGCGGAGACCGAGATCTCGGTCTCGCCCCGGCCGATCGGCTGGGCCTCGCAGTTGGTGTAGACGTCCGCCGGGGTGTAGCCGGCGGTGATCAGGTTGTTCTCGACCAGCGCGCCGGTCGAGGCGCCGTCGATCTTCACGCTCTCCCCACAGGAGAACGCGATGGTGTTGTTGGTGACCGCCGTGTTGGGCGCGTCGAGGGTGCTGACGGCGGTGGACTGGGTGCCGAAGAACTCGTTCGTGGTGATCAGCGAGTCCCGGACGCCGGCGCCCAGGCGGACACCGCCGGAGGTCTTGAAGTAGTTCCGGCTCACCGTCACGTGGTCGCTGGTACCGGTGACCGCAACGCCGCCGAGGCCCTGGAACGTGGTGCCGTCCACGGAGACCCGCTGGCTGTCCGTCACCTGCACCGCGGGGGTGCCGCCCTCCACGTCGGACCCGGCGACGAGCTGGAACCCGCGCACCACGACGTCGTGCACCCCGTCCAGCACGAAGGCGCTCTCGGTCCCGGACGCGCTCCGCACCCACGGCTGGCTCGCGTCGGGCGCGTTGCCCGGGCGGCCGACGAAGGTGATCGGCTGCTCCGCGGTGCCGGAGTGGGTGACGTGGACGCTCTCCTCGTACTCGTCGTCGCCCATCGCGACCTGGACGGTCTGACCGGGCAGGACGACCGCCGCGGCCGCCGAGATGCTGCAGAACGGCGTGGCCTCGGTCCCGCTGCCGGTGTCCGAGCAGCCGGCGGTCTTGTTGACGAAGAGCACCGTCGGCACGGCTCCCGCCGCCGAGACGGCCGGGACGGTGACGATGCCGGTCGCGGCGGCGACCACGAGGACGGCCGACTGGCGGAAGCGCATGGGCACTGGAGTTCCCCCCGATGGAAAGGACGTGGTTGTACGGGCGTCCGCAGGCGGGGAGTCCCACCGGCGGACGGGAGCCGGGCACGGAGGGCGGCCGTGCCCGGCGGGGCGGATCAGAAGCCGGCGGCCGAGAGGATGTCGATGGTGCCGAGGCCGCCCGCCGCCTGGGGCGTGTTGATCTGGAAGCCGCCGGTCCACCGGCCGGCGGTGTAGTCGCCGGTCACCGAGTAGAGGGCGTCCCCCCAGACCGTGCCGTAGATCTGCAGGGTGTTGCCGGTCGAGGCGACCGCGATCCGGGAGTAGCCGGAGATCCCGCTGGCGCTGGAGATGTCGCCCCAGCCGGTCCAGTAGCCCGCCTGGTAGTCGCCGGTGGTCTCGTAGACCCGACCGCCCGCGAGCGCGACCACGTGGAACCGCGAACCCGGAGTGGACGCCGCCGCGAGCTGGGTGATCCCGCGCGGGCCGCCCTTCGCCGCCGTGACGTCGCCGAAGCTCCAGCGGCCCCGGGTGTAGTCGCCGTCCGCGACCCGGATGTGCCCGTCGGTGCCCAGGATCGCGATGTGCAGCACGTTGCCGGTGGCGCCGGCCGCGATGCTGGTCACCCCGGTCGGAATGCCGGTCGCGCCGGTGACATCGCCCCAGGCGGACCACTTGCCGGTTGCACGGTCCGAAGAGGCCTCGTACACCCGGCCGTTGGCCACCGCCACGATGTGGGTGCTGTTGCCGATCGACGCGGCCGAGATCTGGGTGATCCCCGACAGCGCACCCGTGCCGGTGACCTCCTTCCACGGCAGCCAGTGGCCCTGCTCCACCCCGCCCGCGGTCGGGCCGAGGTTGCGGTCGGCGGTGTAGATCCGCCCGCCCACCAGCGCGAACGCCCGCAGCCACTGGTCCGCCGTGGTCGCCGAGGCGAGGCCGGTGACGGTACCGGCCGGGAAGCCCGCACCCGTCTGCGGCACCGGCGCGAACTGCGACCAGACGCCCTTGGTGTAGTTGACGCCCGCGTTGGACAGGCCGCCGTACGACACCTGGCCCAGCAGCTGGACCCGCAGGCCGGGCTCCAGCGCCGCCGTGTAGTTCGGGTCGACCAGGTCGAGGGTCTTCTTGACCACCGTGGTCCGGCCGCCCTCGTCGGTGGCGGTCACGGTGACCGTGTAGCTGCCGGGGTAGCTGTACTGGTGGTTGGTGGTGGTCCACGGCGTGGACGAGACCTTGGCGCCGTCGCCGAAGTCGATGTCGGTCTTGGTCACCGCGTACGGCGACTCCGCGCTGGGCGTCATGGCGACGTTCAGCGGCCCGTCGTTGCGGAAGGCGACGTCCGCCTTCAGGTCACCGGGCTCCCGGATGAGCATCGCGTTCGGGGTGGAGGCCGACGCCTTGCCGCCCTGGGTGTCGGTCGCGGTGACCGTCGTCCAGTACGTGCCGGGCTTGGTGTAGGTGTGGCTCACGGTCGGCTCGGCCGAGTGGACCTGCTCGCTGCCGTCGCCGAAGTCGAACAGGTAGTCGGCCTGCGCCAGGTTGAAGGAGTTGACCGCCTTCGCGGAGACCTTCACCGTGTACGGCGCGGGCGCCTGACGGGACGGCACGTCGGAGATCAGCTCGGCGGTCAGCGAGGTCTGCCCGGTCAGCTCGTACGCGCCGCGGTCGCGGAGACCGCCCGCCGCGCCGTTGGCGACGTTCGGGTCGTCGGTCGGCTTCACGCCGAGCAGGTCGGTGTCCACCCCGGGCGCGGTCGGGTCGGTCGAGTCGATGGCCTTCACCGCGGACTCCGGGAGCTTCGCGTCCTCCCAGTAGTTCGGGAAGTCGAGGTCCAGGTCCACGTCGTGCGCGGCCTGCCCGGGCTGCGCGGCGGTGAACGCGGCCGCCGTCGGGTACGAGGCGCCACCCCAGGTGTACGCGGAGGCGTCGGCCCAGGGGTGCACCGTGTTGTAGTCCACCTTCGACCCGGCGGTCGACCCGGCGGAGATCGAGATCTCCGTCTCGCCGCGCTTGCCGACGGCGCTGCCGCAGGACCAGTCGGCCGTGCCGTTGTGCTGGGCGGTGATCACGTTGTTCTCGACCAGCGCGCCGGGCGAGGCACCGTCGATCTTCACGCTCTCCCCGCAGGAGAACACGATGGTGTTGTTGGTGACCGCGGTGTTCGGGGCGTCCACCGCCGACACGGGCACCGCGGACGTCCGGCTGAACTCGTTGCCGGTGATCAGCGCGTCGTGCACGCCCGCGCCGATGCTCACGCCGCCGGTCTGCCGGAACTGGCTCCGGCTCACCGTCACGTGGTCGCTGCTGCCGGAGAGCTGAACGGCCGCCGGACCGGTGCTGCTGTACTTGATCTGGTCGAGCACGACCCGGGAGGAGTTCACCACCGACACCACGGGCACGGTGGTGGTCGCCCCGGTGGAGTTCAGCCGGAAACCCTTCACCACCACGTCGTGGACATTCGACAGCACCAGGGCGCTCTTGGTGCCCACCACCGGGCGCAGCGCGTTCCCGACACCGACCGGCAGGCCGACAAAAGTGATCGGCTTGTCGGGCGTACCGGAATTGGTGACGGTCACCGTCTCCTGATAGGCGGACCCGGCCGCCACCTGGACGGTCTGGCCGGGCTGCGCCGCGTGGGCCGCCGCGGAGATCGTGCAGTACGGCGCCTCGGCCGTCCCGCTACCGGCATCGGTGCAGGTCGTCGACCTGTTGTTCACGTACAGCGTGCTCGCCGGCTCGGCTGCCGCGGCAACCGAGGGGAACGCGACAAGAGTGGTGGCCGCAGCTGCGGTGAGCGCGGCAGACTGGCGCAGACGCACGATGACTGACTCTCCATGAGGTGAGAAACGGGCACAGCTTGGCATTCGAACCACTGTTCCGTCGACTCGATTTCCGGAACCGCCGACAATGTCCCGAATGGTCAGAATCCGGCGGCGCCGAGCACGTCGGCGGTCACGGGTCCGGGGACCCCGGTATTGCCATTCACATTGACGGTCCCGAAGCCCGACCAACGGCCCGCGGTGTAGTCCCCGTTGGCGTTCTGGACCCTGCCGTCGCGCGAGATCGCGAAGAGCCGCAGGGTGTTCCCGGTGGCCGCGGCGGAGACCTCCACGAAGTCGGCCCGGCCGGTCGCGGCGGACACGTCCGCCCACCCGGTCCAGTAGCCGGCCGCGTAGTCGCCGGTGGTCTCGTAGATTCGGTCGCCCGAGATCGCCACCACGTGGAAACGCGATCCGGGCGTGGTCGCGGCAGCGAGCCGGCTGACGGCACGCGGACCGCCGTACGCGGCCGTCACGTCGCCACCGCTCCAGGTACCGCGGTCGTAGTTCCCGTCCGCCACCCGGACGTGCCCGTCCGCGCCGAGCATCGCCACGTGCAGCGAATTGCCGGTGCTGCCCGCCGCGATGGAGGTGACGCCGGCCGGGAACCCGACGGCCGCCGTGATGTCGCCCCACTTCGACCACCCGCCGGAGCCACTGGTGCCGGAGGCCTCGTACACCCGGCCCCCGGCGAGCGCCACGATGTGGGTCCGGCCCCCGATCGAGGCAGCAGCGATCTTCGTCACCCCGGACAGCACGCCGGCCCGGCTCGCGCCGGTGACCTCCGCCCAGTCCGACCACGCGCCGAGCGGGAGACCGTTGTCGGCACCGACGTTGCGGTCGATGCAATAGATCCGGCCGTTCACCAGCGTGAAGGCCCGCTCGACCCGGTCGGACCCGACGGTCACGGCGACCGCCGTCACCCGGTCGTTCGGGGCGGTGTACCGGCTGTTCGCCGGCGGGCCCCCCGCCGGGGACCAGTACCGGTTGGTGAAGTTGGCCCCGGCGGACTTCAGCCAGGACCCGCTGCCGGCCAGGAGCTGGACCCGCTCGCCGGGCTGGAGCTCGGTCAGCGGGTCCAGCCACCGCACCTCGACCGCCTGGGAGCTACGCGCCGTCCGGCCGCCCTCGTCCGTGACGGTGACGGTGACGGTGTACCGGCCCGGAGCCGCGTAGTGGTGCCTGCTCTCCGACGTCCGGGCGCTGCCGTCACCGAAGTCGATCTCGGTGCCGGTGATCCGGTACGGCGACGAGTCGTAGACCTGGACCCGCGTGATCAGGTCGCTGTCGGTCTGGGTGGCGAAGCTCATCACGAGGTCGCCGGGCGGCTTGACGTAGACGATCTGCGAGGTGCCTGCGGCCTTGGCACCCTGCGTGTCGGTCGCGACCACCGTGGCGGAGTAGGTGCTGGCCTGCTGGTAGACGTGGGTGACCGTCGGACTCGTCGAGCGGACCGGCTCGGTCCCGTCGCCGAAGTCGAAGAGGTACTCGGCCTGGGCCACGCCCCACCGGTTGACGCCCGTGGCGGTGGCCCTCACCTCGAACGGGGCGGGGCCCTGCGAGACCCGGACGCCTTCCAGGGTGAGCAATGGCGTGGACTGCCCGGTGAGCTCGTACGCTCCCCGGTCCCGGACGGATCCCCCCGGCCCGGTGTTGGCGACTCCCGGGTCGTCCACCGGCCCCGTTCCGAACAGGTCGGTGTCGACCCCCGGCGCGGTCGGGTCCGCGGAGTCGATCGCCGGGACGTCCGCTTCGGTCAGCTTCTGATAGGTCGTCATCTGTGCGGAGGGATCGGAGAGGACATCGAGGTCCGCGTCGTGGCCGGCCTGGCCGGTCGCCGCGTTGAACTCCGCGGCGGTCCGGTACGGGGTGCCGGCCCAGGTGTACGCCGCCGCGTCCGCCCACGGGTGCACCGTGTTGTAGTCCACCTTGGTGCGGTCGACCGACCCGGCCGAGACCGAGATCTCGGTCTCCCCGCGCCCCGTCGCGGCGGTCGCGCAGCCGGCGAGCACGGCGTCCCGGGTCTTGGCGGTGACCACGTTGTTCTCGATCACGGCGCCGGGCGAGACACCGTCGATCCGCACGCTCTCCGCGCAGGAGTTGCTGATCGTGTTGTGGGTGACCCCGGTGTCCGGCGCGTCGGCGACGGCGATCGACGCCGACCGGGCGCCGCCGAAGTCGTTGCCGGTGATCAGCGTGGACCGGGCGCCGCCCGTCACGCCCACCCCGCCGGAGTTGAGGGTGAAGACGCTGCGACTGACCGTCACATGGTCGCCCGGTCCGGCGATCCGGACGGCCGGCACCCCGCCACGGGCGTACCAGTTGCGGTCCAGCACGACGCGCGAGGAGTCGGTGACACTGACCAGCGGCACCGTCCCCGCCTCGTCGATGCGTCCGGCGGTGAACCCTCGCACCACGACGTCGTGCACGCCCGCGAGGACGAACGCACTGTCGCCCGTCGGCTCGGGAGCGACCACGCTGTCGGCCCGCGGTGTCGACAGACCGAGGAAGGTGATCGGCTGCTCCGCGGTCCCGGACCGGACGATCCTGACCGACTCCCGGTAGTAGGTCTCGCTGGCCGCGACCTGGACGGTCTGCCCGGGCTGCACCACGGCCGCGGCGGCGGAGACCGTGCAGTACGGCTGCGCCTGCGACCCGCTGCCGTTGTCGGAGCAGGCGGCGCTCGCGTTGTTCACGTACAGCGTGGTGCCGGCGGGCGCCGCCGTGGCAGCGCCGGGGAAGCCGAACACGGTGGTCGCCGCGGCTGCGGTGAGAGCGGCGGACTGACGCAGGCGCATGGCGATTGGACTCCCCCTGGAACGATCGAGCGGCACACATTCGCACACGGAGGGGCGCCCCGTCGAGCGCGTTCTCCGATGGCTCCGGTGATGTCCGGATTACCCCACCCACCGTCCCGCCGGGTGACATCACGGCGTGTCGGGGGCCCGCCCGCGTGGGGGCTGCTCTAGGTTGCCGAGGTGGGGCGGGTGGGACTCGAACCCACGACCAGAGGATTATGAGTCCCCTGCTCTAACCGGCTGAGCTACCGCCCCCCGGACCCGGCGTCCTGCCGTCCGGGTCGACATCCGCGGCCCCGGCAGCAGCAGACGGCCCCTCAGGGCCGTCCCGGGCAGCATAGCCGGTCGATCAGTCGCGGTGCGCGCCGGGGGCGCATCCGGGTACCCCGCCGCGAGCCCGGTGGCGGGCGCCGGCGGGCCGGGTGAAGCTCGATCATCGGCGGCTCGGGCGAGGGCGGTGGCGGTGTGCGGCGGATCGGGTGCGCGGTACTGGCGGCGGTGGCCCTGGTGGCGTCCGGGTGCGGCTCGTCCGGGAGTCCGAGCGGCGCGCCGGGCGGCCCGACCGCGAGCGGCAGCCTCGCCGCGGCCGCGGCCGCGCACGGCTGGACCAGGGACCGGCTGCGCGCCGCGGTCGCCGCGCACGGCGGCACCACGCACACCGCGAAGGCGACCCCGCTCAACAGCCTGGTCGGCGCGGTCTTCACCAACGGCCCGGACGGCGACCACTTCTGCACCGCGAGCGTGGTGGACAGCCCCGGGCAGAACCTGATCGTCACCGCCGCGCACTGCGTCTGGACGCCCCGCGGCGCGGCCCGGACCGACCTGGTCTTCGTCCCGGGCTACCGCGACGGCGAGACCCCGCACGGCGTCTGGCCGCTCGGCACGGTGACCGTCGACCCGAGCTGGCAGAGCAGCGGCAACCAGGACCTGGACGTGGCGTTCGCCACCGTGCAGGCGCAGGACGGCCGGCAGGTGCAGCAGGTGCTCGGCGCCAACCGGCTGGGCACCGACCCGGGCTACCGGCTGACGGTGAAGATCACCGGCTACCCGAGCAGCGCGGACGCCCCGATCACCTGCGCCAACCTGACCACCGAGCAGAGCCCCACCCAGTTGCGGATCGACTGCCCCGACTGGACCGGCGGCACCAGCGGCAGCCCCTGGGTCACCGACCTGGACCCGACCACCCGCACCGGCACGGTGGTCGGCGTGATCGGCGGCTACCAGGAGGGCGGGGACACCGCCGACACCTCGTACAGCAGCTACTTCGGTGACCAGGTGCGGGCGCTGTACCGGCGGGCGAGCGGCGGCGGCTGACCGTTCGCACGCGGGCGGTAGGGTGCTGCCGACCGCGCCGGCACCTTGACCGGCCCGGCACCGGTCCTGGCAGGGCACCAGTACCGGCGGGGCGACGGACGGGGACGGGACGGATGGGCGGGCGGCGGGCGGCAGCGGTGGCGCTGGGCGGGGTGCTGCTGGCCACGGGCGCGCTGGCGGGCTGCGGTCCCACCGGGGCGGCGGCCGACCCACCCTCGGCGGCTCCGCTGCCGAGGGCGACCCCGGCCCCGGCGGACACCGCGGGCAACCGGGTCGGGGTCCTGTTCAAGGACGGCACCCGGCTGTGCACCGCCAGCGTGGTGGACAGCCCCCGCGGCAACCTGCTGGTCACCGCCGCGCACTGCGTCTGGGCCGGTGACCGCCCCCTCGACGGCGTGGTCTTCGCCCCGGGCTACCGCGACGGGGACAGCCCGTACGGGAGCTGGCCGGTGACCGCGACCTTCGTGGACGGCCGCTGGTCCCGCTCGGCGGACCCGGAGTCCGACGTGGCCTTCCTCGCCGTGGGCGAGGAGGGCGGGAAGCGGATCGAGGACCTGCTCGGCGGCAACCGGCTCGGCACCGGCCTGGGCTTCGGCCTGGAGGTCACCGTCACCGGCTACCCGCACGAGCGCGAGGCGCCGGTCAGCTGCCGGGTGCGGACCACCGCCCAGTCCACCACCCAGGAGCGGTTCGACTGCGCCGGCTACACCGAGGGCACCAGCGGCGGACCCTGGGTCACCGGTACCGGCCAGGTGGTCGGCGTGATCGGCGGCTACCAGGAGGGCGGGGACACCGCCGACACCTCGTACAGCGTCGCCTTCGACGACCGGGTCGCCGAGCTGTACCGCCGCGCCACCGCCTGAGGGCCCACCTGAGGGCCCGCCTGAGGGCCCGCCTGAGGGCCCAAGGGCCAAGGCCAGGACAGGACCGGGAACGGCAGGAGGCCCCCCGGCTGACGCCGGAGGGCCTCCTGCTCCTTGCTCCCCCAATTGGACTCGAACCAATAACCTGCCGATTAACAGTCGGCTGCTCTGCCAATTGAGCTATGGGGGACCGTGCTCCTCCAATTGGACTCGAACCAATAACCTGCCGATTAACAGTCGGCTGCTCTGCCAATTGAGCTATGGAGGATTGACCATCCGCCCGACCGCCTCACCCCGGGGCTTCCCCCGACCGCTCGGCGCTCGCTGCGGGACATACATTAGCGCACTCAGGGGGGTGGTTCGCCAATCCCTTTCGCCCGGCCCTCCCCCCGGCGCGCCCCGCGCGCGCGGGGGCGGCGCTGCGAGGATGCTGGTGCACGGCGGCGGCGCCCCGTCCGGGGCTGGCCCGGACCCGCCACCGGCGGGGCGGTTCGCACCCCGGCCGGGCGGGTAGGGCAACGCGGCACAGGATCGCTCGTAGGCGCCGTACCGGCGCGAGGAAGGGTGGAACCGCACCATGTGGAAGGTGACGTTGATCGTGGGCGTCGGGATCGGCTACGTCCTCGGGGCGAAGGCCGGCCGGCACCGGTACGAGCAGATCGCCAACGCGGCCCGGCAGATCACCGAGAACCCGAAGGTCCAGGACGCGGCCGGCAAGGCGAAGCAGCAGGCCGGCGCGGTGGCGGGCCGGGCCGCCGGCGCGGTCGCGGACAAGGTCGGCGACCGGCTGCCGAACTCGGTGACCGACCGCGTCCCGTACTTCGCGCACCGGCAGTCCGAGAACGACGACTGGGGCACCGTCCGCCCGTAGGATCTCGCCATGGGCATCGTCGCGGGCATCGACAGTTCCACCACTCGCACCCGGATCGTCGCGTGCGACGCCGAGACCGGCGCCGTACTGCGCCAGGGGCGGGCCCCCCATCCGGTGCCGGAGGGCGAGGACGCCCGCAGCACCGAGGTGGATCCGCAGTCCTGGCTGCACTCGCTGGGCGACGCGGCCACCGGCGGCCTACTGGAGGGCGTGACCGCGATCGGCGTCTCCGCCCAGCAGCACGGCCTGATCGGGCTGGACGCGGGCGGGGTGCTGGTCCGGCCCGCCCTCCTGTGGAACGACCCGCGGTCGGCCGGCGCGGCCGCCGCCCTGGTGGACGCGCTCGGCGGGCCGCAGCCGTGGGTGGAGGCGATCGGCGCGGTCCCCGGGCCGACGTACACCATCGCCAAGCTGCGCTGGCTGGCCGAGTTCGAACCGGCCTCGGCCAAGCGGATCGCCGAGGTGCTGCTGCCGCACGACTGGCTGATCTCCCAGCTGCTCGGCACCGTCAAGCGGCGCACCACCGACCGCGGCGACGCCTCCGGCACCGGCTACTGGTCGCCGATCACCGGCGAGTACCGGCAGGACCTGGTGAAGCTGGCGATCGGCCACGAGCTGCGGGTGCCGGACGTGCTCGGCCCCGCCGAGCCCGCCGGGCACACCCCCGAGGGCCTGCTGATCTCGGCGGGCACCGGGGAGAACATGGCCGCCTCGCTGGGCCTGGGCCTCGGCGTCGGCGACGCCGTGGTCTCGCTCGGCGGCAACGGCACCATCTTCGCCGTGCACGACCGCGCGGTGGTCGACCCGACCGGCCTGGTCTCCTCCTTCGCCGACGCGACCGGCCGGCACCTGCCGATGGTGGCCACCCTGAACGCGGCCCAGGTGCTGCGCTCCACCGCCGCCATGCTCGGCACCGACCCGGAGGGCCTGAGCGAGCTCGCCCTGCAGTCCTCCCCCGGCTCGTACGGCCTGGTGCTTCTGCCCTACCTGGACGGCGAGCGGACGCCCAAGCTGCCGCACGCGGCGGGCACCCTGACCGGGCTGCGCGCCGAGTCGATGGGCCCGCAGCACCTGGCCCGGGCCGCCGTCGAGGGCATGCTCTGCAACATCGCCGACGCGCTGGACCTGCTGCGCTCGCACGGCGTCGCGGTGAACCGGGTGTTCCTGCTCGGCGCGGTCGGACGGCTGCCGGCGGTGCGGGAGATCGCCCCGCTGCTGTTCGGCCGTCCCGTGGTGGTACCGCCGGCCGGCGACCACGCGGCGCGCGGCGCGGCCCGGCAGGCCGCCTGGGCGCTCGCGGGCACCGCCGAGCCGCCGCACTGGGAGCTGCCGGGGGCGACGGTGCTGACCCCGGACCAGGACCACGACCTGGCGGTGGGCAGCGCGGTGCGCCAGCAGTTCGCCGCGGTGCGGGAGCAGATCCACCCGGAGACCGCTTCCTGACGGACCGCCTCCTTCGGCGCAGCTGAAGATGCGTCATCGCGGGGGCGGTGGCAGCGTGGGGATCCCGGCCAGTGAAGGGATCCCGGCATGGCGCTGCACCAAGGTCACGAGGAGAACGACCGTCCGCTGTCCGTCAGTCCGCTGTCCGCCGCGGTCGATCCGATCGGCGCGATGCAGACGGCACCGGCCCGGCACCGGCTGGCGGGCCTGCCGGTGCCGCCGCCGGTGGCGTACCAGCTGATCCACGACGAACTGATGCTGGACGGCAACGCCAAGCTCAACCTCGCGACGTTCGTCACCACTTCGATGGACGACTACGCCGACCGGTTGATGGCGGAGTGCCGCGACAAGAACATGATCGACAAGGACGAGTACCCGCAGACCGCCGAGCTGGAGAAGCGCTGCGTGGCGATCCTCGCCGACCTGTGGCACGCCCCGGACCCGGCCGCGGCGGTGGGCTGCTCGACCACCGGGTCGAGCGAGGCCTGCATGCTGGCCGGCATGGCGCTCAAGCGCCGCTGGATGGCCCGCAACCGGGAGCGGTACGAGGCGGGCGCCCGGCCGAACCTGGTGATGGGCGTCAACGTGCAGGTCTGCTGGGAGAAGTTCTGCAACTTCTGGGAGGTCGAGGCGCGGCTGGTCCCGATGGAGGGCGAGCGCTTCCACCTGGGTGCCGAGCAGGCCGTGGCCCAGTGCGACGAGAACACCATCGGCGTGGTCGGCATCCTCGGCTCCACCTTCGACGGCTGCTACGAGCCGATCGCGGACATCTGCGCCGCCCTGGACGACCTGCAGAAGCGCACCGGGCTCGACGTGCCGGTGCACGTGGACGGGGCCTCCGGCGGCATGGTCGCGCCCTTCCTCGACCCCGACCTGGCCTGGGACTTCCGGCTCCCCCGGGTGGCGTCGATCAACACCTCCGGGCACAAGTACGGCCTGGTCTACCCCGGCGTCGGCTGGGCGCTGTGGCGGGACGCCGAGGCGCTGCCGGAGGAGCTGGTGTTCCGGGTGAACTACCTGGGCGGCGAGATGCCGACCTTCGCGCTGAACTTCTCCCGGCCGGGTTCCGAGGTGGTCGCCCAGTACTACACCTTCCTGAGGCTGGGCCGGGAGGGCTACCGGGCGGTGCAGCAGGCCTGCCGGACGGTCGCCGAATACCTCGCGCAGAAGATCGAGGCGCTCGGGCCGTTCCGGCTGCTGACCCGCGGCGACCAGCTGCCGGTGTTCGCCTTCACCACGGCCGAGGGCGTCGGCTTCGACGTGTTCGACGTGTCCCGGCGGCTGCGCGAGCGCGGCTGGCAGGTCCCCGCGTACACCTTCCCGGAGGGCCGGGAGGACCTGGCGGTGCTGCGGGTGGTGTGCCGCAACGGGTTCACCCACGACCTGGCCGACCTGCTGCTCGACGACCTGACCCGGCTGCTGCCCGAACTGGAGGCCCAGCCGGCGCCGTTGAAGGAGTTCGGGATCCCGGCCCGGACGGCGTTCCACCACTGATCCCGGTCGCCGCGCCGGGTCAGTCCAGGTAGCCGCGCAGCTGTTCGGCGAAGGCGTGCTCGCGCAGTCTGGCCAGGGTCTTGGCCTCGATCTGGCGGATCCGCTCGCGGGTCACGCCGAACAGGTGGCCGATCTCCTCCAGGGTGCGCGGGCGCCCGTCGTCCAGGCCGTAGCGCAACTGGACGACCTGGCGCTCGCGTTCCCCGAGGGTGGCGAGGACGGCGTCCAGGTGTTCGCGCAGCAGCAGGAAGGCGGCGGACTCCACCGGGGAGGCGGCGTCGGCGTCCTCGATCAGGTCGCCGAGCGCGACGTCGTCCTCCTCGCCGACCGGGGTGTGCAGCGAGACCGGCTCCTGGGCCAGCTTCAGCACCTCCCGGACGCGCTCGGGCGTGAGCTGCAGCGCCTCGCCGACCTCGGCGAAGGTCGGCTCCACGCCGCGCTCCTGGAGCAGCGAGCGCTGCACCCGCAGCACCCGGTTGATCAGCTCCACCACGTGCACCGGCACCCGGATGGTGCGGGCCTGGTCGGCCAGCGCCCGGCTCATCGCCTGCCGGATCCACCAGGTGGCGTACGTCGAGAACTTGTAGCCGCGCGCGTAGTCGAACTTCTCGACCGCGCGGATCAGGCCGAGGTTGCCCTCCTGGACCAGGTCGAGCAGGGTCAGGCCGCGGCCGACGTAGCGCTTGGCGACCGAGACCACCAGGCGCAGGTTGGCCTCGATCAGGCGGCGCTTGGCGATCCGGCCGAGCACCACGAGGTGGTCGAGGTCGTCGGTGCAGCGCTCGTCGAGGTCGGGGGTGCGGTCCAGGGCCTCCTCGGCGAACAGGCCCGCCTCGATCTGGCGGGCGAGTTCGACCTCCTCGGCGGCGGTGAGCAGGCGGACCCGGCCGATCTCGCGCAGGTACTGGCGCAGCAGGTCGGCGGCCGGCCCGGCGGATTCGTCGATGGCGGGTTCGGGGCGTTCCTCCTCGACCTGTTCGGGGGTGAAGTCCGTTCCACCGGTGGGGTCTTCGGGCTCTTCGAGATGGTCGGGCGCGGCGGGGCGATCGGGCTCGGGGGTCGGGTCAAGCTGGTCCTCGGCCGTGACGGCCTGGGGCCGGCGGACAGCGGCTAGCTCCACGGGCATCCCTCCAGGGGCCGGGCGCGGCGTCTGGGGGCCGCCGCGCGCCACCCCACTGGGATACCCACCCTTGCGGGTTACGCCACCTCCGGGACCAGGGCGCCCGGTCCGGGCGCGTGTCCGGGCTCGCGTCCGGGCTCGCGTCCGGGGTCGCGTCCGGGGTCGCGTCTGGGGAGGACCAGCGGCGTTCCGGTGCGCGGGTGCGGCAGCACCTCGACCGGGTGTCCGTACACCTCGCTGAGCAGCGGGCCGCGCAGCACCTCGGCCACCGGACCTGCGGCGACGGTACGGCCGGCGGCGAGCAGGGCGACCCGGTCGGCGTGGGCGGCGGCGAGCGAGAGGTCGTGCAGGACGACCACCACGCCGTCGCCGGCCGCGGCGCGCCGGCGGGCCACCTGGAGGACCAGTTCCTGGTGGCGCAGGTCGAGGGCGGCGGTGGGCTCGTCGAGCAGCAGCAGCGGGGTGCGCTGGGCGAGGACCCGGGCCAGGGCGACCCGGGCCCGTTCGCCGCCGGAGAGCGCGGTGAAGGGGCGGGCGGCGAAGGCGGTGCACTCGGTGGCGGCCATCGCCTCGGCGACCGCTTCCTCGTCCTCGGCGGCCGCCGCCGTACCGGCCCAGGGGGCGCGGCCCATCCGGACCACCTCGGCGGCCGGGAAGGGGAAGGAGAGCTCGGCGGTCTGCGGCAACAGGGCTCGCAGCCTGGCGAGTTCGACGGTCCGGTGGTCGGCGAGCGGGCGGCCGGCGAGCCGTACGACGCCGCCGGTCGGGGTGAGGTCGCCGGCCAGCACGGAGAGCAGGGTGGACTTGCCGGCGCCGTTCGGTCCGAGCAGGGCCAGTACCTCGCCGGCCCGCACGGCGACCTCGGCGCCGGCCAGCAGCTCACGGCCCGCGAGGGTCAGCCGGATCCGTTCGGCGCGCAGCAACTCCTCGCCGGGGAGCGGACGTTCGGGCAGTTCACGACGGGTGCGGAATCTCATGACCAGCCTCCCTGGCGGGTCCGGGTGCGGCGCAGCAGCCAGAAGAAGAACGGGCTGCCGATCAGGGCGGTGAGGACGCCGAGCGGCAGTTCGGCGGGCTGGGCGAGGGTGCGCGCGGCGAGGTCGCCGGCGAGCAGGACGAGCGCGCCGCCGAGCGCGGAGGCGGGCAGCAGGAGGCGGTGGCCGGGCCCGGCGGCCATCCGCAGCAGGTGCGGGACGACCAGGCCGACGAAGCCGATGATGCCGCTGACCGCGACGGCGGCGGCGGTCAGCAGGGCGACCGCGGTGATCAGCACCAGGCGCATCCGCTCGACGTCCACGCCGAGGTGGCGGGCGGGGCGCTCGCCGAGCGCGAGCAGGTCCAGGCGGCGGGCGTACAGCGGCGCGACGGCCAGACCGACGAGGGCGAACGGCAGGACGGCGAGCACCCGCGCCCAGGTGGCCTGGGCGAGCGAGCCGAGCTGCCAGAAGGTCACCTGGTTGATCGCGGCGGAGTCGGCGGTGAACAGGAACAGGCCGATCAGCGCCCCGCAGAAGGCGTTGACCGCGATGCCGGTGAGGATCAGGGTGACCACCTCGCTGCGGCCTCCGCTGCGGGAGAGCGCGTAGACGGCCACCACGGTCAGCAGGCCACCGGCGAACGCGGCCGCGCTCACCGTCCAGCTGCCGAGCGCGTCCAGGCCGAGCACGATGCACGCCACCGCGCCGACCGCGCCGCCGGAGGAGACGCCGATCACCGCCGGTTCGGCGAGCGGGTTGCCGAAGACGCCCTGCATCAGCGCGCCGGCGCAGCCGAGCGAGCCGCCGACCAGCACGGCGAGGACCACCCGCGGCAGCCGGACGTTCCACAGCACCGACTCGGGCACCCGGTCGAGCGGGTGCCCGCCGAGGCCCAGGCGGTGGGCGAGCGAGGCGAGGACGTCGGCGGTCGGGATGCGGTAAGCGCCGATGCCGGCCGCGAGCAGGGCGCAGAGCAGCAGCGCCGCGGCGAGCGCGGTGAGCAGCAGGGCGGGTCGGCGGGGCCTCTCCGGCGCGGGGGCTGCCGCCCGTCCGGGGGCCTTCTCCGGTGCGGCGGTGGTCACTCGGCGGCCGCCGGGTGGAGCTGGGCGGTGATCTCGCGCAGCACCTGCGGGGTGCGCGGGCCGTAGCTGAGCAGCTGGCCGTCCTCGACGGAGACGATCCGGCGGTCCAGGCCCGCGGGGGTCTGGGCGACCCCGGGGAGGGCGAGCAACCCGTCGACGCCGCCGACCGACTCGAGTCCCTTGCGCATCACCAGGATCGCGTCCGGCGCGGCCTTCACCAGGGCCTCGCTGGTGAGCGGGGTGAAGTCGCCGCTCAGTCCGGCCGCGGTCCCGGCGTCCTCGCCGCCGGCCGCCTCGATCAGCGAGCCCGCGCCGGAGTCCGGACCGCCGAGCAGGAAGACGGAGGCGCTGCCGCGCAGGTAGAGGAAGGCCACCTTGGGGCGGCGGGCGGCGGGCGGTACGGCGGCCCGGGCCTCGGCCAGCCTGGCGTCGGTGCGCTCGGTCAACTGCCGTCCGGCGTCCGGGACTCCGAGGGCGGCGGCGACGGCGGCGATCCGGGTGTCCACGTCGGCGAGCCGCTTGGCGTCGTCCAGCACCAGCAGCGGTACGCCCGCGGCGCGGATCTGTGCGACGGCCTCCGCCGGGCCGGTGGACCGGTCGGCCAGCACCACCGTGGGGTGCAGCGAGAGCACACCCTCGGCGGACACCGCGTGCGCCTGGGTGATCACCGGCAGCCCGGCCGCCTGCTCGAAGGTGGTGGACACGTCGCGGGCGACCACCTTCGGGCCGAGGCCGAGGCTGAAGACGATCTCGGCCAGGCTGCCGTTGAGCGGGACGATCCGCTCGGCGCTGGCCACGGTCACCTGCCGGCCGTCCGCGGAGGCGGTGGTGGCGGGCAGTCGGGGCGTGGGGGCGGCGCCGGGCAGTGGCTCGACCGTGTCGGCGCGGGCGGCGGCCGGCGGGGCGGCCGGGGTGTCCGCCGTGCCGGCGCAGGCCGAGGCGCCGAGGAGCAGGGCGAGCAGCAGGACGGCCGGTCCACGCGGTCGGGTGCGGTGGGTTCTGCTCAACTCTGGTTCTCTCCTCGGGCCTTGCCGACCGGTGGCGGCTTCGCGGGGAAGGCCGGCGCCGGAGCTCTTGACCCATATATTAGGTTAGCCTTACCTGACTTACGCAAGGGGTGGGTCCTTCGCCGGCCCTCGCCCCGGCCTGCCGTTCTCCGAGGAGTGATCCGTCGTGCCGCTCTCCGCGCGGCTGCGCTGCCGCCTGGCCGCCGCCACCCTGTTCGCCCTGCTTCCCCTCCTGCTGCTGCCCGCACCGCGGGCGTCGGCGGCAGCGGGCCAGGTGGCCGGTGGACGGCTGGACTGGGGCATCCGGCAGTCCTTCCTGACCTACGTCACCGGGCCGATCGCCCAGGGGAGTTGGAGCCTGACCGGCGGTGCCGCGACGGTCGGCGGCAGCACCTTCCGGTTCCACTCGGCGACCGGCACGTACGACCCCGCGAGCGGGGCGCTGAGCGCCGCGTTCTCCGGCGGGGTGCGGTTCACCGGCCACCCCGGGGAGGGCGGCAACGCGCTGGACCTCAGCATCGGGCGGCTCGCCGTCCGGACCGCCGGGGACGGCTCGGCCGGGCTGTACGCGGACGTCAGCAGCAAGTCCAAGGAGACCGGCAAGGTCACCACCACCGCGCAGACCCGGTTCGCCGACCTCTCACTGGCCGGCGTCGACCTGCGGGGCGCCTCGGGCACCGTGACGCTCAGCCGGGTGCCGACCACCCTGACCGAGGCCGGGGCGAAGGCGTTCGGCGGCTTCTACTCGGCCGGGACGGCCCTCGACCCGCTCACCCTCTCCGTCACCGTCAGGCCCGCCGCGCAGGCCGACGCCCCGGCCCCCTCCTCCACCCCGGCCGCCCCCTCCGGTCCGACGTCGAGTGCCCCGGCCCCGGGTGCCACCCCCTCCCCGACCGCGGCCGGACGGCAGGAGTTCGCCGCCGGCGCGCTGGACTGGGGTGTCCGGCGGACCTTCCGCGACTACGTGACCGGCTCGATCGCCAAGGGCCGCTGGCAGCCCGCCGACGGCGCGGCGGACGGCGGGGCGTACTTCCGCTGGATCGGCGGCACGGGCTGGTACGAGCCCGGCGGCGGGGCGCTGAGCGCCGCGTTCACCGGCAGCGTCCGGTTCACCGGCCTCCAGGACGGCGACGCCCTCGGCCTCGACCTCACCCTCGCCGACCCCGCGGTGACCGTCACCGGCGGACAGGGCCGGCTGACCGTCGACGTCCGCGGCCGCACCCCCGACGGCACCGTCCAGCAGGCCACCGGCGTACCGATCGCGGAGTTCCCGGCCACCGCGCTCACCACCGACGGCGGGCTGCTCAAGGCCGTCGAACTCCCCCTGCAGCTCACCGAAGCGGGCTCGAAGGCGTTCGGCTCGCTCTACCCGGCGGGCACCGCGATGGACCCGCTGAGCTTCGCCGTCGCCCTCGTCCCCGGAACCGCCCTGCCACCCCTGCCGGACCTCGGCAGCTCGCCCACCCCCACCTCCACCGCGTCCGCCGCGCCGTCCGCCGCTCCCGCCGCTCCCGCCGCAGCCGCGTCGACCGGCGGCACGGCCGGCTGGTGGGTCGCCGCGGCCGCAGCCCTGCTGCTGCCCGGCGCGGCCGGCGGCGCCCTGCTGCTGCGACGCCGACGCCGCACCGCCTCCTGACCTCCCCTCACCCCCCGCCACCGAACGGAGCCACCCACCCGATGTCCCGCCACCCGCACCGCAACCGCACCCGGCTCGCCGCCCTCGCCGCCGCCACCGCCGGCCTCGGACTGACCGCGCTCGGCGCCCCCGCCCTCGCCGCCGGCGGCGCGCCCACCACCGTCGCGTACGACACCGGCGCGCTCGACTGGGGCGTCAGGAGCAGCTTCCGTACGTACGTCACCGGCCCGGTCGGGCAGGGCGCCGTCGAACTGACCGGCGGAGCCACCACCAACGCCGACGGCAGCTACCACTTCGCCCTCACCTCGGCCACCTACGACCTCACCACCCACGTGCTCGACTCCCGCTTCGCCGGCGGGGTCCGGTTCACCGCGCACCACGGCGCGCTCGACGTCGCCCTGAGCGACCTGCGGATCACCACCACCGGCACCACCGGCACGCTCACCGCCGACACCGCGTCCAAGGAGACCGTCGGCGCACCGGAGGCCACCCGGCGGGACGACGTGCCGCTGGTGACCTTCACTGTCGGACGGGACACCACGGGCGGGGTACCGACCGCGACGGCCCTCACCGAGCAGGGCGCGAAGGCGTTCGCCGGGTTCTACGCGGCGGGCAGCGAGATGGACCCGGTGGCGCTGCTGCTGAAGCAGAGCCCGGCCTCGCCGTCGGCGTCCGCGTCGATCTCGACGTCCGCGTCCGCGTCGGCGTCGGCATCCGTCTCCGCATCGGCCTCCGCATCGGCCTCGGCCTCGCCGTCGGCGTCCGGCTCGGCGTCGGCCGGCGCGTCCCCGTCCGCCTCCGGCAGCGCGACGTTGCTTCCCGTGGTGAACGGGCGGCTGGAGTGGTCGGTGAAGGAGGGCTTCCGGACGTACGTGACCGGTCCGATCGCGGGCGGCAAGGTGGAGTTCGGCGGCGGCGCGGCCGACTACCGCTTCGGCGGGGCCACCGGCGGCTACGACACCGCGACCCACGCGGTGACCGCCGAGTTCGGCGGCTCGGTCCGCTTCCTCGGCCACGCGGCGGCCGACGGCAGCTACGCGCTCGACACCACCTTCTCGAAGCTGGGCGTGCGGATCGACCGTTCCGGCGCCTTCCTGGTCGCCGACGTGCACGCCAAGTCCCGCGACGGCAAGGACACCTCGCTCACCGGGGTGAAGCTCGCCGCGCTCGACCTGTCGGGGCAGCAGCTCTCCCCCGTCAACGGCGTGGTGACCCTGAAGGCCGTCCCGGCCGCGCTGACCGCCGAGGGCGCCCCGGCGTTCGGCAGCTACCGGGCCGGCGAGGCACTCGACCCGGTCACCGCGGTGCTCTCCTTCGACAAGGACGCCGCGCTGCCGGGCACCGCCCCGACCACGAGCGCCCCGAGCACGGACGCTCCCACCACCGCCGCGCCCACGGCCGTCGGCGCCGTCCTGACCTCGTCCGGCGGCGAGCTGGCGTCCACCGGTCCGGGCGCCCCCGTCCTGCCGCTGCTCGCCGTCTCGGCCGGGCTGGTGCTGGTCGGCGGCAGCACGGTCGTCCTGCTGCGCCGCCGGGGCGCGGAGCAGTGACACGAAGGCCGCGGTGATACGAAGGCCCGGGCCCCGGTGGGAGGTTGTCCACCGGGGCCCGGGCCTGCGAAGGGCTCTCAGGCGCTCAGCGGGTACCGGGCGTCCAGGTCGCGGAAGATCGCGCCGTTGAGCACGAACGCCCGCCGGCACTCCTCGACCACCCGGCGGCGTTCCATCTCGTCCAGCGCCTCGCCGACGGCGTCCAGCCGCGCGCGGTACTCGCGCTTGAAGGCGGCGGGGTTGTCGATCTCCTCGAACACGTAGAACCGGACGCCCGGGCCCTTGCGCTCGAAGCCCCAGGTCTTCTCGGCCACGCCGCGGATGATCTGGCCGCCCGACAGGTCGCCCAGGTAGCGGGTGTAGTGGTGGGCGACGTACCCGACGGGCCACTCCTCGGCCAGCTCGCCGATCCGCGCAACGTACGCGGCGGTGGCCGGCAGCGGGGCGACGCGGGAGCGCCAGTCGGGCCCGTTGAGGTGTTCCAGGTCGCGCTCGATGGCCGCGGTGCGCAGCAGGGCGCCGGTGGTGACCAGTCCGGCGACGGGGTGCGCCGCCAGTTCCTCGAACCGCTCCTCCAGGGCCCGGTAGACGTACCAGAGCTGGCCGGTGAGGTCGGCGTAGGCGTCGACGCCGAGGCGCCCGCCGAGCAGGTGGCTCATGAAGGAGGAGTTCTCCGCGGCCTCGTGCTCGGCGCTGCTGGCGGTGCGGAGCACCGTGGAGAAGGGGGTGAGCTGCTGCTCGGGGGTGGGCATCGGGGGCCTCCGGGGATCGGGAACGCCCTCATATTGTTTGGTTAGCCTAACCTAAGTCAAGATGGTTGCCCCGCTGGTCCGGCGGCTGTTCCGCCTTGACCTTGTCGCAACGGCAGGGTTTCTACTGGGGCCATGCGAATCGGAGAGCTCGCCGGCCTGGCCGGCATCACCACCCGCGCGGTGCGCCACTACCACCAGGTGGGCCTGCTGCCCGAACCTCTCCGCCAGGCCAACGGGTACCGCGAGTACACCCTGCGGGACGCCGCCCTGCTGGCCCGGATCCGGCGGCTCACCGAACTCGGGCTGAGCCTGGAGGAGGTCCGCGACGTGGTCGCCGAGGACGCCGGGCGGGACCTGGTCGAGGTGCTCACCGAACTGGACGCCGACCTGGCCCGGCAGGAGGCCGCGATCCGCGAACGGCGCTGCCGGCTCGCCGAGTTGCTCGCCCAGGCGGGCGAAGCGGGCCGGCTGCCCGCCGAGGGGCCGGTCTCCCCCGAACTGGCCGCGCTCTTCGCCGACATGGCCGCCGAGGCCGAGCGCCGCACCGGCCCCGAGCCGCAGTCCGCCGCCGCGGAGCGCCGCCTGCTCGCCCTGCTGGACGGCCCCGGCGGGCACGCCCACCAGGGCTGGCTGGCCGGCCTGCAGGCCTCCTTCGGCGCCGACCCGCAGGCGATGGCGCGCGCGTACGACGTCTACGCGCTGCTCGACGAGCTGCTCTCCGCCGCGCCCGACGACCCCCGGGTCGAACGGACCGCGCAGGCCATGGCCGACGCCGTCCCGGACGCCGCGCTCGGGGCCCTGAACCTGCCGCCGCAGGACGGCGGGATCGGCGAGGGCCGGGGCGGCTTCGCCGACGCGTTCCTCGCCGAGTTCGCGCCCGCCCAGGCCGCGGCCGTCCTCCGCGCGATCGAGCTGCTCCGCGAGCGTGCCCGATGACCGCCGCACCACGGCCGGAGGCCGCGCTCCCCCGCGCCGACGGCCCGGGGGATGCCGCGGGCCGGGCCGGCGGGCCGGTGCGGCTGCGAGGGCTGCGAGGGCTGCGAGGGCTGCGAGGGCTGCGGCGGGCCGTACGCTGGGGGGTCGCGGCGCTGCTGCCCGGGGAACTGGTGCTGGCCGTCTGCCTGCTGAGCGGCGTACGGGTCCCGGCCCCGGCCCGGCTCGCCGTCGAACTGGCCGTCCTCGCGCTCACCCTCGGTACGGCCGTCCTGCTGGCCACCGACTACCGGCGGCACCGCCGCGCCCGGCCCGGACGCCGCCGGGAGGCGCTGCTCGCGGCGGTCGCGGACACCGTGCCGCCGACGGTGCGGCGGCTGGCCGCGCACGAGTGGTCGCTGTCCACCAGCATGCTGCGCCTGCTGGTCCGGCGCGGCCCGCACGGCGTGGGCCCGGGCGACGTGCCGGTGGCGTACGCGTCCGGGCAGACGCTGGCGGTGGGCGTGTTCCTGTTCGTCTCGGTGGTGGAGACGGTGGCGCTGGCGCTGGTCATTCCCTGGCCGGTGGTGCACGCGGTCACCCTGGTGCTGGACGTGTGGGGTGTCTGGTTCGTCGCGGCGCTGCACGCGTCCTGCGTGGTGCGACCGCACGTGGTCGGGGCGGACGGCTCGCTGCGGCTGCGGTACGGCGCGCTGCTGGACATCCGGATCCCGGCCGGGTCGATCTCCGCCGTCCGGCTCGAACGGGCCTACCCGGAGGGCAGGTTGGGCGCGGTCTCGGCGGACGGCACGGCCGATCTGGCGATCGCCTCGCAGACCTCGGTCACCGTCGAACTCACCGCCCCGCTCGGCTACCTGAGGGCGCTGGGCGGGCCGGCCGAGGCCCGGGCCTTCCGGTTCTACGCCGAGGACCCGGCGGCCGCCGTCGCCGCGCTCACCGCGGCGCGGGCCGCCGACCGGGTCACAGCCCCGCCGCGCCCCGGCTCTTGAGCATCGCCTTGTACTGCTGCAGCGCGTACAGCTCACCCTGGACGGCGAGTTGCTGCTCCTCGGTGGCCCGGTTGCCGAGCCGCCGCAGGTAGCTGTGCGACTCCTCGATCCGGCGCTCCACCGCCTGCAGGCGCAGCTTGACCAGGAACTCGCCCGCGTAGAGCTCGTCGGCCTTGCGCCGGGAGCGGATCGGTTCGACGGTCAACTCGGTGACCAGGCCGCGGACCTGGTCGTCCGGGCAGACCTCGCGGACCGCGCCGACGAAGTCCGGCAGGGCGGCGCCGTACGCCGCGCCACCGGCCTGGCCGATGGCCCGCCGGACCGCCTGGTACGGCGGGGTGGGGAACTCCTCCTCGCCGTACTGGTCGAACGCGGGGCTGACCAACTCGGGGTGCTGGAGCGCGAGTTTGAGCAGCTCGCGCTCGACGAACTGGGACTGGTCGCGCGGGTTGAGCCGGTAGGCGGGCTGCGCGGGCACCACCGGGGCGGCCGGCGCCCCGGTGCGGCGGGCGCCGGGCCGCTGGCTGCCGTTCTTCTCGTTCTCGCGCTGCCAGCGGGCGAGTTGGCCGATCCGGCGGACCACGAACTGCTCGTCCAGGATGCCGAGCATGCCGGCCAGCTGGACGGCGTACTCGTGCTGGATCGAGCGGTCCTTGATCTTCACGATGATCTGCGCCGCCTCCTCCAGCGCGGCGGCGCGGCCCTCGGCGGTGTCCACCCGGTGCCGGTCGACGGCCGAGCGCAGGGCGAACTCGAAGAGCGGGACCGGGTTCTCGATCAGCTCGCGGACCGCGTCGTCGCCCTTGGCCAGGCGCAGCTCGCACGGGTCCATGCCGCCGGGGGTGATGGCGATGGAGGTGCGGGCGGCGAACTTCTGGTCGTCCTCGAAGGCACGCAGGGCGGCCTTCTGGCCGGCCGCGTCACCGTCGAAGGTGAACACCGTCTCGCCGCGGTAGGCGGAGGTGTCCATCAGCAGCCGGCGGATGATCTTGATGTGGTCCTCGCCGAACGCGGTGCCGCAGGTGGCCACCGCGGTGGTGACACCGGCCAGATGGCAGGCCATCACGTCGGTGTAGCCCTCGACCACGACCGCCCGGCCCGACTTGGCGATCTCCTTGCGGGCCAGGTCGATGCCGTACAGCACGTTCGACTTCTTGTAGATCGGCGTCTCGGGGGTGTTCAGGTACTTCGGCCCGTTGTCGTCCTCGCGCAGCCGGCGGGCGCCGAAGCCCACCACGTCGCCCGAGCTGTCCCGGATCGGCCAGACCAGCCGGCCGCGGAAGCGGTCGATCAGGCCACCGCGCTGGCCCTGCGAGGCCAGGCCGCCGACCGAGATCTCCTTGTCGCTGAAGCCCTTGCCGCGCAGGTAGCGCACCAGGTGCTCCCAGCCGACCGGGGCGTAGCCCACGCCGAAGTGCTTGGCCGCCTCCTCGTCGAAGCCGCGCTCGGCGAGGAACCGCCGGCCGATCTCCGCCTCCGGCGAGGCCAGCTGCTCCTGGTACCAGGCGGCCGCCACCTTGTGCGCCTCGACCAGCCGCGTCCGCTCGCCCTGCTGGTGGCGCGGGCTGTAGCCGCCCTCCTCGTACCGCAGCGTGACGCCCGCCTGCGCGGCCATCCGCTCCACCGCCTCGGCGAAGGAGCAGTGCTCGATCTTCATCAGGAAGGTGATGGTGTCGCCGCTCTCACCGCAGCCGAAGCAGTGGAAGACGCCCTTGCCCGGGTGCACGTAGAACGACGCGGACTTCTCGTCGTGGAACGGGCAGACGCCCTTCAGCTGCGCCCCGCCACCGTTCGCCAACTGGACGTAGTCGCCGACGACCGCGTCGATGGGCAGCGCGTTGCGCACCGCCTGCACGTCTTCATCCCGGATCCGACCAGCCACCGGGAAATTCTACGGGACCAGTCTGGCGTGCAGGGCGAGGGCCGAGGCATCGGTCAGGGTGGCGATCTGGTCGATCACGGCGCGCAGCGCGGCCCGGTCGTCCTCGGCCTCGTCGTAGAGGACGGCGAACACCGGATCCAGGCCGTGCGGGGCGTCGCGCATCAGGACGTCGGCGAGCTCGGCGATCACGATCCGCTGCCGGGAGCGCAGCTGGGCCTGCTCGTCGCGCTGCATCACGTACCGCACGGCGACGGCCTTGAGCACCGCGCACTCCAGCCGCACCCCGCGCGGGACGACCAGCTCGGCCGCGTACCGAGTCAGCGGGCCGGGGCCGTACCGGGCCCGGGTGGCCTGCTCGGCGGCCAGGCAGAAGCGGCCGATCAGCTGGCTGGTGAGGTCCTTGAGGCCGGCCCGGGCGCGGGCCGTGCCGTCGTACGCGCGGGGCCACCACTCCTGGGCCTGCAGGCGGTCGAGCGCCTCGGCCAGCTCCGCGGGGGCGGCGTCGGGCGCGTACCGCTCGGCGATCTTGAAGAGCTCGGCGCGCTCCTCCGAGCCGCGCAGCGCGGCCGGGTCGATGTGGCCGGCCTGCAGGCCGTCCTCCACGTCGTGGGTGGAGTAGGCGACGTCGTCGGACCAGTCCATGACGGTGGCCTCGAAGCACTTGCGGCCGTCCGGCGCGCCGGCCCGCAGCCAGCGGAAGACCGGCAGGTCGTCGCCGTACACGCCGTACTTGGTGGAGGCCGGATCGGTGGGGTGGCCGCCCCGGGCCCACGGGTACTTGGTGGCCGCGTCCAGCGCGGCGCGGGTCAGGTTGAGGCCGACGCTGCGGCCGGGCCAGGGGGCGAGCCGGGCGGGCTCCTCGTCGGCCGGGGCGAAGCGCTTGGGCTCCAGGCGGGTCAGGATGCGCAGCGACTGGGCGTTGCCCTCGAAGCCGCCGCACGCCTGCGCGGCCTGGTCGAGCGCCTCCTCGCCGGTGTGGCCGAACGGCGGGTGGCCGATGTCGTGCGCCAGGCAGCCGGCCTCCACCAGGTCCGGGTCGCAGCCGAGGGCGGCGCCGAGCTCGCGGCCGACCTGCGCGCACTCCAGGGAGTGGGTGAGCCGGGTCCGCGGGAAGTCGCTGCGCATCGGCGCCACCACCTGCGTGGTGCCGGCCAGCCGGCGCAGCGCGGCCGAGTGCAGGACGCGGGCGCGGTCGCGCTGGAACGCGGTGCGGCCGGGCCGCTTGTCCGGCTCGGGCACCCAGCGGGCCTCGGCCTGCGGGTCGTACGGGGTGGCTTCGTACCGGGTGGTGTCGTTCATATGCCACTCACCGTACGCCCGGTGACCGACATTGCACCGTGCGCCGCGCAAAGACCGGCCGGCGGCGGCGCTAACTCCCCGTGGTGCGCAGGCGCTGCCAGCGGGGTTGCTCGGTCAGCAGGCAGGCGGCGGCGAGCAGCGAGGTGGCGGCGGCGGCCCAGCCGGGCCAGACCGCCCAGGTGGCCACCACGGCGGCGACCAGCTGGAGCAGCACCAGGGCGATGGTGACCCGGCCGGAGACCGGGACGATCACCTGGTTCTTGTCGCCGGGCGTGGCGAAGACGGTCGGCAGGCCGATCAGCAGGACGACGGAGAGGACCGCCAGCGGGACGGAGTGCCCGGCGAGCGCCCAGGGCGTGGCCACCCAGGCGATGAGCTCGGTGAGGAAGCGGAGGGGGGATGCCAGTCGGTCCACGGGCGGAGTCTGCCACGCGGGGCCGGGGCGGCAGGGCGATTTCCATGATGCAGAGGATTCTCTGCAAAGAACCCTATGCAGAGAATCCTCTGCAACCCTAGAGTGGAGGCATGAACCAGGAACTGCCCCGCCGTCAGATCGACGCCAGGAGCCTGCGCGCCCTCGCCCACCCGCTGCGCATGCGGATCCTCGAGGAGCTGCGCGAGAACGGCCCCGCCACCTCGGCGAAGCTCTCCGACCGGCTCGGGGAGTCCACCGGCACCATCAGCTGGCACCTGCGCCACCTCGCCGAGCACGGCTTCATCGAGGACGAGCCCGAGCGCGGCACCAAACGCGAGCGGTGGTGGCGCGCCACCCGCAGCCGCAACGTCCTCAACACCACCGACTTCGACCGCGACCCGCAGACCAGGGCCGCCCTCGACGTCTACCTCGCCGAGCTGCTCCGCTCCCAGTACCAGCGGGTCGCCGACTCGATGGCCACCGAGTGGCCCGAGGAGTGGCGCGGCGCCGGCACCGTCTCCGACTGGAACAAGCTCCGCCTCACGCCCGCCCAACTGCGCTCGCTCATCGACGAGTTGACGGACGTCATCGAACGCCACACGCCCGACCCGGACGCCGAACCCGATCCGGCGGCCCGCCCCGTCCTGCTCCAGCTCCAGGCCCTGCCGCGGAAGGAAACCCCATGAGTACCGGGACGAGCACCGAGACCACCGGCGGGCTGCTGCGCCGCCACCGCGACTTCCGCCTGCTGTGGACCGGCGAGACCGCCAACAAGCTCGGCTCCGCCGTCACCGGCCTCGCCATGCCGCTGATCGCGGTCACCGCCCTGCACGCCTCCACCTTCCAGGTCGGCCTGCTCGGCGCCGCCGGCTGGCTCCCCTGGCTGCTCATCGGCCTCCCGGTGGGCGTCTGGGTCGACCGGCTGCGCAGCCGACCGATCATGCTCGCCGCCTCGGCCGCCTCCCTGCTGCTCTTCGCGACCGTGCCCGTCGCCGCGCACTTCGGCGTGCTCAGCCTCGCCCAACTGCTGGTGGTCGCCCTCGCCACCGGCGTCGCCGGGGTGTTCTTCCAGACCGCGTACACCGCCTACCTGCCCCGCCTGCTCGACCCCGCCGACCGGGCCGAGGGCAACGCCAAGCTGCACGGCAGCGCCTCCGCCGCCGGCATCGTCGGCCTCGGCGCCGGCGGACTCCTCGCCCAGCTCGCCGGGCCGGTCTCCGGCCTGCTCGCCAACAGCGGGACGTTCGCGCTCTCGCTGTGGTGCACCCGGCGGATCCGTCACCGCGAGCCGGCCCGCGCCGAACGGCCGAAGCGGGCGCTGCGGCAGGAGATCGCGGAGGGCCTGCGGCTGGTCGCCGGCGACCGGTGGTTCCGCACCTTCACGCTCTTCGGCGCCACCTCCAACCTGATGCTCACCGGGTACCAGTCGCTGATCGTCGTCTTCCTGATCCGCGAGGTCGGCGTCACCGAGGGCGCGGTCGGCGTGCTCGCCGCGGTCGCCTCCACCGGCGGCATCGTCGGCGCGGCCGTCGCCCGCCGGGTCGCCGCACGGATGGGCACCGCCCGGGCGATGCTCTTCTTCGAGCTGGCGCTGCCCTCGCTCGCGGTGCTCGTCCCGCTGACCGCGGGCGGGGCCCGGCTGGCGCTGTACGTGGTCGGCGGCTTCGGGGTCTCGGCGGGCGTCGTCGCAGGGAACGTCATCAAGTCGACCTTCCAGCAGCGCTACTGCCCGCCGGAGCTGCTCGGCCGGCTCTCCGCGAGCAGCGCCGTCCTCAACTTCGGGGCGATCCCGGTCGGCGCGCTGGTCGGCGGCCTGCTCGGCGACCGGCTGGGCGTGCTCCCCGCGATGTGGATCCTCACCACCGGCGTGCCGCTGGCGGCCCTGATCCTCTGGTTCTCCCCGCTCCGCACCTGCCGCGACCTGCCGACCGAGCCCCTCCGGCTCCCCGACACCGCCCCGGCCCCGACCGCGGCCCTGGCCGCCTGAGAAACCGGCCCGGGTGCGGTGCGGGCGTCAGACCGCCAGGCGCACGGGGGCCCGGACGACGGACTGGTAGCGGTGCAGGACGAGGCGGGCCATCAGCGGGTGGGCGCCGAGCGGGGCGGAGGCCAGGGTCGCACCGGCCGCGGCCGCCAGGCGGGCGAAGTCGCCGGGCGCGGTGAAGTAACCGGCGACGGCGGTCTCCGGGTGGCCCTCCGCGGTGAGTGCGGCGACCTGCCCGGCGACGCTCGGGCCGCCCGCGGCGACGTAGCCGGGACGGACCGGGACGCCGAGCCGGGCGGCGAGCAGCGCGGCCTGCGCCCCGGTGTCGACGGCGGCGTCCGGGTCCCGGGAGCCGGAGGCGGCGAGCACCACGGGCTGGCCGGCCCAGCCGGCCTCCAGCAGCCGGGCGTGCAGCGCGTCGGTGAGCAGCGGGTCCGGCCCGAGCGGGTCGGCGACCGTGCCGTGGACGTGCGGTGCGGCGGCCAGCGCCTCGGGGATGTCCACCTTGACGTGGTAGCCGCGGCCGAGCAGCAGCGGGACGAGCACCACCCGGCCGGAGAGCTCGGCGAGCACGTCGGGCAGCAGCGGGGCGTTGAGCCCCAGGTGCGCCAGGCGGACGTCCAGCTCGGGGCGGGCCGAGCGGACGGCGGCCAGCAGGCGGCGGATCTCCGCCTCCGCGGCGGGGTCGCGCGAACCGTGGGCGACGAGCACCAGGGCCGGGCGGCGGGCGGCGTGCAGCACCCTCGGCGGGGCGGTGGGGCCGGCGAACGGGATCACGGTCATGGGAAGAGCCTCGCCGACGGCTGTTTCTGCGCGGTTGCCCGGTGGTCACGGGTCATGTCACGGCGCTCACGGTGGCGGGGGCGGCCCCGGTGAGGGCCGTGTGCTGGGGACGTAACGTGGGGGCCGCCGGGTGGAAACAGCCCTGTTGCACGCTGAGGCGCATGAGCGATGCCACTGACACGCACTGCCCGTACTGCGCGCTGCAGTGCGGGATGGGCCTGCGGGCCGCCGAGGGGCCGGTGCCGGTCTCGGTGGTGGAGCGGCCCTCGTTCCCGGTGAACCAGGGGGCGCTGTGCGGCAAGGGCGCCAACGCGGCGGCCGTGCTGGCGCCCGGTGCCCGGCTGACGACGCCGCTGGTCCGGCAGGACGGGGTCCTGCGGCCGGCCGGCTGGCCGGAGGCGCTGGGCCGGATCGCCGAGGCGGTGGGCGCCACCGCCGAGACGTACGGCCGGGACGCGGTCGGGGTGTTCGGCGGCGGCGGGCTGACCAACGAGAAGGCGTACGCGCTGGGCAAGTTCGCCCGGGTGGTGCTGGGCACGTCGGCGATCGACTACAACGGCCGGTTCTGCATGTCCTCGGCGGCGGCGGGCGGCATCCGGGCGTTCGGCCTGGACCGGGGGCTGCCGTTCCCGGTGGCGGACATCCCGTTCACCGGCTGCGTGGTGCTGGTGGGTTCCAACCCGGCGGAGACCATGCCGCCGTTCGTCCGGTACCTGCGCGAGCTCCAGGAGAACGGCGGCACGCTGATCGTGATCGATCCGCGCCGCACCCGGACCGCCGAGCTGGCGGACCTGCACCTGGCGCCGCGCCCGGGCACCGACCTGGCGCTGGCGCTGGGCATGCTGCACCTGGTGGTCGCGGAGGGCCGCACCGACGAGGAGTTCATCGGGCTGCGCACCACCGGCTGGGAGCAGACCCGGGCGGCGGCGATGGCGCACTGGCCGGAGCACGTGGAGGCGGTCACCGGCGTGCCGCTGCCGCAACTGCGGGCGGCGGTGCGGATGTTCTGCGACGCGTCGAGCGCCATGGTGCTGACCGCGCGCGGTCCGGAGCAGCAGGCGAAGGGCACCGACACGGTCAGCGCCTGGATCAACCTGTGCCTGGCGACCGGCAACGCCGGCCGCCCGTACGCGGGGTACGGCTGCCTGACCGGGCAGGGCAACGGCCAGGGCGGCCGGGAGCACGGCCAGAAGGCCGACCAGCTGCCCGGGTACCGGAAGTTGGACGATCCGGCGGCGCGCGCGCACGTCGCCGCGGTGTGGGGCGTGGACCCCGACTCGCTGCCGGGGCCGGGGCGCAGCGCGTACGAGCTGCTGGAGTCGCTGGGCGGAGAGGTCCGCTCGCTGCTGCTGATGGGCTCCAACCCGGTGGTGTCGGCGCCGCGTTCGGCCCATGTGGCGGAGCGGCTGCGGGCGCTGGACTTCCTCGCGGTGAGCGACGTGGTGCTCTCCGAGACGGCCGAGCTCGCGGACGTGGTGCTGCCGGTCACCCAGTGGGCCGAGGAGACCGGCACGATGACCAACCTGGAGGGCCGGGTCATCCTGCGGCGCAAGGCCGTTGACGCGCCGGGGGGCGTGCGCAGTGACCTGGAGGTGCTGCACGAGCTGGCCGCGCTGCTGGGCCGTCCCGAGGGCTTCCCGACCGATCCCGAGCTGGTGTTCGAGGAGCTGCGGCGGGCGTCGGCGGGCGGGGTGGCGGACTACGCGGGCATCAGCTACGAGCGGATCGCGGCCGAGGACGGGGTGTTCTGGCCGTGTCCGGCCGAGGAGCACCCGGGGACGCCGCGGCTGTTCCTGGACCGGTTCGCCACGCCGGACGGCCGGGCCCGGTTCACGCCGGTGCAGCACCGGCCCGCGGCAGAGGAACCGGACGCGGAGTTCCCGGTGCGGCTGACCACCGGACGGGTGCTGGCCCAGTACCAGTCCGGCGCGCAGACCCGCCGGGTCGACGCCCTGAACGACGCCGCTCCCGGCGCGTTCGTCGAGCTGCACCCGGCGCTCGCCGAGCGCCTCGGGGTGCGGGAGGGGGACCGGGTCGCGGTGGTGAGCCGGCGCGGGCGGACCGTCACCCCCGCGCGGCTGACCACCGCGATCCGCCCCGACACGGTGTTCATGCCGTTCCACTGGCCCGGCGAGGGCAACGCCAACCTGCACACCAATCCGGCGCTGGACCCGGTCTCCCGGATGCCGGAGTTCAAGGCGTGCGCGGTGCGGCTGGAAGCCGTGGCGCCGTGACCCGGCCGGGTGGGAGACTTCCGGCGTGATCGACGACCTCCCACCCGAGTTGACGGCCCGTCGTCCGGTCGAGGGCGACCACCCGAGGGTGCTCGCCGTCCTGGACCGCTGGTGGGGCGGGCTGAAGGGCACGGCCGGCGCGCGGGAGCGGGCGCTGCTGCTGCCCCGGCTGTACTTCCAGCACTTCGCCGCGAGCAGCTTCGTGGTGGAGCACCCGGACGGCGGACTCGCCGCCTTCCTGGTCGGCTTCCTCTCCGACAGCGAGCCGGACGCCGCCTACGTGCACTTCGTCGGCGTCGACCCGGCCCTGCAGGGGGCGGGCGTCGGCGCGGCGCTCTACCGGGCGTTCTTCGCCCTCGCCCGGCGGCACGGCCGGCGGACGGTGCGCTGCGTCACCAGCCCGGAGAACACCGGCTCGCAGGCCTTCCACGCCCGGCTCGGCTTCACCGCCTCGCCGGTGCGCCCCGACTACGACGGCCCGGGCCTGGACCGGGTGGTCTTCACCCTGGAGCTGGATCCTGCCTCTGCGGGCCCTGCGCCGGCCCGCGGGCTGCGGCTGCTGGACGGCGCGTACGCGCTGGAGCACCGCCCGGACTCGGCCGGACCGGCCGGCGACTGGCTCGCGGCGGTCCGGGCACCGGAGGGGCTGACCGTGATCCGCCCGGCCGGTCCGGACGAGGAGCGGTGGCTCGCGCTGTACGACGCCGACCCCGACCACGGCCTGGACGTGCCCGGCCTGCTCGCCGCCGTCCTGGTGCCGCTGGCCGGCGCCGGGGTGCCGGTGTTCACCGCCTCCACGTACCACGCGGACGTGGTCCTGGTCCCCGAACGGCGACGCGCGGACGCGCTGAACTCCCTGCGCACGGCCGGGTTCACGGTGCACTGAACCGTGCGCCGAACCGTGCGCCGAACCGCGCCCGGCAGCCGCTCACAGCCGCCGCCGGACCGCGATGAGGGCTAAGTTCCGGCCGTGAAACAGCGCGGCACCTGACGAGAAACACCCGCCGACCATGCTCAAGGGCATGACAGCGACCGAGACGCGGGTAGTGGTGGTGGGCGGCGGCATGGCCGGCCACCGGCTGGCCCGGCAGGTGGCCGCCCAGGGCGGACGCGAGGTGCTGCTGCTCTGCGAGGAGCCGCAGGCCCCGTACAACCGGGTGCTGCTCGCCGAGGTGCTGGCCGGGCGGTACGCGCCCGAGCTGGCCGCCCTCACCGAGCTGCCCGACCGGGTCGCCCGGCGGCACACCCGGGTGGTGCGGATCGACCGCGACCAGCACCGGGTGCTGTGCGACGACGGCTCGGCGATCGGCTACGGCGACCTGGTGCTGGCCACCGGTTCCAGCCCGGTGCTGCCCGCGCTGCGCGGTCTGTTCGACGATTCGCTCACCGGCCGGGAGCGGCACGAACTCCCCTCCGGGGTCTTCGCGTTCCGCACCCTGGCGGACTGCGCCGACATCGACGCCTACCTGCCGGACGTCCGGCAGGCGGTGGTGGTCGGCGGCGGCCTGCTCGGGGTGAGCGCCGCCCGGGCGCTGGCCGGCCGCGGCGTGCCCACGGTCCTCGCCCACCAGGGCGAGCACCTGATGGAGCGCCAGCTCGACGAGGAGGCGGCCGGGCTGCTGGCCGGCCACCTGGCCGAGCTGGGCGTCGAGGTGCACACCGAGTGCCGGGTCCGCTCGGTCCTGACCGACGGCGAGCGCCGGGTCACCGGCGTGGAACTGGCGGACGGCTTCCGGCTCGACGCGCAGCTGCTGGTGGTCGCGGTCGGGGTCCGCCCGCGCACCAACCTGGCGCAGGCCGCCGGCCTCGCGGTCCGCAAGGGCATCGTGGTCGACGACCGGCTCGCCACCTCCGACCCGCGCATCCACGCCGTCGGCGACTGCGCCGAGCACGACGGCGAGGTCTACGGCCTGGCCGGCCCGGCGATCGCCCAGGCCGACCTGCTGGCCCGGGTGCTCGGCGGCGAGGACGCCGTCTACCGCGGCAGCCGGCTGCTCACCCGGCTCACCCTGCCGCACACCGACCGGCCGCTGGACCTCGCCGCGTTCGGCGAGACCACCCCGGCCGGACCGCAGGACCGCGTGGTCCGCCTCACCGACGCCGGCCGCGGCTCCTACCGCAAGGTGATCGTCCGCCGCGACGAGCTGGGCGGTGACCGCCTCGTCGGCGGCGTCCTGCTCGGAGACCTCGACACCGTCGGGACCATCGCCGACACCTGGGAGGGCGACGAGGCCCTGTCAGCGCATCCGCTCCACCTGCTCACCACCCTGGGCACGAACTTCGGAGGGCCCTCCCAATGACTACCAGCCCGATGACCGCCACCACCAAGCCCACGCTGCTCCTGGTCGGGTACGGCATGGTCGGCCACCGCTTCCTGGAAGCCCTGGCCGACGCCGGCGCCGCCGACCGCTACCGCGTCGTCGTGCTCGCCGAGGAACCCCGGCACGCCTACGACCGGGTCGCCCTGACCTCGTACTTCTCCGGCAAGAGCGCGGACGACCTGCTGCTCGCCGAGGAGGGCTTCACCGACAAGCACGGCTACGAGGTGCACCTCAGCTCCCCCGCGGTGGCCATCGACCGGGCCGCGAAGACCGTCACCACCGGCGCCGGCCACACCGTGGCGTACGACACCCTGGTGCTGGCCACCGGCTCGTACCCGTTCGTCCCGCCGGTCGACGGCAAGGACGCCGAGGGCTGCTTCGTCTACCGGACCATCGAGGACCTGCAGGCGATCGAGACCTACGCGGCGGGTGCCAAGGTCGGCGCGGTGGTCGGCGGCGGTCTGCTCGGCCTGGAGGCGGCCGGCGCGCTCAAGGGCCTCGGCGTCCAGACCCACGTGGTCGAGTTCGCGCCCCGGCTGATGCCGGTCCAGGTCGACGACGGCGGCGGCGAGGCGCTGAAGCGCACCATCGAGGAGATGGGCGTGGTCGTGCACACCGGCGTCGGCACCAAGGCGGTCACCGTCTCCGCCGAGGGCAAGGCCGTCGGGATGGACTTCACCGACGGGTCCGCCCTGGCCACCGACATGGTGATCTTCTCCGCCGGTGTCCGCCCCCGCGACCAGCTCGCCCGGGAGAGCGGCCTGACCGTCGGCGAGCGCGGCGGCATCAGCGTCGACGAGTTCTGCCTGACCAGCGACCCGAACATCTACGCCATCGGCGAGTGCGCGCTGGCCGTCGACGGCCGGGTCTACGGCCTGGTCGCCCCCGGCTACGAGATGGCCCAGACCGTCGCCCAGCAGCTCGCCGACGTCTCCGCCAAGCCCTTCACCGGCGCCGACCTCTCCACCAAGCTCAAGCTGCTCGGCGTGGACGTGGCCAGCTTCGGCGACGCCTTCGGCAACACCCCCGGCGCGCTCGACGTGGTCTACTCCGACTCCCGCTCCGGCATCTACAAGAAGCTGGTCGTCACCCCCGAGGGCGCGCTGCTCGGCGGCATCCTGGTCGGCGACGCCGAGGCCTACGCCTCGCTGCGGCCGCTGGCCGGCACCGGCAACCCGCTGCCCGTCCCGGCCGAGTCGCTGGTCCTCCCGGCCGGCGCCGGCGCCCCCGTCTCGCTCGGCAGCTCCGCCCTCCCCGACGACGCCGTGGTCTGCAACTGCCACAACGTCACCAAGGGCGCCGTCCGCTCCGCCGTCACCGAGCACAACTGCACCACCGTGCCCGAGGTCAAGAAGTGCACCAAGGCCGGCTCCGGCTGCGGTTCCTGCATCAAGCTGCTCTCCACCATCGTCAGCGAGGAGCTGGAGGCCAGCGGCGTCGAGGTCGACAAGGGCCTGTGCCCCTGCTTCGCCCACACCCGCGCCGAGCTGTACGAGATCGTCCGGGTCAAGCGCATCGCCACCCACCGCGAGCTGCTGCGCAAGCACGGCCGGGCGCCCGAGGGCGCCGAGGGCTGCGAGGTCTGCAAGCCCACCGTCGGCTCGATCATCGCCTCGCTCGCCCCCGAGCTGGAGGCCTCCGGCCACATCCTGGACGGCGAGCAGGCCGCCCTGCAGGACACCAACGACCACTTCCTGGCCAACCTGCAGAAGAACGGCTCCTACTCGGTCGTCCCGCGCATCCCCGGCGGCGAGATCACCCCGGAGAAGCTGATCGTGATCGGCGAGGTCGCCCGCGACTTCGGCCTCTACACCAAGATCACCGGCGGCCAGCGGATCGACCTCTTCGGCGCCAGCGTCGACCAGCTCCCGCTGATCTGGACCCGCCTGGTCGAGGCCGGCTTCGAGTCCGGCCACGCCTACGGCAAGTCGCTGCGCACCGTGAAGTCCTGCGTCGGCTCGACCTGGTGCCGGTACGGCGTCCAGGACTCCGTCGCCATGGCGATCCACCTGGAGCTCCGCTACCGCGGCCTGCGCTCCCCGCACAAGCTCAAGTCCGCCGTCTCCGGCTGCGCCCGCGAGTGCGCCGAGGCCCGCGGCAAGGACTTCGGCGTCATCGCCACCTCCAACGGCTGGAACCTCTACGTCGGCGGCAACGGCGGCGCCACCCCGCGCCACGCCGACCTGCTCGCCCAGGACCTCGACGACGAGGGTCTGATCAAGCTCATCGACCGGTTCCTGATGTTCTACATCCGCACCGCCGACCGGCTGGAGCGCACCTCCACCTGGCTGGAGCGGATCGAGGGCGGCCTCGACCACGTCCGCGACGTGGTCGTCCACGACACCCTCGGCATCGCCGCCGACCTGGAGGAGCTGATGACCCACCACGTCGCGGACTACCAGGACGAATGGGCCGCCACCCTGGCCGACCCCGACCGGATGCGCCGCTTCGTCTCCTTCGTCAACGCGCCCGGCGTGCCCGACCCCAGCATCCGCTTCACCCCCGAGCGCGACCAGATCAAGCCCGACCTGGTCCTGCTCGCCACCGAGGAGGAGCTGCTCGCCGCCCTCGACCCCGACAACGCCATCCTGGAGACCCGATGACCACCGTCGCCGTACAGACCCGCGTCGAACTGCTCACCGGCCGCACCTGGACCCCCGTCTGCGACTGGGACCAGCTCGCTCCCGGCCGCGGCGTCGCCGTCCTCCTCCCGGACGGCCAGCAGGCTGCGCTCTTCCGGGACGCCAACGACCGCGTCCACGCCGTCTCCAACCGTGACCCGTTCACCGGCGCGTACGTGCTCTCCCGCGGCCTGATCGGCTCCACCGCCGACGGCCGGGTCTACGTCGCCTCGCCGCTGCTCAAGCAGCGCTTCGACCTGGTCACCGGCGAGTGCCTCGACGACGAGACCGCCCGGATCGCCGTCCACACCACCCGCCTGGCCGACCTCTGACCGGCCGACCTCTGACCGGCTGAGATCTGACCGGCTGAGATCTGACCGGCTGAGCTCCTGACGGCCCCCGAAACTCGGCAGTTGCCCGCCCTGACGCTGCCGACGGGGGCCGTCAGGCATGTCCCGCCCCTCCTGCTGACCCGGGGTCAGCGCAGGCGCGCCAGCACTGCCCCCGCCATCCCCTCCTGGCCCCTGGCGTTCGGGTGCACCGGGGCCGCGCCCGCCGCCGGCTGCGGCGGCTCGACCCAGCGCTCCGCCTCGCCCGCGCACATGTCGTGCCCCTGGGAGGCCGCCCAGGTGTCCACGTACACCGCCCCGCCGGCCGCCGCGCGGGCGCTGAGCATCGCGTTCAGCTCTCGCTCCTGCTCACCGACGAACAGCACGTCCCCCGCCGCCACGCCGTCCCCGAGCACGGCCGTGCAGCGCGCCGGATCGCCCGGCAGCAGCGCCGGGTACCCGACCACCAGCACCCGCGCCTGCGGCGCCCGCCGCCGGATCTCGCCCAGCGCGGACGCCAGCCGCTCCCCTGCCGCGTCCAGCCGCCGCTTGACCTCGCCGCGGCCCGCGCCCTCGGTGTAGTACGCCCGGCACGGCGCGTCCGACGCCGCGCGCTCCCCCAGCAGCCCGGAGCGCAGGCTCTCCACCGCGCAGCGCCCGAGGACGTCGAGGAAGCCCGCGTCGTTGCCGCCGATGCCGACCGTGACCAGCCGGGTGGCGGGCGTCAGCGCGTCCAGCTGCGGCGGGTTGGTCCCGTCGTCCGTCCGCTGGGCCGCGGTCAGGTCGGTCGTCCGGGCGCCGCTGCAGCTGACGTCCGTGAAATCCGTCACCTCCAGGCCACGCGCGACCAGCGACGGGTAGTTCACCCCGGAGCGCGCGCAGCCCGCCGGCACCCCGACCTGCGGCTGGATCCGCAGCCCCGAGGTGTACGAGTCCCCCAGCGCGACGTACGGACCCGCCGGCACGGGACTCGGACTCGCGCTCGTGCCCACCCGCGCCGCACCGGTGCTCGACACCGGCACCGGCCGCTCCGCCGGGCCGCCACCGCACCCGGTCACCAACACCCCCAGGCCCACCGCGACAGCGGCGGCCACCACCCCCGAGCGCCGCACCCTACTCGGTGTCGCGCTCGTGCTCGGCGAGGAACTCCTCGAACCGCCGGCCCAGCTCGTCCGCCGAAGGCAGGTCGACCTCCTCGGCGAGCAGGCTCTCCCGGCTGACCGCGCCGGAGACCGCGTCGTACTGGCCCTCCATGCCCTGGATCGCCGACCGCAGCTCGCCGTCGCCCTGGGCCAGCTGCTCCTCGATCTCGGCGTGCACCTCGTCCGTCCGGACCCGCAGCTCGGTGCCGGGCAGCACCAGACCGGTCGCGGACTGCACCGACTCCAGGATCACCACCGCGGCCGAGGGGTAGGCCGAGCGGGCGATGTAGTGCGGCACGTGCACGGCGAAGCCCAGCACGTCGTGCCCGGCCTCGGCCAGCCGGTACTCCACCAGCGCCTGGGCGCTGCCGGGCACCTGCGCCTGGTCGAACCACTTCGGGTGGCCGGGCGCCAGGTCGAGCCGGTTGCCGTGCGGGGTCAGACCGACCGGGCGGGTGTGCGGCACGCCCATCGGGATGCCGTGGAAGTCGACCGCGAGCCGGACCTGGAAGCGCTCGACCAGATCGGCCACGGCCGCGGCGAACAGCTCCCACTCGGTGTCCGGCTCCAGGCCGGTGAGCAGCAGGAACGGCGCGCCGACCGAGTCGTGCACCAGCTGGAGCAGGATCTCCGGCGGGTCGTAGGCCACCCAGCTCTCGCGGTCGAACGTCATCGCGGGGCGGCGGGCCCGGTAGTCGACCAGGCGGTCGTGGTCGAACCGGGCGACCACCTGCGGCGCCCCGTGTTCCAGCAGGTGGGAGACCACCTGGCCGCCGGCCTCCCCGGCGTCCATGAAGCCCTCGAAGTGGTAGAGCAGCACCAGACCGCTGCCCGCCTCGGCGGCGGCCCGCGCGGCCGCCAGCGCGGTCACGCCCTGCGGCTCCAGCTCGTACAGCTCCTTGGGATCACGCACGGTGCACCCAACCCCGTCCCGTCTCGTCGTCGTACCTGTCGTCCAGTCCAGCGTGGCGGAGGCCGCCGACATTCCCGCTGTGGTTCCGCACTCCGGTCAGAGTCTTCACCTCCCCTCGCGAATCCTCTCACTTCCGCTAAAAACCGCAGGTGGAGTGCGTGGCGCCGCGATCGGAAGGTAGGATTCCGGCCGGGATCGAACAGTCCGCGGCGTGACGCGCGGCTTCGCGCGCCCCCGATGGCGCGCCGCGAAGTGACGCATTGCCCTCGGACGGGTATCGTCCTCTCGCTGCCTCGCATCGTCGCGTCGTCGCGCCACGCCGTCTGTCACGTCGTGGGCCACGTCCCGGTCCGATGTGCGGCCAGCCACTCCTAGCGCACCTTGCCTTCACCTGGCCGCCTGCTTCGCTTCGTGATCTCGTCTCTCTCTCGGCCATCTCGCGGACGCACACTGTCCCCTCGCTCATCCCGCCGGACCGGTCCGTCGACCCGTGTCCGTCTCCGGCACCGCGCTGCCCGCTTCCGGGCCGCCGCACCCCCGCACGTCCCAGCCTCGGGCGTGACCGGGCCGGGCGGCCGTTCCGAAGCCGGGGCGAAACGACCACTGCCCTCGTGCCGCAACCCTGGTACGCGGGCCCCCGACGACCGTCGAAGGACCGAAGGATCCGTGCCCGTACCCGTCACCCTCTACGGCCGCACCGTGCGGCTGGAGCCCCTCGCCGAGCACCACGCCCCGGCCCTGGCCGAGGCAGGCGCTGAGGACCGTACGACTTACGCCTTCACCCCCGTCCCGCACGGCCTGGAAGCCGCCCGCGACTACGTCGCGCGCGCCCTGGCCGACCGAAGTGCGGGCCGGTCGCTGCCCTTCGCCATCATCAGTACCGCCGACAACCGGGTCGTCGGCTCGACCCGGTTCCTGGAACTCGACTACTGGCAGGGCCCGCTGGTCTGGCCGCCGACGCCCGGCGTCCCGCACGGCGACCCGCTGCTCGCCGTGCCGGACGCCGCCGAGATCGGCAACACCTGGCTGTCCCCGCGCGCACAGGGCACCGGCATCAACACCGAGGGCAAGCTGCTGATGCTGCGGCACGCCTTCGAGGAGTGGGGCGTGCGCCGCATCTCGCTGCGCGCCGACGCCCGGAACACCCGCTCGCGGGCCGCGATCGAGCGGCTCGGCGCCACCTCCGAAGGGGTCCGCCGGGCGCACTCGCGCGGGCTGGACGGCGTGGTCCGGTCGACCGCCTTCTACTCGATCCTGGACGAGGAGTGGCCGGCCGTCCGCGACATCATCGAGCTGCGGATCGCCGCCGCCACCTCCCCGAGCGCGCCCGACCCGGCGCCCCTCAACCAGGAGTGCCTTAGACACGGCAGCAGCCCGCTGATCCCGGCCTGAGCCTGATGCTGATCCCGGCCTGGGCCTGATGCTGGACTGGGCCCGAGCCCGATGGTGGTCCGGGCCCTGAGCCCGGCGTTCCGTCCGCCGTGCCCGTCCCTCCCGTCCCCCTGCCCGCCCGCCCCGGCTCAGTCCTCCGGGGCGTAGGGCGGGGTGGCGGTGCGGCGGCGGGCCAGCTCGCGGTCCTCCTCCGGCAGCTCGGCGATGTCCACCAGGCGGGGCAGCAGCGTGGCGTCCGTCATCAGCGCGCGGAACACCAGCGAGACGCTGACGTCGTGGTCGGGCCGGTGCACCACCTCGACCGGGTCACCGGCCCGGACCGGCCCCGGCTCGACCACCCGCAGGTACGCGCCGGGCAGCCCGCGCTCGGCGAACCGGCGGGCCCAGCGCTGCTCATCCAGCCAGCGGGCGAAGGTCGAGCACGGGATCCGCGGGCAGGTGACCTGGAGCACCAGCCGGTCGCCGATCCGCCAGCGCTCGCCGATCAGCGCGCCGTCCACGTCCAGTCCGACGGTGGTGAGGTTCTCGCCGAAGCACCCGCCCGGAAGCTCCCGGCCCAGCTCCCGCTCCCACGCGTCCAGGCTCTCCCGGGCGTACGCGTAGACCGCCTGGTCGTCGCCGCCGTGGTTGCGCGTGTCGAAGATCGCATCACCGACCAGCCCACTGTGCAGACCGGTGCCCTTCGGGCCCGGCGCCCGCACCTCCACCGGCCCGGTGGTCGGCCGCTTGTCGATGCCGGTGGTCCCGACCGCCGACTTCGCCGGGTTGGGGCGGGGGTGGGCGAGATTGACCGAGAGGATGTGTGTCATGCGCGGCAGCGTACGACCGCTCCTCCCGTACGGCGCCCGGTTTTCCGCGCGGGGCCCCGCTGCTGACCATCACTCACGACCAAGTGACGAGAAATCAGCAGGTGGTGACTGTCCAGGTGGTGACGGTCCCGGCTCGGCAGCTCACAGCTCCCGCAGGACGTCCGCGAGCAGGCGCTCGGGATCGCCGAACCGGGCCGGATGCGCCTCGTACTCCCCAGCTGCCGGCCGCCACCCGCCCCGCACCGGCTCCACCGGAACGGCGGCCAGCCGGTACCCGGTCGACCCCTCGTGCACCGACAGCACGCCCTCGGCGGTGGACAGGCGCCACCGGCCGCTCCCGCGATGCGTCCTGACGCGCTGCCAGTCCCCGTCCGTCCAGAACAGGTCCGGCGGTGTGACCGATCGGGGCCGGCAAAAGGGCTCCGACCGACCGGGCCCCGCGTCCACCACCCCTCCGGCCTCGGGGAACGCCCAGCCGGGCAGCGACTCGCGGGCGGCCGACCAGGCGGCGGGGACACCCGCCGTGCCCGTGCGGGCGGCGACGATGCCGCCGACGATCGCCGCCGTGGTGTCCACGTCCCCGCCCGCCGAGACGGTCGCCCAGATGGCCGCCGGGTAGTCGTCCAGGTGCCGGGCCGCCACCAACAGCGCGAACGGCACCGTGTCGAGCGCGCTGACCCGGCTGCCGTTGCCCAGCAACCGGGCGGCGGTGCCGGTATCGGCCACGGTGACCAGCACGGCCGCCTCCTCCACCGCCCGCCGGACCGCGCCGTCCGGGGTCAGCCCCGCCACCTCGCCCAGGAACTCCGCCGGACCGATCTGCTCCTCGCGCGAGCGAACGGCGAACGCCGCCGCGACCGCGACGGCCACTGCGCCGTCCACCGCCTGGGGATGCGTGTGCGTGATCACCGCCGTCTCGGCCGCGGGCCCCACCACCGCCGCCGGATCCCCGGCGAACGCCGCGCCCAACGGGGCCACCCGCATCGCCGCGCCGTTCCCGAACGAGCCCTGCCCGTCGAACAGCCCACCCGCCAGCTCCCGGGCGTCTCCGCCCTCCCGGATCAGCCGCAGCAGCCGGTTGGCCGCCGGACCGTACCCCCGGTCGAAGTCGTGGCGCCGGGCGAAGGCGTGCGTGAGGTCGAAGGAGTCGATCCGGCCGCGCTCGCGGAACGCCGCGTACACCGAGCAGGCCATCTCGGTGTCGTCCGTCCACGGCCACGGCCCGGGCGGGGCCTGCAGCGCCGTCAGGTACGGGCGGTTGGCCGGGACGAAGAACTGGGCGCCGAGCGCGTCGCCCACGGAGAGTCCGTGCAGCGAGTCGAACGCAGGATCGGAGACGGCGTCGGGAGTCGGGCCGGGGGTCGGGTCCGGAGTCGGGCCGGGGGTCGGGTCCGGAGTCGGGCCGGGGGTCGAGTGGGATGCGGTGCCGGGGGTCGGGTCGGAGATGGTCATCCCGCCCAGGATGGCGGCCGCCGACGACCCGGCCAACCGAATTGCGTCCGGCTCCCGGCGGCGGCCCTCAGCAGCGGGCGTCGATCTCCTGGAAGCTCGCGTAGTGGTCCGCGGTCCAGTACTGCTCGCCCGCCGTGCCGGTGACGATCCGCCGGGTGCCGCGGTCGTCCGAGCCCGGGGTGACCACGGTGTACTCGTGGTAGTAGCCGGTCCGCTCGCGCGGCAGGCGGCTCTCCCGGTTCTCGAAGACGATGCCGTCCGAGCGGTACGGGTACGGGCCGCCCTTGGCGATCAGGGTGAGGGTGTCCAGGGCCTGCGTGGGGAGCTTGGTGCGGCACACGTCGGCGAGCGCGGTGCTGCTCGGCACCCACGCGGGCGAGGCGAGGATCGTCGACGCGGGCGCCGACGGCTTGGGCCCGCCGCCGGCCGACCGGCTCGCACCGGCCTTGGGGCTCGCACCCGTGCCCGCACTCGCGCTGGTGCCGTTGCCCGGGTTGCCGCTTCCGCCGCCACTGCCGGTGCCGCTTCCGCCCGAGCCGGAACTGCCGCAGCCGCTCACCACCAGGGCGGCGGAGAGGGCGACGAGGACGGTGGCGAGGCGGGTTCGGCTGCTGTGCATGGCCCCAGCTTGCCGTCTCCCGGTTTCCCCCGTCCGGCTCACTCGCCGGTGTGACGGCCACGAGCGGGAAAACGCCGCCGGGGCGGGAACGGACGCCATTGTCCGTTCCCGCCCCGGCTGCCTACGTACGGCGGCTCTCCTGCGCCGAGCTCCGCCGTACGCCCCTCCCCAGTGGAGGGGTGCGGTCAGCGATGGGACCGCGCTGCTTCGTGTCAGCGCGAATCGCTGCCCGCCGTCTCGATGGCGGCGCGGCCTGCCTCCAGGCGCGCCACCGGGATCCGGAAGGGGGAGCAGGATACGTAGTCCAGCCCGACCTCGTGGAAGAAGTGCACCGACTCCGGGTCGCCGCCGTGCTCGCCGCAGACACCGAGCTTGAGGTCGGGGCGGGTGGCCCGGCCGGCCTCGGCGGCGTGCTTGACCAGCGAGCCGACGCCGTCGCGGTCGATGGTCTCGAACGGGCTGACGCCGAAGATGCCCTTCTCCAGGTAGGAGGTGAAGAACGAAGCCTCCACGTCGTCCCGGGAGAAGCCCCAGACGGTCTGGGTCAGGTCGTTGGTGCCGAAGGAGAAGAACTCGGCGGCCTCGGCGATCTGACCGGCGGTCACCGCGGCGCGCGGCAGCTCGATCATGGTGCCGAGCTTGATGTCCAGCTGGACGCCGGTGGAGGAGGCGACCTCGGCGAGCACGCGCTCGCACTCGTCGCGGACCAGCTCCAGCTCCTGGACGGTGCCGACCAGCGGGATCATCACCTCGGGGCGCGGGTCGCCGCCGGCCAGCTTGCGCTCGGCCGCGGCCTCGGCGATCGCCCGGACCTGCATGCCGAACAGGCCGGGGATGACCAGGCCGAGGCGGACGCCGCGCAGACCCAGCATCGGGTTCTGCTCGTGCAGCTTGTGCACGGCCTGGAGCAGGCGCAGGTCGTTCTCGTTCGGGTCCTTGCGGGCCTCGGCGAGGGCGACGCGCACCGACAGCTCGGTGATGTTCGGCAGGAACTCGTGCAGCGGCGGGTCGAGCAGGCGGACGGTGACCGGGAGTCCGTCCATCGACTGGAACAGCTCCAGGAAGTCGCCCTTCTGCAGCGGCAGGAGGGAGGAGAGCGCGGTCTCGCGGTCCTTGTCGTTGTCCGCGAGGATCAGGTGCTCGACCTCCTTGCGGCGCTCCTCACCGAGGAACATGTGCTCGGTGCGGCACAGGCCGATGCCCTGGGCGCCGTACCGGCGGGCGCGGTTCGCGTCCTCGGCGTTGTCGGCGTTGGCCCGGACGGCCATCCGACGGCGGGTGTCGGCGTGCGCCATGATCCGGTGCACGGCCTGGACCAGACCGCCCTGGACGTCGGCGCCGGCGTGCAGGGTGCCCTCGAAGTACTCGACCACCGGGGACGGCAGCACCGGGACCTCGCCCAGGTACACCCGGCCGTTGGCACCGTCGATCGAGACCACGTCGCCCTCGTGGACGACCAGGCCGTCGGAGGTGGTGAACTTGCGGTTCTTGGTGTCGACCTCGAGCTCCTCGGCACCGCAGACACAGGTCTTGCCCATGCCACGGGCGACCACGGCCGCGTGCGAGGTCTTGCCGCCGCGCGAGGTCAGGATGCCCTCGGCGGCGATCATGCCCTCGAGGTCGTCCGGGTTGGTCTCCCGGCGGACCAGGATGACCTTCTCGCCGGAGCGCGACCACTTGACCGCGGTGTACGAGTCGAAGACCACCTTGCCGACCGCGGCACCCGGGGAGGCGGCGATGCCCCACGAGATCTGCTTGGACTCGGCGTTCGGCGCGAAGCGCGGGAACATCAGCTGCGCGAGCTGACCGCCGGTCACCCGGTGCAGCGCCTCGTCCAGGTCGATCAGGCCCTGGTCGACCAGCTGGACGGCGATCCGGAAGGCGGCGGCGGCGGTGCGCTTGCCCACGCGGGTCTGCAGCATCCAGAGCTTGCCGCGCTCGATGGTGAACTCGATGTCGCAGAGGTCGCGGTAGTGCGTCTCCAGCGTGTGCATGATCGACATCAGCTCGTCGTACGACTTCTTGTCGAGCTGCTCGAGGTCGGCCAGCTGCAGGGTGTTGCGGATGCCGGCGACGACGTCCTCGCCCTGCGCGTTGGCGAGGTAGTCGCCGTAGACGCCCTGGGTACCGGTGGAGGGGTCGCGGGTGAAGGCGACACCGGTGCCCGAGTCCTCGCCGAGGTTGCCGAAGACCATGGTGCAGATGTTGACCGCGGTGCCCAGGTCGTTCGGGATGCGCTCCTGGCGGCGGTACAGCCGGGCGCGGTCGCCGTTCCACGAGTGGAAGACCGCGTAGATCGCGAGGTCGAGCTGCTCGCGCGGCTCCTGCGGGAAGGCTCGGCCGGTCTCCCGGAGCACGATCGCCTTGAAGGTCTCCACCAGGGCCTTGAGGTCCTCGGCGGTCAGGTCGAGGTCGTTGACCGTGCCCTTGGCGTGCTTGGCCTCTTCGAGGGCCTCCTCGAACAGCTCACCGTCCACGCCCAGCACGGTCTTGCCGAACATCTGGACCAGACGGCGGTAGGAGTCCCACGCGAAGCGCTCGTTGCCGGACTGGGCGGCGAGCCCGGTCACCGAGACATCGGAGAGGCCGATGTTGAGGACGGTGTCCATCATGCCGGGCATCGAGAACTTCGCACCCGACCGGACCGAGACCAGCAGCGGGTTGTCCGACTGGCCCAGCTTCTTGCCCATCTCCTGCTCGAGGGCGGCGAGGTGGCCGCTGATCTCCTCGTGCAGGGAGGTCGGCTCACTGCCGGTCTCCAGGAAGACCTTGCAGGCCTCGGTGGTGATGGTGAACCCCGGAGGGACGGGGAGACCCAGGTTGGTCATCTCGGCGAGGTTCGCACCCTTGCCGCCGAGAAGATCCTTCAGGTCCTTGTTTCCTTCGGTGAAGGAGTAAACAAACTTCTGCTTCGCCGCCACGGGTCGTTCTCCTCGCACACGGTTGCCCTGACGCCGGAGAACATACCCATTTCGAAGGCCGTGTAGGGGGACCAATGTCACGTACGAGCCTCGGAGCGGGCACCGACCCGACAGATCGAATGCCTGTCAGGGCGTTTACCTCTGTTGCCGAAATCGTCCGGCTGACGCTAGGGATCGTTCAAGTAGTGAACGCATCGAAACTCGAAGATCACATGAGTCGGACGCAGAGTAGCGGCCGGTCGACCGCCACGTTTCCCCGGCTTGATTTCCTGCAGTCAGCTGCAGCGATCCGCCCCGGCAAGCCTTCGGGAAGCGATCCCGACTTGTACACCTTGGCGAACACCACTGACTGACCGTCAATCGCAACGATATGTGGCAAGCGTCACGAGTGCATCTCAGCGTCTCGACGTAGCCCGGATCCGCCAATCGTTGCATTGGGCGATGACAGGGGCGCGCAGCGTGAGCAAAATCTGCCGAAAAGGAGCCCTCTTGGCCAGATCGGCAAAGAGGGCTGGGCCGAGAAGGCGAGACCCCGGAAGGGGCCTATTTTGCCTCTTCGTCCTTGTCATCCACCAGATGTGTCCGATTCGGCATCTTCGCCCGGCCGGGCGCAGTCGTACGGATCGTCCAACCAGCCCTCGGGCAGGACCACCCGGTTGTTGCCGCTCGTCCGGCCGCGGGGACCGTCCGCCCCCACCGGCCAGGACTGCTCCTGGTCGACCTCGGCCAGCGTCCCCGCCAGCTCCGCCAGCGTCGAGGAGTTGGCGAGTCGCACCCGCAGCTCGGAACCGACCGAGAAACCCTTGGTGTACCAGGCCACGTGCTTGCGGAAGTCGATCACGCCCCGCGCCTCGTCGCCCAGCCACTCCCCCAGCAACTGCGCGTGCCGCACCATCGCCGACGCCACGTAGCCGAAGGTCGGACGGGCGTAGTCCACCTCGCCCTCGAAGATCGAGACCAGGTCCTTGAACAGCCACGGCCGGCCCAGGCAGCCACGGCCCACCACCACGCCGTCGCAGCCGGTCTCGCGCATCATCCGCAGCGCGTCGTCCGCCGACCAGATGTCACCGTTGCCCAGCACCGGGATCTCCGCCGGGACCGACTCCCGCAGCCGGGCGATCGCCGACCAGTCCGCCGTACCGCCGTAGTGCTGCGCCGCCGTCCGCCCGTGCAGCGCGATCGCCGAGACCCCCTCCTCGGCGCCGATCCGCCCGGCGTCCAGGAAGGTGAGGTGGTCGTCGTCGATGCCCTTGCGCATCTTCATGGTGACCGGCAGGTCACCCGCGTTGGACACTGCCTCCCGCAGGATCTCGCGCAGCAGGTTCCGCTTGTACGGCAGCGCCGAGCCGCCGCCCTTGCGGGTCACCTTCGGCACCGGGCAGCCGAAGTTCAGGTCGATGTGATCGGCCAGGCCCTCCGAGGAGATCATCCGGGCCGCCTTGCCCACCGTCTCCGGGTCCACCCCGTACAGCTGGATCGAACGCGGCTTCTCGCTCGCGTCGAACTTGATCAGCTGCATGGTCTTGGCGTTCCGCTCCACCAGCGCCCGAGTGGTGATCATCTCGGAGACGTACAGCCCCTTGCCGCCGCTCTGCTCGCGGCAGAGCGTACGGAACGGCGCGTTGGTGATGCCCGCCATCGGCGCGAGCACCACCGGCGGCCACACCTCCAGCGGGCCGATGTGCAGCGGTGAAAACTCGCCGTCGGCGGGGGCACCGGTGGGCGTGTGGTCGGAGGCGCCGGCGGGCTTCTCGGCGGGGGCGCCGGTGAGCCCGTCGGTGGGGGTGCCGGTGGGGGTGCCGGTGGGGTTGCCGGTGGAGGCGCCCGCGGGCGTGTCGGTGGAGGTGGGGACCGGGGTGATCTCGGTGGGAGTGGCGGTCATGCTCGGCGGATCCTCAAGGGTCGGGTCCCAACGGCGGAATTCGGGACGTTCCATTGTCCCCCACCTGGCGGAGTGGCCGGGGGCGCGCGGACGCCGGGGGCCTCGGGGGCCTCGACTTCGTGCGGGCCAGGCGATTGTCGGGCCGGTCAGTGGGTGGGGGCGGGTGCCTTCCCTCTGGTGATGTTGATGGGTGCCGTGGCGGTGGAAAGGTCGAGGAGTCGTGGTGCGGTGGCGTCCTCGATGCCTCGGGCGACGGCGAGGCGGCCGTCGATGGTGAGGAAGTCGATCCGGTACCCGGCGCCGTCGTCCGGGAGGCCGACGATCAGGGGGCCCGACGCAAGCCGTGCCTTCACCGCCTCCGGCGGGCGGGCGAAGTCCAGGACGGACTGGCCGGAGTCGGCCGCCAGCTCCACGGTCGGCGAGGAGAGCCCCTTGCCGTCGATCTGTCCGGAGTCGGTCTTCACCCAGAGCCGACCTGCCAGGTCGCGCAGCTCCAGCCGACCCTCCTCGGTCGAGGCGTGGACCTCGCCCGAGACGCCGTGTATCGCCGCTCGCCCCGAGCGGGTCGCCACCCGGAGCGCGGTCGACGCGGGCACGGTGATGTCGACCGTGGCGGCGCAGCCCAGGACGGCCGTGCCGCGCGGGCAGTCGACGCTGACCTTCAGCGTGTCACCCGTCACCTCCTGGGAGACGGTCGGCCGCCCCAGCACCCAACCCACCAGATCGTTCACCACGACCCGGCCGTCGTCGCCGGCGCTGACGGTCACGTCCGCCGCGCCGCCGTCCACCTCCACCGTGTGGATCGGCTCGGAGTAGGACTGCCGGTGGCGCTCCTCCTGCTGGGCGAGCTGGGACCAGGCCAGCGTCGCACCGGCGAGGACGGCGACTGCCAGCACCAGCCCGGCGACCAGGCGCCAGCCTCGCGCCGCGGTGAGGGGCTGGGCGGCTTCGGGCCCGGTGGAGGCGGTGCGCACGGTGCGCCCGGCGGTCGCGGGGCCGGTCGCAGGGCCGGTGCCGATGCCGGTGCCGGTGCTGGTGCCAGTGCCGGTGCCGCCGGAGGTGGTCGCGCTGGTGGCGGCAGCTCCGGTGGTGGTCGTGGCGTGCTCGGGGGGCGTCATGGGCTCACCTCCAGGTAGCGGAGCACGGCCAGGACCCGGCGGTGGGTGGCGTCGGCGGGGGGCAGGTCGAGCTTGGTGAAGATGGAGTTGATGTGCTTGGCGACGGCGCTGTCGCTGATCACCAGGGCCTCGGCGATCGCGGTGTTGGAGCGTCCCTCGGCCATCAGGGTGAGGACCTCCCGCTCGCGTGGGGTGAGCCTGCGCAGCGGGTCGTTGTCCTTGCGGAGCAGCAGTTGGGCGACCACCTCGGGGTCGAGCGCGGTGCCTCCGTCGGCGACCCGTTGGAGCGCGTCGACGAAGTCGTCCACATTGGCCACCCGCTGCTTGAGGAGGTAGCCCACCCCGCTGGTGTTGGTGGAGAGCAGGTCGGCGGCGTAGCGCTCCTCGACGAACTGGGAGAGCAGCAGCACGGCCACCTCCGGCCACTGCCGGCGGATCATCAGCGCGGCCCGGACTCCCTCGTCGGTGAAGCCGGGTGGCATCCGGACATCGACCACGACCACCTGCGGACGATGCTCCTCCACCGCTGCGAGCAGGGTCTCGGCGTCGCCGACGGCAGCCGGGACCTCGAAGCCCACCGTCTCGAGGACTTTGACCAGGCCGACTCTCAGCAGGACCGAGTCCTCCGCGATCACAGCTCGCACGGCAGCTCCATGGTGATGGTGGTCGGGCCCCCGCGGGGGCTGGTGAGGGTGAAGGTGCCGTCGACGGATGCGGCCCGTTGCCGCAGGCCGTGCAGCCCGCTGCCGCGGCTGGCGTCGGCGCCGCCGACTCCGTCGTCGGTGATGGTGATGTGCAGTCGGTCGGCTGTCTGGCGGAGGGTGAGGTCGACCCTGGAGGCCTTGGCGTGCTTGGCAGCGTTGGTGAGTGCCTCGGAGACGGTGAAGTAGGCGACGGCTTCCACCGTGGGCGCGACCCGGTGGGGCAGGTCGACGGTGAGTCGGACGGGGACGGGGCTGCGGGCGGCGATGCCGGACAGGGCGGCGTCGAGGCCGCGGTCTTCCAGGACCACCGGGTGGAGACCGCGGACCAGGTCGCGCAGCTCCTCGATCGCTGCCTGCGCCTCCTGGTGGGCCTCGACGATGACCTGCATGGCCTCCGGGGGTATGTCGTGCAGGACGCGTCGGGCGAGCCCGAGATTCATCGCGAGGGAGACCAGGCGTTGTTGGGCACCGTCGTGGAGGTCGCGCTCGATCCGGCGGCGCTCGGCGTCGGCGGCGTCGACCACGCCTGCACGGCTCTCCGCCAGGTCCTCGACCCGGCGGGCGAGGAGGTCGGCGCGGTTGGGACCGAGCAGCGCCGACGCCGTGCGGATCTCGGCCCGGGCCAGCCCGTCGAGCAGCCACGGCAGGAGGGCCAGGACGAGCAGGCCGGTGAGGGTGATCCACAGGTCGGTGGTGCTCCACCCGGGGCCGGCCCGGAAAGGACCGCCGAAGGGGATCAGCCAGGCCCAGGCGTACACGCTCGCCATCAGCAGGCCGGCGCCCCACAGGGAGAGCGCGGCGGCGGCGAGCACGGCGTGCAGTGGCGCGACCACCAGGTGGTGGACGACCTGGCGCCAGGTGAGCCCGGCCTTGATCCGGGCGCTCCACCCGGCACCGGCGGGCAGTCGGCCGGGGACGGAGACACCGCGCAGGGCGCGCAGCCGGCTGCGCTGTGCGGTGGTGAGGAGATCGGAACCGACCACGGAGAGTGGGATCAGGAACCACAGGTTCTTCAGGTCGGACAGGGCGAGGAGGCAGGGCAGGCCGAGCGGGACTCCTGCCGCGAGGAACAGTGAATCCCGCCGTGCCGCGGCCGACCACGGAGCGCGCAGGGCGCTCCGGATCGGCTGAGGGCGAGGGCTGGATTTGAACATGGCGCTCAGCGTAGGCGGCGGCTGATCATGGCTGCCATGGCGCGAGCTGCCGTCTTTGGGGTGTAGCTAGGTACACCCCAAAGACGGAAGTGTGGACTAACGACACCGCTCCGGCGGATGGCGAGTCTTGACGGCATGACGAAGACGAACATCACGTACATGCTGCACGGCGGCCTGACTGCCTTTCACACCGGGCGGCACGACCTCTCGCACGGCCGACCGGAGGGGAGTCGGCCCGCCGAAGGCTCTGGCACCGTCGAGGGGATCGGAGCGGACGGCACCGGGCTTCCGCTCGGGCGCAGGGTGGAGTGGGTCGATCCCGGCCCTCCCGACGGGCCGTGGGCGGTACGGGTGCTGTCCGGTGGTGGCCGCCGGGCCGCGATGGAGATCCACGAGCTCGGTGAGCTTCGCGATGTGGTCGTGGAGTCGGCGCTGACCGTCGGCTTACTGCGCGGCGCACAACGGATCGACCGGCGAAGGTGGTGGACCTTCAGCCGCCTGCACGGCACTCCCGGTCCTGGCGACGGATGCTCGGCGCTGGGCGACGGGCCCTCCGGTCGGAGCGGCACCGCTCCGGCACCGGCCACCATCGCCTGGGGTCGGCTCCCCGAGTCCGGCATGCCCCCGCTGGTCACCTTCCTCAACCGTGTCCGGGGCGGTCGCCGTTGTGCCGGCCAGGTCGTCCCCGTCGCCGAGCGGTTCTGGATCGCTTACGCCGAAGGCGCGTTCACCACGGTGCGGGCGGAGACCGCCGGCGGCGACTGGGCCGAGGTGCGGGCCGGTCGCACCCCGGCAGCCGGCCGGTCCACCACGGACGACGTCCGGTCCGCAGCGACGGGCGCCGGTGATGCGTCATGAGTGCGGTCCTGGCGGTCCGGCCGACGGTCGGCAGCATCAGGCAAGTACGCGCGTTCACGCCTCGCGCCGCGTCCCGGGTGCTGGTCTGGTGCGGGCTCGCCCTGGTCCCCTGGGCCGCCCTGCTGGCCACCCTGCCGGGCGGCCGGGGGTGGGCCGTCCTCGACCTGGCCGAGGCGGCTTCCCTGATCATTGGCGGCATCCGGCTTCACCAGGGGCAGGGCGCACACCGGTTCGCGGTGGCACTGGCCGCGGCACTGCTGCTGGGCGACGCCTGCTGCGATCTGGCCACCGCCGCGCCGGGCTCGGAGCTGGCCGCGGCGCTGCTGATGGCCGGCTGCGCCGAGGTGCCGCTCGCCGTCCTGTGCGGGAGGCTGGCGCTCGCCCGGCTGACACCGGCTCCCGCACCGCCACGCACTCCCGCGCCCTCACCACCCCGCGCGCCCGCGGGTCCCCGTCGCGAGACCCAGGCGCGGCGCACGGCGCTGCCGTCCGACCCCGCCTCCCGGGGAAGGGCCGTGCCCGGATCTCCGCAGGTCGCCGCCGGATATTCGCAGGCCAATCGTCAGTGGTCGATGACACCATGGCGGTATGACCACTTCCCCTGCCCAGGAGCCGACCGACACCCGGTCCCGCGAGGAGCTCACCGAGCTTGTGTCCCGCGGTGCCCGGCCCAAGTACCTACTGTTCTGGGGACACCGGCCCGAGCGGGACGGCCGGATCGGGACGGGTTCACTCAGCCAGTGGTGGCCGTCGCCGTTCACCGTCGACGGAGTCACGTACGCGACGGCCGAGCACTGGATGATGGCGGGGAAGGCCAGGCTGTTCGGCGACGAGCAGATCGTGCCGCGCATCCTCCAGGCGCGGACACCGGCGGAGGCCAAGAAGCTGGGCCGGCTGGTGAGCGGATTCAACGAGGAGCGCTGGGCCGCCGAGCGCTTCGGTCTGGTCGTCGATGGCAACGTGGCCAAGTTCGGCCAGGACGACGCACTGCGCTCCTACCTGCTCGGTACCGGGCACCGGGTGCTGGTCGAAGCGAGTCCGCTCGACCGGGTCTGGGGCATCGGTCTCGCGGCGGACAACCAGCAGGCGACCAGGCCTGCCGAGTGGCGCGGTCTGAATCTGCTGGGCTTCGCCCTGATGGAGGCTCGTGCCCGGCTCTCCACCGGCAGCTGAGCGTTTCTCCACTCCTGCCCGCTTCGTCCGTAACTTCCGTGTGTCGCAAGGCAATCGAAGTGGATATCGCAAAGCTTCGGACTCACTCCCGTAACGTTCTCGCCGTATCGCGACGAAAGGATGACCCGCAGTCGATGGCGGGAGCTGGTGGGAGGCTCCCGGCCGAGAGATCGGGGCGGGATCACCATGACGCTGCAGGAGCTGGAGCCAACGTCGGCCGAGGTCCAGTCGCTACGGGCGGAGTTGGACGAGCTGCTCAGAGCACGGCAGTTCGCGGCACAACGCGAGCGCCGACTCACCGAGGCCCTGCGCTCGGCCGGCGCCCCGGCCGGGGACCGCCGCCAGCACGGCGACCTTCAGCGCCAGCTCGCCCAGGCACAGCACCTGCGCGAGGGGCTCGGCGCCCGGTGCCTGGAACTGAGTGACCGTCTCATCGCCATGGAGGACAGCCTTCTCGTCCAGCAGCGCTACTCCGGCAGCGGCCGGTCCGCCGCGGAGGCGGACCACCGACCGCCGACGTCAACAACGCCGCCCACTCCGCCACAGCCCTCGGCCACCCTGCCCCCGAAGCTCTCGGAGGCAGCACCTGCCGCCGAGCTTTCCGGGCACCCTCACCGGGGAATCCCCGCAGCAAAGGCCACCACCGCACCGACCCGGCCACCGGCAGCACCCAGCCGCCCGACGGCGACGGCCGCATCGGCCGGACCCGCCGCACCGTCCACCGGAATCAATCGCCCCCGGAACGCCGCGCCCTCGTCCGCTCCGCCCCTCGCTCCCCCCATCACCCCGGATTCGGCGGACGCGCACCAGCAGCGGCCCCAACCCGCGCGACACCGCACCGTCGTCGAGCTCGGCGCACTGGCGAAGCGCATCACCGACCTGCACCTGCAGGGCGCAGTCCGGGACTCGGCGGCGATCGTCGCGCAGGCGGCGGTATCGCTCGTCCCCGCCGACGTCGCCCGACTGGTCGGCCTCCTGCGGGACGGCGGTCCGACCGGGGCCGCCGGATACCTGGCCCGGGCCACCTCCTACGGGCCACCCGAGCAGACGGCAAGGACACTGGCGGAGCTACGCACCACCGGGCTGGTCGAGGAGGCCGCCGAGCTCTTCCACACGCTCTGGTCGGTACCGGTCAGCGCGCTGCCCGCGATGCTGGCGGCGCTCGAGCAGGCAGGGCAGTCGGCGGACGGGCACACACTGCTCTGGGAGTGGGCGTCCGCGCCACCGGCCGAACTGGCCGAGCTCGCAGCCCGCTTGCGGGAGGCAGGGAGGGCCGACGATGTCAGCAACCTCCTGCGGCAGGCGGTAGGCCGGCCGATGGGCGACGCGGCGGCGGTGGCCCTGGCGCTGGATCCCGCGCTCGCGGTCGGCCTGGTCGGCGAGGTGGTTCGGCTCCGGTCGGCCGGCGACCTGGGCGAGTTCGCGGCAGCGGTCCATGGGCAGCCGGTCCTCTACGAGGCGCTGCTCGGCGCCGTGTCGGGGCTGGACGAGAGCCGCGCCCGCAGCGCCTTCGCCTCGCTCCGCTCGGCCGGCCTCCCGACCGAGCCTCCCCGCACCCGAGGCCGCGGCCGCATCCGCCGCTGACCCCGGCCGGTCCGAGCCACCGCCCGAGCTACCACCCGAGCCACCACCCGGGCGAACCCCGCCAAGACCTTCGACGTCCACTCCGACCGACCCTCGCGTCCACCCCAAAATGCCCCGGCGCCCAGCCCGACCGCCCTGACACCCGAACACCAACGCCCCACCCCAACCACCCCCCAACGACAACGGCTCCCCACCGCCGAAGCGGTGGGGAGCCGGAGTGCCCTGGTCGAACAGGCGGCTTCGTCAGCAGCCGATCAGGCGGGCGGCCAGGTACGACTTCACCTGGTCGAGCGACACGCGCTCCTGCGCCATGGTGTCCCGCTCGCGGACGGTCACGGCGTTGTCCTCGAGGGTGTCGAAGTCGACGGTGACGCAGAACGGGGTGCCGATCTCGTCCTGGCGGCGGTAGCGCTTGCCGATGGCGCCGGCGTCGTCGAAGTCGACGTTCCACGCCTGCCGCAGGTCGGCGGCGAGGCCGCGGGCCTTCGGCGAGAGGTCGGCGTTGCGGGAGAGCGGCAGGACCGCGACCTTGACCGGCGCGAGGCGCGGGTCAAGGCGCATGCCGACGCGCTTCTCCATCTGGCCCTTGGCGTTGGGGGCCTCGTCCTCGAAGTAGGCGTCGAGGAGGAAGGCCAGCAGGGCGCGGTTGAGGCCGGCTGCGGGCTCGATGACGTACGGGAAGTACCGCTCGCCGGACTCCTGGTCGAAGTACTTGAGGTCCTTGCCGGAGTGCTCGCTGTGGACCGCGAGGTCGTAGTCGGTCCGGTTGGCGATGCCCTCGAGCTCGGAGAACTCGCTGCCGCCGAAGTTGAAGCGGTACTCGATGTCCACCGTGCGCTTGGCGTAGTGGGAGAGCTTCTCCTTCGGGTGCTCGAAGTAGCGCATGTTCTCCTCGCGCAGGCCGAGGTCGCGGTACCAGTTCCAGCGCTGCTCGAGCCAGTACTCGTGCCACTGCTCGTCCTCGCCCGGCTTGACGAAGAACTCCATCTCCATCTGCTCGAACTCGCGGGTCCGGAAGATGAAGTTGCCGGGGGTGATCTCGTTGCGGAAGCTCTTGCCGACCTGGGCGATGCCGAACGGCGGCTTCTTGCGCGAAGTGGTCTGCACGGCGCTGAAGTTGGTGAAGATGCCCTGCGCGGTCTCCGGGCGGAGGTAGGCCAGGCCGGAGCCGTCCTCGACCGGGCCCAGGTGGGTCTTCAGCATGCCCGAGAATTCCTTGGGCTCGGTGAAGGCACCCTTGTTGCCGCAGTTCGGGCAGTTGATGTCGGCGAGGCCCTTCTCCGGGAGCCTGCCGTGCTTGGCCTCGTACGCCTCTTCGAGGTGGTCGGCGCGGAAGCGCTTGTGGCAGGAGAGGCACTCGGTCAGCGGGTCGCTGAAGGTGGCGACGTGGCCGGAGGCCTCCCAGACCTCCTTGGCGAGGATCACCGAGGAGTCGATACCGACGACGTCCTCCCGAGCGGTGACCATCGAACGCCACCACAGGCGCTTGATGTTCTCCTTGAGCTCGACACCCAGCGGACCGTAGTCCCAGGCGGCACGGGTGCCACCGTAGATCTCGCTGCAGGGGTAGACGAAGCCACGGCGCTTGCTCAGGCTGACAATCGTGTCGATCTTGTCGGCGGCCACAGTGCTCTCTTCGGTACGGACGCCGGCACGGGGTACCGGCGGCACGGTCTAGGCGCGGCTGGTTGCACGCACCCGAATACCTCAGGTTACCGGGGAGGCGGGTAGGCGGTTCAACTCGGTAATTGCGCGCGCGTCGGTCAGGTGAGCGACGCACATCGGCCGGGCGAGCGGCCGGTGTCGGGCAGGCAAGCGGCCCGTATCGGCCGGCGAGCGGCCCGCGTCGGTCAGGCGAGCGAGCGGCGAACAGATGCGCAAGTTGACAATCATTTCCACTTAAGATGAGAATGGTTGTCATGAAGATCCGACGTCGCCCCACCTCCATAGCCCTCGCCGTCACCGCCCTTGTCAGCGCGCTCACGCTCTCCGCCTGCGGTGGCAGCAGCAGCGCGAAGGACGGCAGCGGCAAGCTGGCGGTGGTGGCGTCGTTCTATCCGATGGAGTTCCTGGCCGAGCAGATCGGCGGCGAGCACGTGAAGGTCACCGACCTCACCGCCGCCGGCGTCGAGCCGCACGACCTCGAACTGACCGCCAAGCAGGTCGGCGCGGTCACCAAGGCCGGCGCCGTCCTCTACCTCAAGGGCCTGCAGCCCAGCGTGGACAAGGCGGTTGCCCAGTCCCACTCCCAGCACGTGGTGGACGCGGCCGCCGTCTCCCCGCTGGTCGACCACCACCTCGACGAGGGTACCGAGGAGCACGGCGGCGAGGCCGGCCACGAGCACGCCGACGCCGCCGGCGACCCGCACATCTGGCTCGACCCGACCCGCTACGCCGCCGTCGCCAAGAGCGTCGGCGCCGAGTTCGCCAAGGCCGACCCGGCCCACGCCGCCGACTACCAGCAGAACACCGACGCCCTGGTCACCAAGCTCGCCGCCCTCGACAAGGAGTTCCAGGACGGCCTGAAGAACACCGGGACCAAGGCCTTCGTCACCAGCCACGCCGCGTTCGGCTACCTCGCCGACCACTACGGCCTGGAGCAGGTCGCGATCAACGGGGTCGACCCGGAGGCGGAGCCCACTCCGGCCCGGCTCGCCGCGATCCAGCAGGCGGCGAAGGAGCACGGCGTGACCACCGTGTTCTTCGAGACCCTGGTCAGTCCGAAGCTCGCCGAGACGGTGGCGAAGGACCTCGGTCTGAAGACCGCCGTCCTCGACCCGCTGGAGGGCGTCAAGGACCCGGCGAAGGACGACTACTTCTCGGTGATGAAGCAGAACCTCACCAACCTCCGGTCCGCCCTCGCTGCCACCCCCACCACCACCGGCTGACACCCACCCGGCACCACCCCGCACGAGCCACAGGCCACAAGCCACAGGCCACAAGCGACAAGCGACAAGCGACAAGCCACCGGAACAACGGAACCTCGGGAACCACCATGAGTGCTGTGATCTCCACGGCAGACTCCGACCAGGCGCGGCGACCCCTCCTCGGGGACGCCGCGCCGGCGGCGGTCTGCCTCCGCGACGCCGTCGCCTCGGTCGGCGGCCGGCCGGTGCTGCGCGGCGTCGACCTGACCGTCCTGCCCGGCGAGGTGGTCGCCCTGCTGGGCGCCAACGGCTCGGGCAAGTCCACCACCGTCAAGAGCGTGATCGGTTCGGTGCCGCTGGACCGCGGCTCCCTGGAGCTGTTCGGCACCCCGTTCTCCCGCTTCCGCGACTGGCGGCGGATCGGCTACGTGCCGCAGCGCACCACCGCGGCGAGCGGGGTGCCGGCGACCGTGCGCGAGGTGGTCTCCACCGGCCGGCTGCCGCTGCACCGCCTGCTGCCGTTCCGGCGCAAGGACCGTGAGGCGGTGGACCGGGCGCTGGCCGCGGTCGGCATGCTCGACCGGGCGTCGGACGGCGTCGCCAACCTCTCCGGCGGCCAGCACCAGCGGGTGCTGATCGCCCGTGCGCTGGTCGGCGAGCCGGACCTGCTGATCATGGACGAGCCGATGGCCGGCGTGGACGTGGTCAGCCAGCAGCTGCTCGCCGAGATCCTCCGCCGCGAGGTCGAGCGCGGCTGCTCCGTCCTGCTGGTCCTGCACGAACTCGGCCCGCTGGAGCCGCTGATCGACCGTGCGGTGGTGCTGCGCGACGGCTGCGTGGCGCACGACGGTCCGCCGCCCCGCGGCGTCGGCCAGCACGCGCTGCCGGGCCACGACCACGTCCACCCGCACGCGGACGACGACCACCACCGCTCCACCACCCGAGGGCTGCTGACGTGATCGACCTGACCGAGATGCTGCAGTACGACTTCATGCAGCGGGCGTTGATCGCCGCCGTGCTGGTCGGCATCACCGCGCCGGCCGTCGGCATCTACCTGGTGCAGCGGCGGCAGGCGCTGATGGGCGACGGCATCGGCCACGTCGCGCTGACCGGTGTGGGCCTGGGCTTCCTGTTCCAGACCAGCCCGGTGTGGATGGCGGTCCTGGTCTGCGTGCTGGGCGCGATCGTGATGGAGCTGGTCCGCTCGCGCGGCAACCAGCGCGGGGACATCGCGCTGGCGATGCTCTTCTACGGCGGTATGGCCTGCGGAAAGCTGCTGGTCTCGAAGAGCGCGCAGGCGGGCAGCGGCAGCCTGGAGAGCTACCTGTGGGGGTCGATCCTCACGGTCTCGCCCGCCGACCTGGTGGTGATCTCCGGGCTGGCCGCCGTGGTGATCGCGGTGACCTTCGGGCTGCGCCGCCAGCTCTTCGCGATCTGCCAGGACGAGGAGTTCGCCCGGGTCACCGGCGTGCCGGTGCGGCTGCTGAACCTGCTGCTCGCGGTGATGGCCGCGGTCACCGTCACGGTGGCGATGCGGGTGGTCGGACTGCTGCTGGTCAGCGCGCTGATGGTGGTCCCGGTGGCGGCCGCGCAGCAGCTGACCCGGTCGTTCGCGGCGACCCAGGCGGCGGCGGTGGGCCTCGGCATCACGGTCGCGGTGCTCGGCGTGGGCGGCTCGTACGAGACCGACCTGCCGCCCGGGCCGACCATCGTGCTGCTGGCGATCGCCGCGTTCGCGCTGTTCAGCGCGGTGGCCGCGCCGCTCGCCCGGCGCCGGCACCGGTCCGCCCCGGACACCGGTCCGGCGGTCTGCGACGTCGTCCTCCCCGCGCAGGACGACCACCGCGGTACGCAGGACGACCACCGCGGCACGTTGCACGACCACCGCGGCACGCTGCTGCACGGCGACCGCGGCACGCTGCACGGCGACCGCCCCGCCGACGGGCCGGACGGCACCCGTCGTGCGGAGGATCCGCTGCCAAGTGGAGGGCTGGCACAATGATGTGCGACACCACTCGACGAGCAGGAGGACCCACGGTGACCACCGCAGGCCCGTCGCCACGCGCGCGTTCGACTCGGCAGCGCACCGCCGTCTCGGCGGTCCTGGACGAGATCGAGGACTTCCGCAGCGCGCAGGAACTGCACGACATGCTCAAGCACCGGGGCGACTCGGTCGGTCTCACCACGGTCTACCGGACCCTGCAGTCGCTCGCCGACGCCGGTGAGGTGGACGTGGTCCGCACCGCCGGCGGCGAGGCCGTGTACCGGCGCTGCAGCAGCGGTCACCACCACCACCTGGTCTGCCGCCAGTGCGGCGCGACCGTCGAGGTCGAGGGCCCGGCGGTCGAGCGCTGGGCGAACGCGGTGGCCGCCGAGCACGGCTTCACCGACATCGCCCACACCTTGGAGATCTTCGGAACCTGCGCGGAGTGCGCCAGAAACCAGGGATGAGCGCGGCAGGACGAAGGAACGGCAGTACGCGAGAGGGGAGGTCCCGGGCCACGGCCCGGGACCTCCCCTCGTCGGTCGGCTCGGCCGGCTCAGCGCTGCGCCGGCAGGTCCGGGTTGCCCGCGGCGTCGTTGGGGATGGCGCCGCCGAAACGGCGGTCGCGGCGCGCGTACTGCTCGCAGGCCTGCCAGAGGTTGCGGCGGTCGAAGTCCGGCCAGAGCACGTCCTGGAACACGAACTCGGCGTACGCGGACTGCCAGGCGAGGAAGTTGGAGGTGCGCTGCTCGCCGCTGGGGCGCAGGAACAGGTCCACGTCCGGCATGTCGGGGTAGTACAGGTACTTGGCGAAGGTCTTCTCGTTGACCTTGGACGGGTCGAGCCGGCCGGCGGCGACCTCGCGGGCGATGGCCTGGGCGGCGTCGGCGATCTCGGCCCGGCCGCCGTAGTTGACGCAGAAGTACAGCGTCATGGCGTCGTTGCCCTTGGTCTGCTCCTGGGCGATCTGGAGCTCCTGGACGACGCTCTTCCACATCTTCGGCATCCGGCCGACCCAGCGGATCCGGATGCCGAGGGCGTCCATCTCGTCGCGGCGGCGGCGGATCACGTCCCGGTTGAAGTTCATCAGGAACTTCACCTCATCGGGCGACCGCTTCCAGTTCTCGGTGGAGAAGGCGTACAGCGAGAGGTTCTTGACGCCGATCTCCAGGCAGCCCTTGAGCACGTCGAGGACGACCGACTCGCCGATCTTGTGGCCCTCGGTGCGGGGCAGGCCGCGCTCCTTGGCCCAGCGGCCGTTGCCGTCCATGACTACCGCGACGTGGTTCGGGACCAGCTCGCCGGGGATCTTCGGCGGCCGGGCACCGCTCGGGTGCGGCTCCGGGGTCTGATAATCCCGCTTCTTGCTGCCGAACAGCCGTCGCGCTGCCATGCTCACTTCTCCACGTATCTCATCGAGCGGATACCCCGCTCAAGGTGCCACTGCAGATAGGCGGCCACCAACCCGCTGCCCTCCCGCCAGTACCGGGGTTCGCAGGCGTCGGCCGTCTGCCAGTCCCCCGACAGCAGCGCGCCGAGCAGTACCAGTGTCTCAGGGGAGGGTACGGCACTGCCCGGCACCCGGCAGTCCCCGCACAGGACCCCGCCGGCCTGCAGCGAGAAGAAGCGGTTGGGGCCGGGCAGGCCGCATTTCGCGCAGTCGGTGAAGCTGGCGCCGTAGCCGTTGACCGCGAGGGAGCGGAGCAGGAAGGCGTCCATCACCAGGTGCGGCTCGTGCTGCTCGGCGGCCAGCGTGCGCAGGCCGCCGACCAGCAGCAGGTACTGCTGGACGGCGGGCTGGCCCTCGTTCTCGGCGAAGCGTTCGGCGGTCTCCAGCATCGCGGTGCCGGCCGTGTACCGGGCGTAGTCGGTGACGATGCGGGCACCGTACGGGGCGATGGTCTCGACCTGGGTGCACAGCGGCAGGGTCCGGCCGACCAGGTCGGCGCCGCGGCTGAAGAACTGGACGTCGACGTGGCAGAAGGGCTCCAGCCGGGCGCCGAACTTGGACTTGGTGCGGCGCACGCCGCGGGCCACCGCGCGGACCTTGCCGTGCTGACGGGTCAGCAGCGTGATGATGCGGTCGGCCTCGCCGAGCTTCTGGGTGCGCAGCACGATGCCGTCGTCGCGGAAGAGACTCATGGTCCCCCCATTGTCGCCCAGCCCACTGACAACCCGGCCCGTCCCCGTCGGCAACCCGGCACCACCGACACCACCGACGCCACCGGCGTCACCGGCGTCACCGGGAGCGGGGGCACCACCGGGGCGACCCGCAGCCGGGCAGCCATGAACCCGCACCGGGGGCCCGTGGGGGGAATCGCCCGTAGGTGCGGGTCACGGCGGGCCCGGGAGGGGGGTTTCGGGCCCGGCTGTGGGGGCTCAGCGCGACGCGCTGGTGGCTGCTTCGAGGAGCGCGTCGACCTGAGCGGTGGAGAGTTTGAGGCAGCGGCCGACGACGCCGAGCGCGGCGCGCTCCTGCGGCAGGTACCGGCCGTCGGCGAGGGCCACCCAGGCGCCCTGGGTGAGCAGTCGGGCCCGGCCCTGGAGGGCCAGGTGCGGGGCGAGCGGTTCGAGGGCGGCGTGCAGTTCGACGGCGAGGCCGCTGCCCTCGGCGGCGACGTCGATCGGGTCTCCCCCGCCGTGGCCGGAGAGGGCGGCGAGCGCGGCGAGCACCTGGGCCTCGCCGCAGTCCTCGAAGCCGGCCTCGCGGATCACGGTGCAGGCGGCGTCCCGGCCGGCCCGGCCGGCGGTGCCGCCGGCGGCGAGCGCGGCCAGCGCGATGGTGTACTGCGCGTCCCGGAGCATGGCGGCCAGCCGCAGCGAGGTGAGCTGTTCGAGTGCGTCGGTGCCGTAGCGGCCGTGGCAGGAGGTGCACTGCACGCTGCCGATCACCGGGCCGAGCGGGAGGATCGGGGTGCCGAGCAACCGCAGCCACCGCCGGCCGTGCTGCCGGCGGTAGTTGCGGTCCCCACCACAGCCCGGGCAGAAGAACTCACCGAGAACATCAGTCCGCCAGCGAGGGCGGACACCCCACAACCCTGTCACGGCGCCACTCCCCAGACATGGCAGGCGGCCTGCACATCAATGGGCAGGTCACGCGACCGGACGCCGCGGGCCGTCCCACCGACCCCGAATCCGGTGGATCGATGTTGCCACGGTTGCCCCCGGGTGTCAGCACCCCGAACGGGTCAAGAAGCGAAAATTTGTGACGCGGGCCACACGGAAGCCGAAGGGCCACCCGCCGACGGCGGGTGGCCCCAGGAGGTCCTACCGGGGAGGTCAGCCGCGCTGCGCCCGGTTGACGGCGCTGACCAGTGCCTTCAGCGAGGCCAGCACGGTGTTGGAGTCGATGCCGACACCCCACAGCACCTTGCCCTCGACCGCGCACTCGACGTACGCGGCGGCCTGGGCGTCGCCGCCCTCGCTCAGCGCGTGCTCGGCGTAGTCCAGCACCCGCACGTCGACGCCGATGGTGCCCAGCGCGTTGACGAAGGCGGAGACCGGGCCGTTGCCGGTACCGGTCAGGGTGACCGGCTGCCCGTCGACGACGGCCTCGGTGGACAGCGCGTCGCGGCCGTCCTCGGTGGTCAGGCTGCGCGATCCGCTCAGCGAGATCCGGCCCCAGGCGTTGTCGGGGGTGGGCAGGTACTCGTCCTGGAAGACGGCCCAGATGTCGCCCGGGGTGACCTCGCCGCCCTCGGCGTCGGTCTTGGCCTGGATGATCTTCGAGAACTCGATCTGCATCCGGCGCGGCAGGTCCAGCTTGTGGTCGTTCTTCAGGACGTACGCGATGCCGCCCTTGCCGGACTGGCTGTTGACCCGGATGACCGCCTCGTAGCTGCGGCCGACGTCCTTGGGGTCGATCGGCAGGTACGGCACGCCCCAGGTGAAGTCCTCGACCGGGACGCCCGCCGCCTCGGCGTCGGCGGCCAGCGCGTCGAAGCCCTTCTTGATGGCGTCCTGGTGGGAGCCGGAGAAGGAGGTGTACACCAGGTCGCCGGCGTAGGGGTGGCGCTCGGGCACCGGCATCTGGTTGCAGTACTCGGCGGTGCGGCGGATCTCGTCGATGTCCGAGAAGTCGATCATCGGGTCGACGCCCTGCGAGAACAGGTTCATCCCGACGTTGACCAGGTCCAGGTTGCCGGTCCGCTCGCCCTGGCCGAACAGGCAGCCCTCGACCCGGTCGGCGCCGGCCATCATCGCCAGCTCGGCCGAGGCCACACCGGTGCCGCGGTCGTTGTGCGGGTGGGTGGACAGGCAGACGAACTCGCGGCGGGACAGGTTCCGCGACATCCACTCGATCTTGTCGGCGTAGACGTTGGGGGTGGAGCGCTCGACCGTGGTCGGCAGGTTCAGGATGATCTCGCGGCCCTCGCACGGCTGCCAGACGTCCATCACCGCCTCGCAGACCTCCAGCGCGAAGTCCAGCTCGGTGTCGATGAAGATCTCCGGCGAGTACTCGTAGCCGAAGACCGTCTCGTCGCCCAGGATCTTCTCGGCGTACTCCATCACCAGACGGGTGCCGTCCACGGCGATCGCCTTGATGTCGTCCTTGGAGCCCTTGAAGACCACCCGGCGGAACAGCGGCGAGGTCGCGTTGTACAGGTGGACGGTCGCCCGCTTCGCGCCCTTCAGCGACTCCACGGTCTTCTCGATCAGGTCCTCGCGGGCCTGGGTCAGCACCGAGATGGTGACGTCGTCCGGGATCGCGTTCTCCTCGATCAGGGAACGCACGAAGTTGAAGTCGGTGGCACCGGAGGACGGGAAGCCGACCTCGATCTCCTTGTAGCCCAGCCGCACCAGCAGGTCGAACATCTTGCGCTTGCGGGCCGGCGACATCGGGTCGATCAGCGCCTGGTTGCCGTCCCGCAGGTCGGTCGACAGCCAGCGCGGGGCCTGGGTGATGACCTTCGACGGCCAGGTGCGGTCCGGCAGGTCGACGGCGCCGAAGGGTACGTACCGGTGGAACGGCATCCCCGACGGCTTCTGCAGCACGGAGGAGGCGGTGATCGGGGTGGGACGGTCGATGAACGCGCGGGCGACGGACGACTGCTCGGTCATGGGTGAGACTCTCGGCTTCCCTGTCGATTGCGGGCTGTGGGTCGGGATGAGGACACCGACCGGCCGACTGGCTGCGCCGCTTGCGGAATACGGGCGCAGAACAACTCCCCGCGGCGAGGGAGCCGGCCTTTTTGGACTACAGGCCCTCGCCGCGGCAGCTAAGAAGAAGCAGCCCGTAACGCATGATGTTCTCCACTGTAACCGGAGTGTCTCGGCGCACGAAGTGAAGTCCGCCACGATTCCACCCAGTGAGACGCGGCGGCGCGGCCCGGCGGCCCGCCGAGCGGGCGCGGGGAGTCTGCGAAAAGGCTCGGCAAAGCACATCGCTGCGTAGCACACTGACAACCATGCGTATCCAGGTGATTCGGTCCGGCGGCCTCGCCGGCCGCGTGGTCAGGGCCGAGCTGGACACCGCCGAACGGCGGGACGCGCCGCACGTCCACGCCCTGGCGCGCGAGGCGGTGGCCGGCGGGCTGCGCGCGCGTGCGTACGGCGTGCCCGACGGCTTCCACTACGAGATCACGGTGGACGGCCGCACCGTGTACTGCTCGGACCCCAAACTGACCGACTCCCAGCGGGAGTTGGTCAGCCTGGTGCTGCGCGAGGGCCTGTCACCCGAAGGCGTGCACCCCGGGTCGGGTCAGCCGAACCTGCCGTTGACGTAGTCCGCGGTCCGCGGATCGGCCGGCGAGCCGAACATCGCCGCGGTCGGCCCGTGCTCGACGATCCCGCCGGGCGTGCCCTGCTCCGCCAGGAAGAACGCGCACTGGTCGGAGACCCGCTGCGCCTGCTGCATGTTGTGGGTGACGATCACGATGGTGACCTCGTGCACCAGCTCGCGGATGGTCTGCTCGATCCGCCGGGTGGACGTCGGGTCGAGGGCCGAGCACGGTTCGTCCATCAACAGCACCTTGGGGCGCACCGCCAGCGAACGGGCGATGCACAGGCGCTGCTGCTGACCGCCGGAGAGCGCGCCGCCGGGCTGCCGCAGCCGGTCCGCGACCTCGCGCCACAGGCCCGCCTTGCTCAGGCACTCCTCCACCAGGTGGTCCTTCTCCGCCCGTGACGCACGGGTGCCGGTCAGCTTCAGCCCGGCCACCACGTTGTCGTAGATCGACATGGCGGGGAACGGGTTCGGCTTCTGGAACACCATGCCGATGTCGCGGCGGGCCTCGGTCAGCCGGCGCTCGGGCGCGTAGATGTCCGCGCCGTCCAGCAGCACCTCTCCGGCCAGCGAGGCGGCCGGGATCAGCTCGTGCATCCGGTTGAGGATCCGCAGGAACGTCGACTTGCCGCAGCCCGACGGGCCGATCAGCGCGGTCACCTGGCCCGCCGGCATCTCCAGCGACACCCGGTCCAGGACCTTGCGCTCACCGAACCACGCCGAGACCGCGCGCGCGTCCAACGCCCCCGCCGGGGACAGCCCACCCGGACCCGCCGGTCCGAAGGGCGGCAGCGGGGACAGGACGGCGGTGGTGGCGAGTTCGGGCTCGGTGGTGGTCATCCGGCTGACTCCTAGGTGAGTGACGGTCGAGCAGATCGGTGGGGCGGGGTCAGGTCGTCGGTCGGATCAGGGCGGCCGGATCGGCACGGTCGGATCGGAGCGGTCGGATCAGGTCGGGGAGATCGGGGCGGGCACATCAGGTCGGGGAGATCGGGGCGGGCACATCGGGGCGGGCACATCGGGGCGGTCAGATCGGGGCGGGCACATCGGGGCGGTCAGATCAGGTTGGGCAGCAGCCGGGCGACCTCGTCGGCCACCGCGAGGGCCAGGTAGCCCACCACCGGCACACCGACGATCCACGTCTGCCGGCGACCCCAGCGCGCCCACGCCACCGCCAGCCCGACGGCCGCCAGCAACAGCCCCTCGCCCCACAGCACCAGCGGGATCCACGCGGCGTCCTCGGTGCCCATCGCCGCCTCCGCGGCGGGCAGCGCGGCGGCCGTCAACGGCCGGGCGTTCGCCGGACGCACCTCGGACATCAGATCGGCGTCCACCAGCAGCGTGCCACTCGGCGCGTAGTGCGGACCGGAACCGGTCACCAGCACCAGCCGACCCGCCTCCGCCTTCGCCGGCGCGGGGATCGGATCCCCGACCCGGCGGGTACCGATCACCCGGAACACCTGCTCGCCCTGACCGGTCGTCACCTTGAACGTCTCGCCCGGCCGCAGGTTGCCCAGCGCACCGAACGGCCCGCCGAAACCGGCCTGCCGACCGAACACCACACTGGTGCCCGCCTGGCCCGGCATCGGGGTGTCCCGGCGGTGCCCCGGACCGGACTCCAGCACGCCCCCGCCGGTGCCCTCGCGGACCACCTCGCGCAGACCGAGCTGCGGAATCTCCAGCAGCGCCACCGGAGTACCCACCTCGACCGGCTTGCCGTCCGCACCGTACTGACCGATCGGCGTCAGGCCCTTCGCGAGCGACTCGCGGAGCTGCGCGTACCCGGTCTCGTGGTCGCGCAGGTGCTTCACCGCACCCAGCGGCCCGAGCTCCAGCACCAGACCCAGCAGCAGCGCGGCGGCGATCGCCAGCCCCGCCCCGATCAGCTGCGGGACGTCCGGCAGCACCTGCCGGAACTGCCGGACCGGCGCGACCCGCGGCAGCACGACCCTCCGCGCCCCGCCGGCCGGCGGCGGCGCCCACGGCGACGGCGCGGGCGCACTCGCCACCGGCGGCAGATCGGTCACCGTCATCGCCCGACCTCCGCGACCGCGGCACCCCCGGCAGCAGCCCCCACGGCCGCCCCCGCCGCCCCGCCGGAAGCGGACCCGGCGCCGGCGGGAACGACCGCAGCGGCGTCAGCCTCCGCCGGGCCCGAACCGACGCCCCCACCGGAGGCGGGCCCCGAGGCGGGCGTCGTCGCCGTAACGGCCTCACCACCGGAGGCAGGAGCGGCGACTGCGGCAGCGAGCACAGCACCATCGGCGGCCGTCAGGTCCGCCCCGCGCGCAGCGGGCACCCCAACAGCGCCCGTCCCCCCGCCTGAGGCGGGCTTCGTCGCCGTACCGGCCTCACCACCGGAGGCAGGAGCGGCGACTGCGGCAGCGAGCACAGCACCATCGGCGGCCGTCAGGTCCGCCCCGCGCGCAGCGGGCACCCCAACAGCGCCCGTCCCCCCGCCTGAGGCGGGCTTCGTCGCCGTACCGGCCTCACCGCCGAAGGCAGGAGCGGCGCCTGCGGCAGCGAGCACAGCACCATCGGCGGCCGTCAGGTCCGCCCCGCCGGTAGCGGGCTCCCCGGCGTCCCCCGTCTCCCCGCCGGAGGCGGGCTCGGTGGCTCCGGCGGTGGCGGGGGTCTCCGGGGTGCGGCGGAGGCGCTTGCGGAGGGGCGGGAGGGCGACCCAGCCGACGAGGAGGACGCCGCCGGTGATGGCGATCCAGGGGCCGAGGGAGGTCCGGGACTCTGCCGGGGCGGTCGCGGCGGGTTGGGGCTTCTTCGCGGTCTGCCCGGCCGCCGGATCCGCGCCGGCGGCGTGGATGACGCCTTCGGGGGCGACGGTGGTGGCGGTCCAGGTGGTCGGCGTGGTGAAGGTGAGGACGCCGGTGAAGTCCTGGGTGGAGGTGGGGTTGACCTTGCCGCGGCAGCTGGCGGTGATGGTGTACGCGCCGTTGAGCTGTCCGGCGCCGGCCCGGTTGGCGATCACCCGGAGGGTGTTGGCGAGCGGTACCACGAACCCGCCGTTGGCGGCGGGCCGGTACGCGGCGGCGGCGGTCGTCCCGGTGATCGGGGCGCCTTCGGCGGGGAAGCCGTGCCCGCCGATCCGCACGGTGAGGTAGTCGGCGTCGGGGTGCGGGCAGGGCCCGGAGGTGAGCAGGTCGATGGCGTCGTCGTCGTGCCCGCTGGGGTAGTCGAAGGCGAGCGTCCCGGCGGGCGGGGCGTCGGCGGCTGCGGCTCGCGGTGCGGGGCCGAGCACGAGGGTGCCGGCGGTGAGCAGGGCGAGCAGCGCCGCGCCGAGGACGGCGACGGCGGGCGGGGTGTGCTGCAGGAGGTGGGGCGGGATGCGCCGGGCGCGGCGTCGCCGGGTCCACCAGAGCACGGCGACGGCGCCGATCAGGGCGGCGAGGGCGAGCATGGTCCACGGGATGGCGAAGTAGCCCTGCTTGTGGACGGTGGAGGTGAGCTTGGGGTCGTGGTCGCCGGCGATGGCCATCGGGTCGATGGTGATGCCTGCCGTCCCGAAGACGGTCGGGTAGGCGCCGCTGACCTCGACGCGGTAGTCGACGGCGTTGCCGGGCAGGAGTTCGCGGAGGTCGGCGGGGGCGTCGCCGGTGGCGACGGTGCCGAAGAGGTTGGTGACGCGGACGGCCTGCTTGCCGCCGAGCCGGACGTTGCCGGTGTTGCGGACGGTGTAGCGGACGGTGGTGCGTCCGGTGGCGAAGGGGTTGAGGCCGGGGTGGTGGACGACGCGGGCGCCGACCACGGTCAGTTCGGCCTTGAGGTCGCCGGCGACGCGGACGTTGACCCGGGTGCCGACCCGCTGGTCGACGGTGACGGCGTTGCCCTTGGCGTCCTTGCTCTCCTGGCGGAGGACCGCGACGATGCCCGCCGGGTGGTCGCCGGGCCCGGCGGTGGCGGGGACGGCGAGCGTGAAGGGCACGATCTGCCGGCTGCGGGCCGGGAGTTCGACGGTGGCGACGGCGGTGCGCAGCCAGCTGCCGGCCTGGGTGGAGGGCTTGCCCTCGGGCAGCAGGTCGTAGCCGCCGGTGTCGGTGTTGAAGGCGTCGGCTGGGTAGAGCCGGAGGGTGAGCGGCTGGTCGCTGTAGTTCCAGAGCGCGACGTGGTCCTTGACGATCGCGCCGGGGGTGGCGGAGTAGGTGAAGCTGCCGCGGCCGTCGGGGTCGGTGGCGGTGGCGGGCTGGATGCCGAAGGTCTGCGCCTGCGGTCCTTCGGTGAGGGCGCTGCGCGGGGTGGCGTGGGCGGTCGGGCCGCCGAGCAGCAGGAGCAGGGCGGTCAGTGGTACCAGGAGCCATCGGCGCATCGGCGGCGTCATCCTCGGGAGCGGGGTGCGGAGGTGCTGGGGTGGCGGCGCGGGCCGCCCGGGCGCTCGGCGGTACGTCAGGGGTACGCCGATTGCGCCAGGGCGGCCCGGCCGCCGGGTGACGGGCTGACGGCCCGGTGGTGAAGAGTGGGCGTCAGCTCCCGTTCAGCGGGCTCGGATCACGCGGTCAGATCGCGGTGAGGGTGAGCACGCCCTGGTAGGTGCCGGCCAGGGTGGAGGTCGGCGCAAGCAGGGTGAGGTCGGCGCCGAGCTTGGCGGTGCCGAGGCCGGTGGCGGTGGCCAGGGTCCGGGCGGACTTCAGGCCGAGTGCGCCGGCGTCGTTGGCCTCGACGGCGTTGGCGGGGTTGACCGCGGTGCCGAGGGTGACCTTGAGGCCGTCGCCCTTGGAGACGAGGTTCGGGGCCCAGCCGAGGTTCTGCGAGTTGATGGCGTTGGCGCCGGACTTGAAGTCCGAGACCTGGCCGCTGACCGACCAGCCGGGGGCGCCGGCGCGGGTGTCGGTGACGGTGACGGTCTGGATCGGGCCGGCGGAGCCGAACCGGGTGGAGTCGTTGTTCAGGGTGAGCGGCGGGAGGGTGACGTTGCTGCCCGCGACGCTGATCACCAGGGCGCCGGGGGCGACCGTGGTGGTGATGGTCTCGCCGACCGGGGCCGGGGAGTCCGGCTTCGGCGGGACGATCACCGGGGTGACGGTGAAGGCGACCGCCGCGGACTGCGAGGCGGCGAACTGGGTGGCGTCGGCCGGGACGAACGCGGCGGTGAAGGAGTGGTCGCCCTCGGCGGGGGCGGTCACGGTCAGCTCGGCGGTGCCGCCGGCCAGGGCCACCGGGGAGCCGAGCGCCACGCCGTTGTCGCTGAACTGGACGGCGCCGGTGGCGCCCGCGTCGACGGCGGCCGACAGCTTGACGTCGGTGCCCTTCTGCGCGGAGCCGGACGGGGTGACGGCGAGCGAGGTGTGGGTGACGGTCGCGCCCTTGGGGCTGATCGTGTAGGCGACCGCGGTGGAGGTGGAGCCGAGGAAGTGCGCGGTGTCGGTCGAGGTGAAGACCGCGGTGAGGTTGTGCGCGCCCTTGGCGAGGGTGTTGACGGTGAGCTGGGCCTGGCCGGCGGTGACGGCGACCGGGGTGCCGAGCGCGACGCCGTTGTCCTGGAACTGGACGGTGCCGGGCGCGGCCGGGCTGACGGCGGCGGTCAGCTTGACGTCGCTGCCCTCGGTCGCGGTGGACGCCGGGTCGACGGTCAGCGCGGTGGTGGTGGCCTGGGCGACCGGCGCGTTCGGGTCGGTGGAGGTGTACGCGGTGGGGCTGGTGAACCAGACCGCGCCGACGAAGTCACCGAAGTAGGTGGCACCGATCTTGGCCTGGCAGCGGACGTGGAACTCGTACTTGCCGCTCAGCGTGGAGAAGCCGTTCTTCTGCGCGAAGCTGGCCATGGTGTCGCTCAGCGGGATGGACATCCGGCCCTGGGCGTCCACCGGGTAGATGGACTGCGCGGAGTTCGGGGTGACGCCGTAGCCGGCGGCCGGGAAGCCCTGGCCGAAGACCAGCGCCTGCAGGTTGGTGCCGCCGGGGCAGGTGGCGGAGGTGACCAGGTTGATCAGCTCGGTGTCGGAGCCGGTGGCCGGGTTGACGGTCGCGGTGCCGATGACCGGGCTGTCGGCGGCGAAGGCGGTGGCGGAACCGAGGAAGGTGGCGGAGCCGGCGGCCAGCACGGTGGCGGCGCCGAGCGCGACGGTGCGCGCGATACGGATGCTCACGGCGTGAGATGCCTTTCAGCTAAGCGTGGTTGAGGGTTGATCAGCCGGAATGGGTCGGCCGGGGTCGGTCGGCCGAGCTGGTCAGCCGGTGGTGCGGGTGGTGTCGCCACAGGCGGCGTTGACGCCGAAGCCGTACTGCTTGATCGTCGCGGTCTGCTGGCAGACCAGCGAGTTGGAGCCGACGAAGGCGTCGCTCCACGGGCTGGTGGCGACCTTGCTGGTCGGGATGACGTTGTAGACGTCGCGGGTGGCGGCGGCGCTGGTGTTCAGCAGCAGCGACGGGACGCCGTTGATGTTGCCCAGCTGGGCGGTGCCGCGCAGGTCGGCGATGGTGCTGGAGCTCTGCGCGATGTACTGGGCGATCGAGAACGGCACCAGCGAGGCGGAGTCGAGGACGCGGCCGTCGTGCTCCTCGATCTTCTTGCCGCCCTTGGTGTCGGTGACGCAGGGGTACTTGCCGGCCGCGACGTCCGCCTCGGTGATGCCGACGGTGGCCTCCCAGAAGCTGCGGGTGCCGGAGCCGGCCTGGGGCAGCATCGGGTGGATGTCGTAGTTCGGGCCGGTGCCGACGTAGCCGGGGTCGCAGCTGTAGATGGCGTGCAGGTCGGCGATGGACAGGTCCAGCGGCAGGGCGCTGCCGGCGCTGACCGCGTAGGTGACGCCGTCGACCGCGAACGGGACGTAGGTCAGGCCCGGGGTGGAGGCGGCCAGGTTGAGGCTGGAGGAGCGGGAGAAGTCCAGGCAGTTGTTGCCCTTGTTGAGCTCGTTCAGCAGGGCGGTGCGGCCCGCGCCGGAGCCGTTCGGGCGGTTCAGGCCCTGGCAGGCGGCGGCGGCCTTGGTGTTGATGGTGGGGGTGCCGACGGCGTCGTACGAGCCGAGGACCGGCTGGCCGTTCAGGGTGACCTTGCCGGCGATCGCGTTCATCACGCCCTGGGTGGTGTCCGAGCCGACGCCGGCCAGCGGACGGTACCCGGTCGGGTCGGCCTGGGCGGTGCCGGTGCCGGCCACCACCAGGCCGAGGCCGGCGACGGCGGTGACGCACTTGGCGACCTGACGCTTGGTGAGCTTCATGGGTGCGGAATCCCTTGTGAGAGTGCGGTTTTCGGGCACGGCGGAGCGAGCTCCGGCCGGTTCGGCGCAGGTGCTTGAGAAGGGGTGGGACAACAGGTGGGCAGAGGGGCCCGTTCAGTGCCGCCGGTTGCGCAGCACGCGCGGGACGACGACCCCGGCGGCGGCTGCCAGCACTCCGGCGATCAGGGCGCCGAGGAGCAGGTAGCGCAGGTCGCCGACGTCGGTGCCGGCGGTCCGGGCGACCGGGGCGGCCGGCGGGGCCGGGGCGAGGGTGGTCGGGGTGTGGGCGGGCGCCGTGGACGCCGGGGCGGGTGCGTCCTGGGCGCCCCCGCCGCCCTGGGCGGGGGGCCGGGAGCCGCCGCCGGCGGAGACCGCCTCGCTGCCGCCGCCCGCGGGCGGGGCGGGGGTGGCGGCGGCGCCCTCGGGGATGCCGGCCCGCTGCTCGATGGTGCCCGCCGCGGCCAGGGCCTGGCTGCGCAGCTCCTGCGGCAGCGGCGCGTAGCCGTCGGGCAGCCGGCCGGCCGCGATGCCGGGCTGCTGGCCGTCGCCCATGCCGTAGCGGATCAGGTCGGCGTACGCCTTTCCGGCGGCCCGGTCCATCGAGGACGGTACGGCGGCGCCGTAGGTGATCGCGGTCAGCGGGTAGCCGCCCGCCGGGACCTTCGCCGGGTCGACCACCTTCACCACCGGGTTCTCGCCGGCCGGCGCGGAGGCCGCGGCGGCCAGCATGGTGGTGTTGTCGGCGGTGACGAACTGCCCGGTGGAGTTGCGCAGTTTCGCGGTGTTCAGCCCGTACCGGGCGGCCAGCGCGGTGGTGGTCACGGCCATCACCCCGCGCAGGCCCTGGGCCTGCGGCTGGGCCTTCTTCAGCGAGCCGGGGATGGTGCTGGCGTCCCACACCGAGCGGGCCAGGGTGTCGCCGCGGGCGGTGGACCGGGCGGCGTCGCGGAGGTTGTTGGCGTACGGGTGGCCGTCCAGGTTGCACCACTTGGGGCGGCCGCTGGGGTCGTCCGGGTACTCCACGCAGAAGATGTCCGGCTTGGGGTAGTTGGGGCGCGGCAGCTCGACCTTGTCCGGCTTGAAGTTGGGGTTGACGGTCTCGCCGTGCGGGCCCGGGGCGCCCTGCAGGAAGGCCTTGGCGTCCGGGTCGGCCAGGATCCACCGCCACACCGCGCGGGCGGAGTCGCCGTCGCCGACCGGCAGCAGCAGCTCGGCGATCCGCGCGGGGAAGTACAGCTCCTTGAACTGCGGGTTGAGGTCGGTGAACTCGGGGTCGGAGGTGAGGTCCAGCGGGTTGTTCGCCGGGACGTCCGGGTCGCCCGGGTTGACCGAGAAGCGGTAGCTCTGGGTGAGCAGCTTGGCGGCCAGCCGCGGGGTCAGCGAGACGTCGGTGATCCGCTGGCCGTCCTTGAGCCGGGTGGCCGGCGGGGTGCGCGAGTACGACTGGCTCTCGATGTCGAAGGCGATCACCAGTCCGGAGACGGCGAGCGGCGCGTACACCGGGGTGCGGTCCTCCACCTGTTCGGCCTTGGGCAGCGCCTCGCCGACGAGGACCAGGCCGGAGTCGCCGTTGCGGACCAGCCGGTTGCGCGCCAGGTCGTCGGTGACCTGGGTGTAGCTGAACGCGCCGCCCGCCGTGCCGCACAGCGTCGGCTGCCAGCGCCAGATCATCTCGGCCGCCAGCTCGGTGCCCGCGGTGGGGCGTTCGGAGGCGATCGGGCAGGCGATGCCGATCGGCTCGAAGTGCAGCGGGACGACCAGGCGCTTCGCCCAGTTGGTGGTGGACAGCGGCGAGGACTGCAGCTTGCCGGACTGGCCGACCGGCGGCTGGCCGTCGACCTCGGTGCCGCCGCGCGGCACGACCACCAGCCAGCACCGGCGGCCCTCGGTGAACGGTCCGGGCTGCCCCTCCGGGGTCTGGCCGCAGCCCAGGCCCGGGGCCTCCATGCCGGTCTCCACCTCGAAGAACACCTGGCCGGTGCCGTCGGCGCGGGTCGGCGCGTACGGGACCTCGTTGGTGGACTGGATGTCGTAGTACTGGCTGCTGCCGTTGGTCTCCTCCGCCTGGCCGGTCACCGGGCGGAACGGCACGTAGGCGTTCTGCGTGTCGCTCGGCGCCTTGATCGGCTCCAACGGGTCGACCAGGGTCCTGCCGTAGCTGAGCTGGCGGCTCGGCACGAACGCGCCGCCGCGGTCGTCGCCGCGGGTCGCGCCGTACTGGCACTGGGTGCGGTCCGGGCCGTCGCCGTCGCCCCAGCACTGCATCAGCGACAGGTAGTGCTGGCCGAACACCATCGGGCTGGGCACCGTCGGGGTGCCGCCCTTCCAGCTGACCGTGACCACCTGGTTCACCAGGTGGGTGGTCTGCGAGACGGTCACCTCCAGGCCCGCGAACTCGCCGCTGCCCTTGACGGTGACGGTGTCACCGTCCGCCGCGGCCGCCTGGGCGGTGACCGCTCCCGCTCCCCCCGCAGCCGCCCGGGCGGTGGCGTCACTGCCCGCGACAGCGGCCTTCGCGCCACCGGTGGCGGCGGTCGGGTCGATCGCGGACGGTCCGCCGGTCAGCGGATCGACCGGGATCTCCGGGGTCGCGCTGCTCGTGTCCGCGACCCGCACCGGCGGGTCGCCGGGGTCCGCCGAGAGCACCGCCCCGGCGGTCACCGCGGCCAGCAGCCCCAGCACCCCCGCGGTCCGCAACGCCCGGCGGCGGATCCGCACCGTTCTGCCGCTCACCGCTCCCCCTCCGCAGCCGCCTGCGACGCGCTGCCGGCACCCGGCTCAGCGCCCTGGCCGGCGACGGGCGCACTCCCGACCGGCTCCCCACCACCCGGTCGGGCCCCCGCGTCCCCGCCCACAGCCGGAACCGGCTCCCCACCGGTCACCGGCAGCGCGGTACCCGGGCCGGCCGTCGGCGCGGCCGGCGCCCCGCCCTGCCCCGGCACCGCCGGGAGCGGAGCGGTGGCGTCCCCACCCGGTGCGGGCACTCCCCCGGGCGCGGCCGGAACCGCCGCACCGTGCGCGGGCTGCGGGGCCGGGGCCACCGGCCCGCCGCCCTGCCCCGGTACCCCCACCGGCAGCGCCGGCAGCGGAGCGGCCACGCCCGGGTGCTGACCCGGCATCACTCCCGGTCCCGCGTACGGACCCGCGTACGGACCCGCCTGGTACGGACCCGCCTGGAAGGGGGTCATCGGCGGGTACGCCACCGGCACCGCGCCCGCGCCGCCCGGCGCCTGCGGGTACGGCCCGGCCGCCCCCGCCGCACCGCCACCGCCGTACGCGGCCCGCGCCGAGCGCCCCATCACGATCGGCGGCAGCACGATCAGCGCGCCGAGCAGCGCCCCCGCGATCAGCATCAGCGCGTTGCGCAGCCCGGTGCCGCCGCCCGCCGCCAGGGCGACCGAGTCGCCGGCGTACTGCTGGCCGCCGCCTCCGCCGGCACCGGTGCCGCCACCGGTGAGCGCCGGGTCGGCAGCGCTCGCGCCGCCGCCGGCACCGTCCTGGCCGGCCCCCGCGCCGCCCGCGGTGCCGCCGGCGCCGCCCGTGCCGCCGGTCCCCGCGGTGCCGCCGGTCCCCGCGGCGCCCCCGCTGGTGCCCCCGGTGCCCTTGGCCCCGCCGGCGCTGACCGGGGTGGTCTGCTTGGCACCGCCGGTGCCGGTCTCGCACTGGGTGGTGGAGCCCTTCTTGTCGCAGTCCCTGGGCTTCGGGGCGCTGTCCGCGAAGGGGTTGGTGCCGTTCGCCCCGAAGGTGGGGTTGGAGCAGGTGTTGCGGTCGAAGGCCTTGTTCTGGCTGCCGGGGATCTTGGCGAGCTGCTGGAAGCCGGACTCCACCAGCTGCGCGGTGAGCGGCGCGTACCCGAGGTCGTCGGCCTGTTTCTGGCCCTCGCACAGGAAGTAGTAGCCGAAGGCGGAGAGGGTCTTGCCCTTCTCCGCGTCGAAGGGCGCCGCGGTCGAGGTGTGCACCACCATGTAGCTGTAGCTGGACAGCGGGTAGGCGTTGTCCTCGGCCGAGTCGTAGACGCCGTCGAGCTTCTGGGTGAGATCGCTGTTGATCTGCACGGCCTTGAGCGCGGTCGCCACGTTCGGCCCGTTGGGCTCGACGTACCAGCCCTTGTTGTTGAGCACCTTGGCGACCGGGAAGTGCGCGTTCTTGGCGTACGAGTACTCGACGTAGGTGATGGCGCCGACGTTGTTGTCGGCGGCGACGGCGCCGGCGACGTTGATCGAGGAGCCGAGCGCCTGCCAGCTGGAGCCGGGCAGCAGCGGGTAGAAGGAGGTCATGCCGCAGGCGGCGTGCCGCTGCGAGCGCTTGCAGTAGTCGTCCCAGAGGGCGGGGTACTTCTTGGCCAGCCAGGTGGTGAGCTGGGCGGTGGTGCCGGAGCCGTCGGAGCGGACCACCGGGCGGACGTCGATGGCCGGGAGGTTGAGGCTCGGGTTCTCGGCGAGCACCGCCGGGTCGTTCCACTTGGTGATCTTGCCGGTGAAGATCTTGGCGAGGGTCTCGCCGGAGAGCCGCAGGTTGGTGACCCGGTTGGCGCCGACCTTCAGGTTGTACATGAAGGAGGTGCCGCCGGCCACGATCGGCAGGTAGGCGTACGGCCAGCTCGGCGCGGCGTCGAACTGGCCGCCGTCCTCCAGGCCGTAGGGGATCTCGGTGATGCCGAAGTCGGTGGTGCCGTTCTTGAACTGGGTGCGGCCGGCCGAGGATCCCACCGGGTCGAAGTTGATCTTCATGCCGAACTGGCGGACGTTGGACACCCAGGCGTCCACCGCGTTGAAGCTCCAGGTGGACCCGGCGCCGCCGATCAGCCGGTAGTTCTCGGCGGCCGCGCGCGGCGCCGCGCCGAACAGCAGCGAGCTCGCGAACACCGCGAACGCGGCGAACAGCGTGACGGTACGGGTGACGGCACTGCGTGACACGACGGCCTTCCGGGCAGGGGTCTGGTGAGGGTCCGGCCCGCCCGGCCGCGCGTGCGGCGGGTGGGTCGAGGGGTACGGCTGCGCGTACGGCGGCTGCGCCTTCGCGGTGACCAGCCGGCGGAAGTCCTCGGCCGACCGGACGGCCCGGCGCCGCTGCTGACCGGCCGACAGCTCGCCCGCCCCGCGCCCGCCGATCAGCCGGGCGATCAGGAAGAGCACCAGGACCAGCCCCAGCAGCACCGCCGCCGCGCCGAACGCCCGGGCCCGGTGGAAGTCGGACGGGATCTTGATCAGCGTGAAGGCCATCAGCGGCAGCGAGGTCTGCGGGCCCTCGGTGGGGTCGAGGTTGAGGTTCTTGGTGTAGCCGGAGCAGAGCAGCACCGGCGAGGTCTCGCCGATGCCGCGGGCGGCGGCCAGGATCACCGCGGTGGCCAGGCCCGAGCGGGCGCTGGGCAGGGTGACCGTCCAGACGGTCCGCCAGCGGCCGGCGCCGAGCGCGTACGAGGCCTCCTTGAGCGAGCCCGGGACCAGGCGCAGCACCACGTCGGCGGCCCGGATCAGGATCGGCAGCATCATCACCGACAGCGCGACCGCGGTGGCGAAGCCGGAGCGCGGGACGCCGAAGCCGACCACCAGCATGGCGAAGACGAACAGGCCGGCGACGATCGACGGCAGCGCGGTCATCGCCTCGACCAGGGTGCGCACCAGCCGGGTGAACCGGCCGGGCACCTCGCCGAGGAAGACCGCGCAGCTGACCCCCAGCGGCACGGTGATCGCCAGCGCGATGACGATCTGGGTGAGCGTGCCGACCGCGGCGTGCAGGGCGCCGCCCTTGACCAGGGCGTCCGCCGGGCCGGCCAGCGAGAGGTCCTCGGTGAAGAAGTTGAGGTGGCGCAGCGCGTCGAAGCCGTGCAGGAACACGTAGACGACGATCCAGACCAGGATCGCGAGCAGCACCGCGCCGAGGCTGTGCACCACGGCGGAGGCCAGCCGGTCGCGGACCGCGAGCCTGCCCTCGCCGCGCAGCACCAGGGCGTACAGGCCGAGGAAGGCCAGCCAGCTGCAGACCGCGAAGCCGATCACGCCGCTGAACGGGGCGATCCGCTGGAACAGCAGTCCGCTGAGCGCGAGCCCGCCGACCAGGCTGCCGAGCAGCGCCCAGTGGTCGCCGGATCGGCGGCCGCCGATCCGGCGGCGCGGCTCGGGTGCGGCGAGCGCCGCCGCGGCCCCGACCACGGTGGTCGCGCCCGCCGGGGTGCCGGTCGCCGGGCCCGCGGTCGTCGGGCCGGCGGGGACGGTGTCGGCGGGGACGGTGTCGACCGTCATGAGGTGGCCCCCGATCGGCTGCGGGCCACCACGGCGGCCGCCGCGAAGTTGACCACCAGGGTGAGCAGGAAGAGCGAGAGCCCGGCGGCCATCAGCGCGGAGATGGCGAACTCGCTGGAGTCGCCGTAGCGCAGCGCGATCAGCGGCGCGACGGCGCTGCCGCCGGTCTGCAGGATGTGCGGCTGGATCTCGAAGTGCATGGAGAGGATCAGGAAGACGCTGATCGTCTCGCCGAGCGCCCGGCCGAGGCCGAGCATGGTGCCGCCGATGATGCCGCCGCGGCCGAACGGCAGCACCACGGTGCGGATCATGCCCCAGCGGGTGGAGCCGAGCGCGTACGCGCCCTCGCGCTCGCCGGCCGGGGCCTGGTCGAAGACCTCGCGCATGATCGAGCACATGATCGGGGTGATCATGAAGGCGACCACCACGCCGGCCATCAGGCTGGAGGCGGTGTACACCAGCGGCGGGGTGATCGGGTCGTCCACCCGGACGTCGCCGGTCACCGCGAACAGCGGGATCCAGCCCAGGTAGGTGGCCAGCCAGCGGGCCAGGCCGGTCAGTTGGTACTGCAGCAGGACGAAGCCCCAGACGCCGTAGACCACGCTGGGCACGGCGGCCATCAGGTCGACCAGGCCGATCAGGGTCCGCTTGATCCGGCGCGGCGCGTACTCGCTGATGTAGAGCGCGCTGCCGAGCGCCAGCGGCACGGCCAGGACGACCGCGATGCCGCCGATCAGCACGGTGCCGGTGAGCACCGCGGCGATGCCGAACTGGCCGCGGCCGCCGTCGGGGTTCCAGTTCTCCACGGTCAGGAAGGACCAGCCGGCGGTGGAGAGGGCGTCGGTCGCCCGGAGGGCCAGGTAGCCGCCGACGGCGCCCATGACGACCAGGACCAGGATGCCGCTGCCGCGCGCCCAGCCGAGGAAGATCCGGTCGGTGAGGTCGGGCAGGGTGTCCAGGCGCCGCCGCAGCTCGGCGGGTTCGGCCTCCGGCTCGGCCGCCGTGCCGCTCACACGCCGCTCCGGCGCAGCTGCGCGGCGCGGCCCTCGGGCCGGAGCTGCGGGACGGCCGGGGCGTGCTGCCGGGGCAGCGCGAGCGGGCGGGGGCCGGGCTCGGCGCTGCGCGCGCCGGCCAGGAAGAGGCCGAGGCTGTACTGGCACTCGCGCTGGCGCCGGTAGGCGCGGGTGGAGCTGGCGACCGGCGCGCCGTCGAGCTCCAGGCGCCAGCGCCAGAGCTGGCCGTGCTCCTCGCCGGCGATCACCGAGCGGCTGCGGTCCAGGCCGCGCTGCAGGCGGCCGATCGCGGCCAGGCAGCCGGCGACGTCGAGGAAGGTCTCCTCGCTCTGGCCGAGGTGCCGGTTGTTCGCCCCGAGCAGCCGCCAGACGGTGCCGCCCCGCGCGGGGTCGGGAAGCTGGGGTCTGCTGACGATCAGGAATCTCGGCTGTCCCATGCCGGTCATCGCCTTCCGGAGCGCTCGTTGGCCGGAAGAGACCGTCTCGATCCCCGGCGGATTACCGGATGCCGAGGCATGAACGCCGGACACGGGCCACGTGAACGGGCAGTGCGCGAGTCCTCCACAAATCGCGCACCGCCCGTTCCGATATGACGAAGCGTCAGGCCTGGACGGGAACCTCCAGAGCGACCGTCAGCGGACGATCGGCAGCGCTCCGACCTGCCTCGACCGTGTACGTTCCGGGCCTGGTGACCCAGCCGCCGAGGGTCTCGTCCCAGGTTTGCACAGTCCTGACCGACAGCCGCAGCCGTGCGGCGGCCACCTCGTCGGGGCCGGCCTCGACCACCGCGAATCCGGCCAACTGCCGGTCGGGGCGCGAGCGGTCCACGCCGTCCGGCGCCAGGTAGACCTGGACCACCTCGCGGCCGGCCCGCCGCCCGGTGTTGCGCACCCGCACGCACACCTCCGCGAGGGTGTCCTCGGGCCCGCCGAGCCGGACCTCCAGCCCCTCGTAGGCCCACTCGGTGTAGCCCAGGCCGGCGCCGAACCAGTACGCGGGCTGTGCGCCGGACCGCCGCTGCCAGGCCCGGTAGCCGATGAACAGGCCCTCCCGGTAGGCGAGCCGGCCCTCGGTCGGGGCGACCTCCCGGACCGGGCAGTCGGCCTCCTCGGCCGGCCAGGTGGTGGGCAGCCGGCCGCCCGGCTCGGCGGCGCCCAGCAGCACGTCGGCCAGCGCCGCGCCGCCCTGCTGGCCGGGGAACCAGGCCAGCAGCACCGCCGCGACCTGCTCCCGCCACGGCATCAGCACCGGCGCGCCGGCGTTGACCACCACCACGGTGCGCGGGTTGGCGGCCGCGACCCGGGCCACCAGCTCGTCCTGCCGGCCGGGCAGCGCCAGCGAGTCGCGGTCCACGCCCTCGCTCTCCACCTCCTCGGTGGTGCCGACCACGACCACCGCCACCTCGGCGGCGCGGGCGGCGGCCACCGCCTCCTCGATCAGCTCGTCGGGGCCCGGGCCGGGCGCGCCGTGGCCGAGCTGGAAGGAGACCAGACCGAATCCGGCCAGTCCGGTGTTCTCCGGCAGCACGCAGGTCAGCCGGACCTCGCAGGCCCGGTCGGCGGCCAGCTCGACGGTGAAGCGCCGCTCCGGCGGGTTGAGGAAGGCGGCCGCCGGGTCCTCCCCGGACGGCAGCAGCGCCCCCTCGAACAGCACCTCGCCGTCGGCCTCCAGCCGGTACCTGCCGACGCCGCGCACCGAGAGCTCGTGCACCCCGGCCCGCCCGGAGCCGACCTCGGTGGTCAGCCGGACCTGCCGCAGCTCGGCGAAGTCCACGCCGCCGGGCAGCGTCCCCAGCCAGCGCACCGAGCCGTCGGCGGTGGCCGCCGTGCCCAGCGGCTCGCCGTCCGCACCGAGCAGCTCGGCCCGGCCGGGGAAGGCCGCCGGGGGCAGGAAGGTCCGCGGGTCGGCGCCGAGCGCGTGGCGCAGCTCCGTGCCCGCGCCGAGCGCCTCGCGCAGCCCCTCCAGCGGGGAGACCACCCGCTCCGGGAAGACCTGGGCGCTGCCGCCGCCGCCGAACCGCAGCTCGGCCGCGGCCGGGCCGATCAGCGCCACCGAGGCGGGCGCCGGGTCGAGCGGCAGGACGCCGCCCTCGTTGCGCAGCAGCACGAAGGAGCGGGCCGCCAGCTCCCGGGCCAGCGCCTCGCCGTCGACCGGCGGGGGCAGCTCGGCCGGGTCGACCGCGGCGGGGGCGCCGGCGAGCAGGCCGACCCGGGCGGCCAGCCGCAGCACCCGGCGGGCCAGCTCGTCCACCTCGTCCTCCGGCACCAGGCCCTCCCGGACGGCCTTCACCAGGTGCTCGCCGTACACGGTGAGCGGGCCCGGCATGGCGACGTCCAGGCCGCCGAGCGCCGCCCGGACGGTGTCCCGGGCGCCGGTCCAGTCCGAGACCAGCGCGCCGTCGAAGCCCCACTCGCCGCGCAGCACACCGTGGTTGAGCTCCCGGTGCTCGGACATGCTCGGCCCGTTGACGCCGTTGTAGGCGGCCATCAGGCCCCACGGGTGGGCCTTCTTCACGATGGTCTCGAACGGCGCCAGGTACAGCTCGCGCAGCGTCCGGTCGTCGACCCGGACGTCCACCGTGTACCGGTCGGTCTCCGAGTCGTTGGCGACGAAGTGCTTGGGCGTGGTGGCCACCCCGCCGTCCTGCACGCCGGCGACCACGGCCGCGCCGATCTCGCCGCTGAGCACCGGGTCCTCGGAGTAGCACTCGAAGTGCCGGCCGCCGCGCGGACTGCGGTGCAGGTTGACGGTGGGCGCGAGGACGACGTGGGCGCCCTTGCGGCGGGCCTCCTGGGCGAGCAGCCGGCCCGCGCGGCGGACCAGGTCGGTGTCCCAGGTGGCGGCCAGCGCGGTCGGCGAGGGGATCGCCACCGACGGGTCGTCGGGCGTCCACTGCTCGCCGCGCACGCCGGCCGGGCCGTCGGACATCACCAGCCGGCCGAGGCCGATCTCCGGGTTCGCGGGCAGCGACCACATGTCGGCGCCGGCCAGCAGCGCGACCTTGGCGGGCAGGTCCAGGGCCGCCAGCGCGGCCTCCACGGCGGTCTCCCGCCGGGCGTCACGGGTGTCGAGTGCCATGGGTCAGATCCATCCTTCCAGCGAGGCCATGAAGCCGTCGAAGTCGTCGCGGTGCACGGTGTGGCCGGCGCCGGCCACGGTGCGCACCTCGAAGCCGCGGTCGCGCAGCAGCCCCGCGTCGGTGTCGTCGACCAGGAAGCTCCGGTCGGCGAGCTGGACCAGCGAGGGCACGGCGGGCGCCGCGGGCAGCCCGGAGTCCTCGGCGTTGGCCCACAGGCCGAGCGCGGTGTCGGAGTCCCAGGCGGCCAGGGTGGCCAGCTCGACGTCGATGTCCGCCTCCTCCCAGCGCGGGTTCATCGCGGTGATCTGCTCCCGGGTGCCGTTCTTGAACTCCACGAACAGCCGCGGGTCGACGCCCTCGGCCTTGGCGAACTGCCAGGCCGGGTCCGAGTAGACGGCCCGCGCGGGCCGCAGCCGGTCGACCGCGCCCAGCAGCGTCAGGCCGCCCAGCGAGTGGCCGATCGCCAGCTCGGCGCCGGTCGGCAGGGTGTCCACCAGGTCCTGGGCGAACAGCCGGGCGCCGTACTTCTCGCCGGGCTCGGCGCCGTCGCCGCGCGGGCTGGCGCCGTGGCCGCGGAGGTCGACCGCGATCACCCGGTACCCGCGCTCGGCCAGCGCCGGGCCGACCCGCCGCCAGGTGCGGTGGTCGGACATGATGCCGTGCACCAGCAGGGCGAGCCGGTCGCCGGTGCCCCACTCGTGGGTGTGCAACTTCATCGGGACGGAGCCTTTCTGACGGACCTGCGGGCGCAGGCGGTGGGGAGGGAGGGTCGGGGCGGGGTCACCGGACGCCGCGGATCGGCCGCACGGCCAGCGCGCCGAGCACGGCCAGTACCGCGCCGAACAGGAACAGCGGGGTGTAGCCGCCGAGCGAGACCACGGCGGAGGCGACGAACGGGGCGACGATCTGCGGGCCGGCGTTGGCGATGTTCAGCACGCCCATGTCCCGGGCGGCGTCCTCGGCCCTGGGCAGCACCATGGTCACCAGCGCGGTGTCCACCGCCATGAAGCAGCCGAACGCCAGGCCGTTGACCACCGAGAAGGCCAGCATCCCGGCCCAGGTCGGGGAGAACACCGGGATCAGCAGCGACAGCGCGGAGAGCGCCGCCGAGCAGCCGACGAAGAGCTTGCGCCGGTCGAGGCGGTCCGAGAGCACCCCGCCGACCACGGTGGACAGCGCCATCGCGATCGAGGAGACCGGGGTGAGGACGGCGACCGCCTCGGTCGGCTCCAGGCCGTCCGGCAGCGCGATGTGGTCCTGCAGCACGTACAGCTGGTAGCCGACCACCGCGAAGTAGCCCAGCACGAGCAGGGCCCGGCCGATGAACGCCCAGCGGAAGTCGGGCACCTTCAGCACGCCGAGGAAGGCGGCGGCCTGCTCGCGCAGCGGGACGGGGCGCTTCGGGGGCATCCGGCGCTCCCGGGCGCCGGCGGTGAACAGCACCGCCGCGGCCGCGACCAGCAGGCCGAGCACCAGGTAGCCGGTCCGGTAGCGGTCGGACAGCGCGGAGGCGATCAGCACGCCGACGGTCGAGCCGACCGGCAGGCCGAGGCCGACCGCCGCGGAGGCGGCGCCGCGGCGGGCGGCCGGTACCCGGTCGGGGACCACCGAGGTGAGCGCGGCCTGGTAGCAGTTCATCACCGCCTGGCCGAGGCACCAGGCGATCGCCACCAGCAGCACGGTGTTCACCGCGCCGAGCAGCGCCATCGCGCCGACGGCGGCCAGGCCGCCGCCCAGGATCCACGGGTTGCGCCGCCCGGAGCGGTCGGACATCGCTCCGGCGAACGGGTTGAACAGGGTGGCGAAGACCGCCGAGACGCCGCCGACCAGGCCCAGGTTGGCGACCTTGGCGGCGGGGTCGATGTGCTCGATCTGGAGCGGCAGCAGCACGCCGCCGACGCCGATGTAGAGCGCGTACATCGCGGTGTTGCCGGTGAACAGCAGCGGCAGCAGGCCGCGGGTGGGCGTGGGGGCGGGGTCGGGGGTGTCGTCGACGGGTCTGTCGTCGTCGCGGGTGGGGGAAAGGGCCACGGTGCCCTCCAGGTTCAGCCGGGTGGGGCCGGGTGGGTGGAATGGAGGTTACACGTGTAGGCGTTACACGTGTAACCAGATGTCTAGCAGGGCACCCCGAGCCCCGGCCAGAGGCCCGGCGTGAAAAGATTCGAACCGTTATGACCAGCAGCCAACCGCCCACACCCCCGCCGACCAGCGCCGACGTCGCCCGGCTCGCCGGGGTCTCGCGCGCCACCGTGTCGTTCGTCCTCAACAACACGGCCGGCGGCCGGGTCAGCGAGCAGACCCGCCGCCGGGTGCGGGACGCCGCCGACCGGCTCGGCTACGTGCCCAACGCCGCCGCCCGCTCGCTGCGGGCCGGCCGCAGCGGCATCGTCCTGCTGGTCGGCTCCTCCGCACCGATCGGCCCGCTGTTCAGCGCCTTCTACCGCGAGCTCCAGCAGGCCCTGCAGCGCCACGGCTACACCGGCGTGCTGTACGGCCCCGCCCCCACCGGCACCGACGACCCGGCCCGCGGCTGGGCCGAGCTGCGGCCCGCCGCCGTGCTCTGCTTCGAACCGCTGCTCACCCCCGCCGGGGTGGAGCTGCTGCACCGGGCCGGCACCCGGGCGGTCGCCACCGTCGGCGTCCCGGCGGTGCCGGGCGCGCACGCCCTGCTGCTCGACCAGCACCAGGTCGGCGCCACCGCCGGCGCCCACCTGCTGGCCGCCGGCCGCCGCCGGATCGGCGCGGTGATCCCCACCGACCGCGGGCTCGACCTGTTCAGCGGGCCCCGGCTGGCCGGCCTGCGCTCGGCCGTCGAGGCGTCCGGGCTCGACGCCCTGGTCGAGCCGCTCCCGCTCGACTGGACCGAGGAGAGCGGCGCCGCTCTCGCGGCCCGCTGCCGCGCGGCCGGGCTCGACGCGGTGTTCGGCTACAACGACGAGTACGCGATGCTGGCGCTCCGCTCGCTCCAGGACGCGGGCCTGGACGTCCCCGGCGACGTCGCGGTGGTCGGCGCCGACGACCTGATGCTGGCCCGGCTGCTGCGCCCCCGGCTGACCACCGTCCACATGAGCCTGCCGGGCGGCGAGGAGCTCGCCGAGCTGGTCGACCGGCTGATCTCCGACCCGGCCGCCGAGCCGGTCTCCCGCGAGCTGATGACGGTCCGTCTGGTGGTCCGCGACTCCGGCTGAGCACGCGGCGCCGAACACGCCGGAGGCCCGGCGGGTGGTCACCCGCCGGGCCTCCGGGACGTTCCGTCAGAATCCGAGCTTGCGCAGCTGCTTGGGGTCGCGCTGCCAGTCCTTGGCGACCTTGACGTGCAGGTCCAGGTAGACCGGGGTGCCGAGCAGCGCCTCGATGTGCTTGCGGGCGGTGGTGCCGACGTGCTTCAGGCGCGAGCCCTTGGCGCCGATCACGATCGCCTTCTGGCTCTGCCGCTCGATGTAGACGTTGGCGTGGATGTCCAGCAGCGGACGGTCGGCCGGGCGGCCCTCGCGCGGGATCATCTCCTCGACCACCACCGCCAGCGAGTGCGGCAGCTCGTCGCGGACGCCCTCCAGCGCGGCCTCGCGGATCAGCTCGGCGACCATGATCTGCTCGGGCTCGTCGGTCAGGTCGCCGTCCGGGTAGAGCGGCATGCCCTCCGGGAGCAGCTTGGTGATCAGCTCGCCGACCAGCTCGACCTGCTTGTCGCCGACCGCCGAGACCGGGATGATCTCGGCCCACTCGATGCCCAGCTCGGCACCGAGCTGGTGGACGGCGATCAGCTGCTCGGCCAGTCGCTTGGAGTCGACCAGGTCGGTCTTGGTGACGATGGCGACCTTGGGGGTCTTCTTGATCTCGGCGAGCTCCTTGGCGATGAACTTGTCGCCGGGGCCGAGCTTCTGGTCGGCGGGCAGGCAGAAGCCGATCACGTCGACCTCGGCCCAGGTGGAGCGGACCAGGTCGTTGAGCCGCTCGCCGAGGAGCGTGCGGGGCTTGTGCAGGCCGGGGGTGTCCACCAGGACGAGCTGCGCGTCGGGGCGGTGGACGATGCCCCGGACGGTGTGCCGGGTGGTCTGCGGTCGGTCGGAGGTGATCGCGACCTTCGTCCCGACCAGGGCGTTGGTCAGGGTCGACTTGCCCGCGTTGGGACGGCCGACGAAGCACGCGAACCCGGAGCGGTACGGGGAGGAAGGACTACTCATGGGCACCATTCTCCCTGATCACCGACGCCCGGCCGGTCACCCCGTCTTCTTGCCGCCCGTCATCCCGCCGATCAGCACCAGGACCAGCAGCGCGATCGATCCGGCGAGCCACCACGGCGAGCCGGTCTCGTGCCAGCGGCCGAGCCCCATCACGGTCAGCAGCAGCCCGGCGAAGAACGCCAGTACGCCCATGGTCCCCTCCCCCAACGCCACCCTTGCGGTCAGATTATCGCCCTGCCGCAAGGGGGCTCGGGAGGAGTCGCTCAGCGGGCCCCGGTGACCGACCGCACCGTGCCGTCCGGACCGGCCAGCAGCACCGGCGTACCGGCCCCGCCCAGGTCGCGCACGGCCGCCAGGTCGGCGTCGGCCGGGGCGTCGGCCGCGGTCACCACGGCGGCCGCCTCCAGGCCCTTGGCGCCGCTGGCGACGGCCATCGCGACCGCCGTCTGCAGGGCGCTCAGCCGCAGCGACTCCAGCGCCACGGTGCCCGCCACGTACGTGCGGCCGGTCTCGTCGCGCACCGCCGCGCCCTCCTCGACGCCGTTGCGGGCGCGGGCGGATCGCGCCAGCGTGACGATCTTCTTGTCCTCGGGGTCCAGCTCGGAGATCTCGCTCATGGGCAACGAGCATAGGCTCACTCCATCAGCGCGCCCTCACCCACCGGGGCGAACGCCGCCAGCGCCGCGTCGATCCGGGCCAGCGTCGGTGCGTCCAGCGCGAGTTCGGCCGCCGCGAGGTTCTCCGTGATGTGCGCCGGGGTGCGGCTGCCGGGGATCGGCACCACCTGGGCGTCCCGGTGGAGCAGCCAGGCCAGCGCCAGCTGCCCGGGCGTCACGGCCAGCTCGGCGGCGATCGCCCGCACCGGGGCGTAGCGGTCGTTGTTGGTCCGCAGGTTGTCCCCGCTGAAGCGCTCCTGCTGGTGCCGGAAGTCCCCCTCGCCCAGCCCCTCGACGGTGCCGGTGAGGAAGCCGCCGCCGAGCGGGCTCCAGGCGACCACGGCGACGCCCAGCTCCTTCGCCGCCGCCAGCAGCTCCGGGTCGACCGCCTGCCACATCGACCACTGCGCCTGCACCGCCGCGACGGGATGCACGGCGTGCGCCGCCCGCAGCTGCTCGGCGGTGACGTTGGAGACGCCGAGCCGGCGGACCAGCCCGTCCTCGACCAGCTCGGCGACCGCGCCCACGGTGTCCTCGAAGGGCACCTGCGGGTCCGGGAAGTGCGGGTAGTAGAGGTCGATCGCCTCCACCCCGAGCCCGCGCAGCGACTGCTCCGCGTACCCGCGGACGAACTTGGGCTCGCAGTTCACCGCGAGCTCCCCGAAGGCGTAGTTCACCGGGAACCGGTGCGCCTCGGCGCCGTCCGGGATCCGGAACCCGAACTTGGTGGCGACCAGGACGTCGTCCCGGCCGTCCAGCGCCCGCCCGACCAGGCGCTCGTTGTGCCCGTCCGGCCCGTACCCGTCCGCGGTGTCGATCATCACCGCGCCGGCGTCCAGCGCGGCCCGCAGCGCGGCCTCCCCGCGCCGGTCGTCGATCTCCCCGTACATGCCGGGCGACAGCACCATCGCGCCGTACCCGATCCCCGACCGCCCCTCGATCACCATGCCGGTGGTCCCCTTCCGTCCGTAGGCGTACGGGGACCACTCTCACCCGGCGGCGCGCGCCCGGCATGCCGCGGCGCGCGCCGATCACCCCCAGAACATCAGTGCCCGGTCGGATTGGGCGGCCCGGGCCGCATCACCTTGACGAAGGCGGGCGGGCCGGAGGGCAGCGTCTCCGGGCGGGAGTGCCGCTCCTTCCAGTACGGGTTGTCCTTGGGCAGGTGGCTGCTGACTCTGCCGTACATGCCGAAGGTCAGGACCACGAAGCCGAACACGAAGCTGAAGATCACGTTGGAGATGTGGAAGGCGAGCCGGTTGGCGCTGCTGTCGAGCACCATCAGCCCGACGAAACCCGCCAGGATGAACAGCAGGCCCATCACCATGTTGATGTTGGAGGCGATGTTGCCGCCGATCACCGCGCCGAGGATCAGCACGCCGCCGGCGACCAGCGAGAGCACGCTGAGCGCGCCGTTGCTGGAGAGGCCGATGACCTCCTTGCCCTCGGTGTCGATGAAGCCGGGGTGGCTGCCGGTCAGCCCCAGGATGCCGAAGACCACCAGGAAGACGCCGCCGAGGCCGGCGCCGAACCGGTAGACCTGGCCGAGCTTGTGGTCGACCGGGAGTTCGTCCTGCAATTTCATCGCAACCTCCGCTCAGGCCCAGTCCGCCGGAAGGAACGGGGCCTCGTGCAGGTACAGCGAGCCGCACTGCTGGCAGCTCTGCAGGCCGGTGCCCCAGTCCGACTCGGGCCGGGTCTCGGCGTCCGCGACGATCTCCGCGCCGCACATGCCGTGCGAGGGATCGGTGCTCCGGACGACGTGCCACCTGGCCACCCCGCCGGACGGCCCCCCGGGGCCGTACTCCGCGCGCAATTGATGTGCCATGTGTCCATCGTCGTCATCCCGGCGAGCCCGGGGCAAACGCTGCACGAAGGCCCGGCCGTTCCTCCAAGGACAAGGCGGCCCGCGGGGGGATCCCCACGGGCCGCCGGGTCCGAAACGCCGGGACGCCTACTCGTGTTCGGCCTCGACCGGCTCCTCCAGGTCCGCCGGCTCGCGCACCGGCGCCGCGACCACGGTGCCGATCCGGTTGCGGCGGCCGGCCGAGCTCTCGGCGGTCAGCCGGATGGACAGCAGGTCGCTGCCCGCCTCCTCCGGCACCGGGATGGCGCAGGAGGACCCGGGGATCGGCACCCGGCCCAGGTGCTTGGCGAGCAGGCCGCCGACCGTCTCCACGTCCTCGTCGGCCAGCTCGATGCCGAACAGCTCGCCGAGGTCCTCCACCAGCAGCCGGGCGGTGATCCGGTAGGACCCGTCGCCGAGGTCCTCGACCGGGGCGATCTCCCGGTCGTACTCGTCGGTGATCTCACCGACGATCTCCTCCAGGATGTCCTCGATGGTCACCAGGCCGGCCGTGCCGCCGTACTCGTCGATGACGATCGCCACGTGCGAGCGCATCTGCTGCATCTCGCGCAGCAGGTCGGCGGCCGGCTTGGAGTCGGGGACGAACACCGCCGGGCGCATCACCCCGTCGACCTGCTCGGACTCCGACTCCCGGTTGATGTGGGTGCGCCGGACCAGGTCCTTCAGGTACACGATGCCGACCACGTCGTCCTCGTTGTCCCCGACCACCGGGATCCGGGAGAAGCCGGAGCGCAGCGCCAGGGTGAGGGCCTGCCGGACGGTCTTGTGCCGCTCGATCATCACCAGGTCGGTGCGCGGCACCATCACCTCGCGGACGATGGTGTCGCCCAGCTCGAAGACCGAGTGCACCATCCGGCGCTCCTCGTCCTCGATCAGGTCGTCCTGCTCCGCCAGGTCCACCAGGGCCCGCAGCTCCGCCTCGGAGGCGAACGGCCCCTCCTTGTACCCCTTGCCCGGGGTGAGCGCGTTGCCGACCAGGATCAGCAGCTTGGGGATCGGCCCGAGGATCCGGGCCAGCGGCAGCAGCACGTACGAGGCGGTGGTGGCCGTGGTCAGCGGGTGCTGGCGGCCGATGGTGCGCGGCGAGACGCCGACCGCCACGAAGGACACCAGCACCATCACGCCGACCGCGGTCAGCACCGCCTGCCAGGTCTCCTCGAAGCTCCGCACGCAGACCACGGTGACCAGCACCGCCGCCGCCATCTCGCAGGCCACCCGGATCAGGGTGGCCAGGTTGAGGTAGCGGATCGAGTCGGCGGTCAGCGCGAGCAGCCGGTCGGCGCCGCGCCGGCCGGCCCTCGCGGCCTCCTCGGCGCGGAACCGGGAGATCCGGGAGATGCCGGCCTCGGCGCAGGCCGCGAGCCAGCCGAGCACGACCAGCAGGAGAGCTCCGAGGAGGAAGCTCGTACTTTCACCACTCACAGACGGCCGGCCCTCAGTGGGTGGTCGGCGCCGGGGAGATCCCGGACAGTCCGCGACCGGCGCGCCAGTCGTCCAGGATCCGCTTCTGCAGCGCGAACATCTCGCGCTCCTCGTCGGGCTCCTCGTGGTCGTAGCCGAGCACGTGCAGCACGCCGTGGACGGTGAGCAGCTGCAGCTCCTCGTCCATGGAGTGCTTGGACGGGGCGGCCAGGCCCTGCTTCTCGGCGACCTCGGGGCAGAGCACGATGTCGCCGAGCAGCCCCTGCGGCAGGTCTTCGCCCTCCTTGCCGGGACGGAGCTCGTCCATCGGGAAGGACATCACGTCGGTGGGGCCCGGGAGGTCCATCCACTGCACGTGCAGCTCCGCCATGGCGTCGCTGTCGACCAGGATCACGGACAGTTCGGACTGCGGGTGGATCCGCATCTTGTCGAGGGCGTACCGGGCGACGTCGAGGATAGACTCCTCGTCCGCGTCCCAGCCGGACTCGTTGGCGATGTCGATCGACATGGAGGGTGCGTTACTCAGCTTTCGGTGCGATGGGACTGGCGCGGGGCACGGGCGCCCCGGCGCTGGACGGGTTTGCGGTTCGCGGGGGCCTCGTCGGCCTCCTGCTGGGCGTCCCAGCGCTCGTAGGCGTCCACGATCCGGCCGACCAGCTTGTGCCGCACCACGTCGGTGCTGGTGAGCACCGAGAAGTGGATGTCCGGCACGTCGGCGAGGATCTCCTGGACCACCTTCAGGCCGCTGCGGGTGCCGCCCGGCAGGTCGATCTGGCTGGTGTCACCGGTGACCACCACCCGCGAGTTGAAGCCCAGCCGGGTCAGGAACATCTTCATCTGCTCGGGCGAGGTGTTCTGCGCCTCGTCCAGGATGATGAAGGCGTCGTTCAGGGTGCGGCCGCGCATGTACGCGAGCGGGGCGACCTCGATGGTGCCCGCGGCCATCAGCCGGGGGATCGAGTCCGGGTCCATCATGTCGTGCAGCGCGTCGTACAGCGGGCGCAGGTACGGATCGATCTTCTCGTACAGCGTGCCGGGCAGGAAGCCCAGCCGCTCGCCCGCCTCGACCGCCGGACGGGTCAGGATGATCCGGTTGACCTCCTTGGCCTGCAGGGCCTGGACGGCCTTGGCCATCGCCAGGTAGGTCTTGCCGGTACCGGCCGGGCCGAGGCCGAAGACGATCGTGTGCTTGTCGATCGCCTCGACGTAGCGCTGCTGGTTCAGGGTCTTGGGGCGGATGGTGCGGCCCCGGTTCGACAGGATGTTCGCCGTGAAGACCTCGGACGGGGCCGGGTGGGCCGGGTCGTCCTGGGCACTCCTGAGCATGGCGATGGAGCGCTCCACGGCGTCCTCCGTCAGGGGTTGGCCGGTGCGCAGCACCAGCATCATCTCGTTGAAGAGCTGCTCGACGAGCTTGATCTCGGCCCGGGAACCGGTGGCGGTCACCTCGTTGCCGCGGACGTGGATGTCGGCGTCCGGGAAGCCGCTCTCGATCACTCGCAGGAGCGAGTCGGCCGCGCCCAGCAGGGTGACCATCGGGTGCTTCTCCGGGATGACGATCCGGGTGCTGGCCTCCGCGTCGGGGCGCTGCTGTCCGTTGGTTCGGGTCTGCGGTGTGTCACTCATGGGTCGGCGCTGCCGCCTGCCTCATCCCCATCCGTCGTCTCGTGTGGCGCTCCGGGCTCTCCGGGTCACCAGGGTACGCCGCGCAGGTGTTCGCCGGAGCGGCGCAGCGCGTTCGATGGTCCGCCTGATCCGCGGCCGACGCGAATGGTTTTCCGCCCGTTCCGCGCTCGGTCCCGCGCTCGGTCCCGCGGTCAGTTCCGCGGTCAGTTCCGGGCCGGTACCGGGATGCGCGCCAGGTCCTCGGCGACCACGATCTCGCCGTCGAAGTGCTTGCGCGCCTCCGCGAGATGACCCTCCAGGTCCGGGTAGCGCTGCGAGAAATGGGTGAGCACCAGCGTCCGCACGCCCGCCTCGGCCGCCACCCGCGCCGCCTGCGCGGCCGTCAGGTGGCCGTGGTCCTCGGCGAGGTGCGCGTCCGCGTCCAGGAAGGTCGCCTCGATCACCAGCAGGTCGACGCCGGCCGCCAACTCCTGCACGCCCTCGCACAGCCGGGTGTCCATCACGAACGCGAAGCTCTGCCCGGGCTTCGGGGCACTGACCTCGTCGAGGGTCACGGTGCGGCCGTCCAGCTCGACCCGGCCCTCGCGCTGCAGCCGGCCCACCGCCGGGCCGGCGATCCCGGCCGCCCGCAGCAGCGCCGGGTCGAGCCGCCGGCCGTCCGGCTCGACCAGCCGGTAGCCGAACGAGTCCACCGGGTGCGACAGCCGCACCGCCTCCAGCGCGAACGGCGCCCCCGGCGCCTGGAGCGGCCCGGGCTCCGAGATCGGCCGGGGCCGCAGCTCCGCGGTCTCGAAGTACGCCGTGGCGTGCCGCAGCCGGTCGAAGAAGACCTGCCCGGACGCCGGGTAGTAGGCGTCCACCGGGTGCGGGACGCGATCCAGGTTGATCCGCTGGATCACGCCCGCCAGGCCCAGGCAGTGGTCGCCGTGGAAGTGCGTCACGGCGATCCGGGTGATCCCGGTGGCGGACACCCCGGCGTGCAGCATCTGCCGCTGGGTGCCCTCCCCCGGGTCGAACAGCAGGCCCTCGCCGTCCCAGCGCAGCAGGTAGCCGTTGTGGTTCCGGTTCCGGGTCGGCACCTGGCTGGCGGTGCCCAGGACGACGAGTTCACGCTGCGACACGGTGCCTCAGATCATCCGCTCGGTCATCGGCGTGCCGCCGAGGACGTGCACGTGCGCGTGGAAGATCGTCTGCCCCGCGCCCGCGCCCGTGTTGAAGATCAGCCGGTAGTCGGAGATCCCCTCGTCCTCGGCCACCCGGCCCGCCTCCGCCAGCAGCTCACCGGCGATCTCCGGCTCCGCCGCCGCCAGCTCGGCGGCGTTCGGGTAGTGCACGTGCGGGATCACCAGCACGTGCACCGGCGCCTTCGGCGCGATGTCCCGGAACGCCAGCGTGCGCTCGGTCTTGCGCACCACCGTCGCCGGGATCTCCCCCGCCACGATCCTGCAGAACAGGCAGTCGGACTGCGCCTCGCCGGCCATCTCGCTCTCCTCCTGAATGCTTGTCAGTACGCCGCGAAGCGTACCGCCCGTGGTCACCCGCCGATCTCGGGCGCGGTCCTCGCCGGGGTCTCGGCCAGGGCCGCCAGGGCGATCCGGACGCCCTCCGCCAGCTGGGTGTCGCGGCCGGCCGCCCAGTCCTGCGGGGCCACCACCACCTCGACGTCCGGGTCGATGCCGTGGTTCTCCACGCCCCAGCCGTACCCCTCCAGCCAGAAGGCGTACTTGGGCTGGGTCACCAGGGTGCCGTCGACCAGGTGGTACTTGCTGTCGATGCCGATGACGCCGCCCCAGGTGCGGGTGCCGACCACCGGGCCGATGCCCAGCGCCTGGATCGCCGCGTTGACGATGTCGCCGTCCGAGCCGGAGAACTCGTTGGCCAGCGCCACCACCGGCCCGCGCGGGGCGTCCGCCGGGTACGGCTCGGCCGCGTCGATGTCACGGGCCCGGTCCCAGCCGATGATCCTCCGGCCCAGCTTCTCGATGATCAGCTGCGAGGTGTGGCCGCCCCGGTTCTCCCGCAGGTCGACCACGACCCCCTCGCGCGCCATCTCGGCCCGCAGGTCGCGGTGGAGCTGCGCCCAGCCGGCGCTCTGCATGTCCGGCACGTGCAGGTACCCGAGCCGCCCGTCGGACAGCTCCCGCACCAGCTCCCGCCGGCCCGCGACCCAGTCGTGGTAGCGCAGCGCCTCCTCGTCGGCGAGCGGCACCACCACCGGGTGCCGCTCCCCGGTGCCGTCCTTGCCGACCACGGTGAGCTCCACCGGCTGCCCGGCGGTGCCGGCCAGCAGCGGGAACGGGCCCGCCACCGGGTCCACCGGCCGGCCGTTGACGGCCAGCACCGCGTCACCGGGCCGGATCGCGACGCCGGGCGCGGCCAGCGGCGAGCGCGCCCGCGGGTCCGAGGACTCGCCGGGCAGGACCCGCTCGACCCGCCACACCTCGCCGTCCCGCACCAGGTCGGCGCCGAGCAGGCCCTGCCGGCGGGCCGCCTCCGCGCCGCGCCCCGGCGGGATCACGTACGCGTGCGAGGTGCCCAGCTCGCCGACGGTCTCCCAGAGCAGGTCGACCAGGTCGGTGTGCGAGCCGACCCGCTCGACCAGCGGGCGGTAGCGCTCCAGGACGCCCGCCCAGTCGACGCCGCCGAGGTCCGCGCGCCAGAAGTTGTCGCGCATCAGCCGGCCGTTCTCGTCGAACATCTGCCGCCACTCGGCGGCCGGGTCGACGGTGACCCGGATCCGGTCCAGGTCCACGTCCAGGTCGTCGTCCTCGCCGGCCTTCCGGTCGGCGGGCACCACCCGCAGGTCGCTCTCGTCGAGGACGACGAGCCGCGCCCCGTCACCGCTGACCGCGAACCCGTCCAGCCCGCCGAGCAGCTGCTCGACCCGGCGCTTCTTCAGGTCGAAGCGCTCCAGCGCGGCCCTCGGCTCGTCGGCCTCCAGCGAGGACGCGGTGTCGCCGAGCTCGCCGACGAACGGGAGCCGGGTCCACAGCACGCCGTCCTTGGCGGCCCGCAGCGAGCCGAACCGGCCGCCCTCCACCGGGAAGGGGACGATCCGGTCGGCGATCCCGTCCAGGTCCACCCGGGTCGCCGGGTGCGCGGAGGCCTCGTCCTTCTTCTCGTCCTTCGGCTCGTCCTCGTCCCCGCCGAGGCCGAGCCCGGCCCGCTGCGGGCCGAACGGCGACGGGGTGTCGGCCGCCAGCGTGATCAGGTACGGCCGGGTGCCCGCCGGGAAGGACAGGTCGAAGACGTGCGCGTCGTACACCGGGTCGAAGTTGCGCACCGACAGGAACGCCAGGTGCTTCCCGTCCGCGGTGAAGGCCGGCGAGTAGTCGTGGAAGCGCTGCGGGGTCGCCTCGCTGACGGTCCGTGAGGTCAGGTCGGCCAGCATGATCTGGCGCAGCGCCCACGGGCCGAGCACCGGCTGCGACCAGGCCAGCCACGCCGAGTCCGGGCTGAACACCAGCCCGCTCACCTCGCCGTCGCCGCTGCGGGCCAGCTCGTGCACCGCGCCGTCGCTCAGCGCGACCAGCAGCACCCGGCCGTCGTGCGCGGCGACCGCCAGCAGCCTGCCGTCCGGGGAGACCTCCAGGGCCCGGACCCGGCCGAGCCGCCCGGCGGCCAGCCGCCGCCGCTCGGCCCCCAGTACGGCGGGCGCGTACTCGATCGCGTCGTCACCCTCGGCGTCGGTCACCCACACCGCGCCCTGCCCGCCGTCCTCGCCGGGCACCACCCGCACCTGCCGGGCCCGCACCCCGGCCGTCTCGTCCAGCACCCGGGACGGGCCCTCCCGGTGGGTCAGCCAGTGCACGGTGCCGCGCACCACCACGGCGCTGGCCCGGCCGGTCCGGTCCGGGGCGACCGAGTCGATCCGGCCGCCCGCCGACACCGGCCGCGGCTGGCGCAGCGTCCGGGGCCCCGCCGGGGTGAGCTCCAGCCGGCGCGGTTCGGCGCCCCGCAGGTCGTCCAGCAGCCAGACGTCACCGGCGCTGTACCAGACCACCCGGGTGCCGTCGGTGGACGCGCCGCGGGCGTAGAACCCGCCGTCCGTGTGCCGGCGCAGGTCACCGCCGTCGGGAAGGCTGGAGTACAGCTGCCCGACGCCCTCGTGGTCCGACAGGAACGCCACCCGCTCGCCCACCCACAGCGGCGACTCCAGGTGCCCGTCCAGGTCCGCGTGCAGCCGGGCGAACTCCGTCGTACCGATCCACAGCTTGCCCGTCTGCCCGCCGCGGTAGCGCTTCCACATCGCGGGCTCCCGGCCGAACGCCGACACCAGCAGCGTCCGCTCCCCGCCCGGCTCCTGCGCCAGCCCGCTCACCGGGCCGTACGGCAGCCGCTCGGCGGGGCCGCCGTCCAGCGGCACGGCGAACGCCCAGGTGCGGCGGATCGTCGCCTGCCCGCCGGTGGTCGTCGCCACCGGCCGGCCGTCCGCCGTCCAGCCGCGCACCGCCGTGAACGGGCTGCCCCAGAACGTCAGGCGCCGGGACGGGCCGCCGTCCACCGGCGCGACGTGCACCTCCGGCGCGCCGTCCCGCATCGAGGTGAAGGCGATGTGCCGACCGTCCGGCGAGAACCTCGGGTGCGCCACCGGCACCTGGTCCGCCGTCAGCCGCCAGGCCCGCCCACCCGCCACCGGGGCCAGCCAGACATCGTCCTCGGCAACGAAGGTGACCAGGTCACCGTGCACATGGGGATGGCGCAGGTAGCCGCGCTGAGAATCTGTCACATCCGCCACCATAGGCAGCCGGGGACGGTCCGGCCACGAATTCCGGCGTTCCGGAACGGCGCGCTACGCCCAGCGGCCGGTGCGGCCCAGCAGCAGGGCGCCCGCCGCGACACCCGCCGTGGACGTCCGCAGCACCGACGGCCCGAGCCGGTACGGCTGCGCACCCGCCTCGGCGAAGGCCGCCAGCTCCTCCGGGGCGACCCCGCCCTCCGGGCCGACGACCAGCACGATGTCCCCGCCGACCGGCAGCTCCGCCGCGGCCAGCGGTGCCGCGCCCTCCTCGTGCAGCACCGCGGCCAGCGCCGCCTGCTCCAGCAACGGGACCAGCTGACGGGTCGTCATCGCCTCGCGCACCTCGGGGAAGCGCAGCCGCCGCGACTGCTTGCCCGCCTCCCGCGCGGTCGCCCGCCACTTGGCCAGCGCCTTGGCGCCCCGGTCGCCCTTCCACTGGGTGATGCACCGGGACGCCGACCACGGGATCACCACGTCCACGCCGACCTCGGTCATCGTCTCGACGGCCAGCTCACCGCGGTCGCCCTTCGGCAGGGCCTGCACCACGACGATCCGCGGGCTCGGCTCCGGCTCCTCGCGGACCTCCGCCACGGCGACGTCCAGCGCGTCCTTGCCGTGCACGGCGGCGACCGTCCCGAACACGCCGAGCCCCAGCCCGTCCGCCAGCGTCACCGCCTCACCGGCCTCCAGCCGCTTCACCGCAACGGCGTGCCGCCCCTCCGCCCCCTCCAGACGCACCGTCGCCCCCGGCGCGACCCCGGCCAGCAGGGCGGTCTCGACGACGAACACCGGCGCAGTCATGACGAAGTACCTCTCTCGATGCGTAACGACAACAGGGCTCGGGGAACTGCGAGGCCGACCTCACAGTTCCCCGAGCCCCTGGAACGAGCTCCTACCGGCCGTTGAAGGCGTCCTTCAGGCGGGAGAACAGCCCCTGCTGGCCCGGCGCGAACTGGCCCGACGGACGCTCCTCCCCGCGCAGCATGGAGAGCCGCCGCAGCAGCTCCTCCTGCTCCGGGTCGAGCTTGGTCGGCGTCTGCACCTCGACATGCACTATCAGGTCGCCCCGGCCGCCCCCGCGCAGGTGCGTGATGCCGCGACCGTGCAGCGGGATCGACTGGCCGCTCTGGGTGCCGGGCCGGATGTCGACCTCCTCCAGCCCGTCGAGGGTCTGCAGCGGCACCTGGGTGCCGAGCGCGGCGGCGGTCATCGGGATGGTCACCGTGCAGTGCAGGTCGTCCCCGCGCCGCTGGAACACCTGGTGGGCGGTCTCGGCGATCTCGACGTAGAGGTCACCGGCGGGGCCGCCGCCGGGGCCGACCTCGCCCTCGCCGGCCAGCTGGATCCGGGTGCCGTTGTCGACACCGGCGGGGATCTTCACGGTCAGCGTGCGGCGGGCCCGGACGCGGCCGTCGCCGGCGCACTCGGGGCACGGGGTGGGCACCACGGTGCCGAAGCCCTGGCACTGCGGGCAGGGGCGGGAGGTCATGACCTGGCCCAGGAAGGACCGGGTGACCTGGGAGACCTCGCCCTTGCCGCGACACATGTCACAGGTCTGCGCGGAGGTGCCGGGGGCGGCGCCCTCGCCGTTGCAGGTGGTGCAGGTGACGGCGGTGTCGACCTGGAGTTCCTTGGTGGTGCCGAAGGCGGCCTCCTCCAGGGTGATCTCCAGGCGGATCATGGCGTCCTGGCCGCGGCGCGTCCGGGAGCGCGGACCGCGCTGGCCGGAGGCGGCGCCGAAGAAGGCGTCCATGATGTCGGAGAAGCCGAAGCCCGCCGCGCCCGCGCCGAACCCGCCCGCGCCGCCGCCGTTGGGCGACAGCGGGTCGCCGCCGAGGTCGTAGACCTGGCGCTTCTGCGGATCGGAGAGCACCTCGTAGGCGGCGTTGATCTCCTTGAACCGCTCCTGCGTCTTCGGGTCGGGGTTGACGTCCGGGTGCAGTTCGCGTGCGAGGCGTCGGAACGCCTTCTTGATCTCGTCCTGCCCCGCGTCGCGTCGGACGCCGAGTACCGCGTAGTAGTCCGTGGCCACCAAATGCTCCGGTTTGTTCCGCCTCTAGAAGTGCTTGCGATCGACTGCGCCGGCTCTGACCGGCATCCCTGCTACGACTCGGCCAGGATCTGACCCACGTACCGTGCCACCGCTCGCACCGCCCCCATTGTGCCCGGGTAATCCATCCGGGTCGGACCGATCACCCCGAGCTTTGCCACGCTCTGGTCGCCCGAACCGTAACCGACCGAGACCATCGAGGTGGAATTGAGCCCCTCGTACGCGATCTCGTGGCCGATCCGGACCGTCATCCCGGACTCCGCCGTCTCACCCAGGAGGCGGAGCAGGACGACCTGCTCCTCGAGCGCCTCCAGCACGGGCTGGACGGTGAGCGGGAAGTCGTGGCCGAAGCGGGTCAGGTTGGCGGTACCCGCCAGCATGATCCGCTCCTCGTTCTGCTCGGCGAGGGTCTCGAAGAGGGTGGCGAGCACGGCGCTGACGATCGGCCGTTCGACCTGCTCGAAGCCGGACGGCAGATCCTCCAGGATCACCGGGACCTCGGGCAGCGGACAGCCGCCGGCCATGCCGTTGAGCTTGGCGCGCAGGTCGCCGAGCAGGGTCTCGCCCACCGTGCCGGGACAGTCGACCAGCCGCTGCTCGACCCGGCCGGTGTTGGTGATCAGCACCAGCATCAGCTTGGTCGGGGTGATGGCGACCAACTCGATGTGCCGCACCGTGGAGCGGGTCAGCGAGGGGTACTGGACGACGGCGACCTGCCGGGTCAGCTGGGCGAGCAGCCGCACCGTGCGGGCGACCACGTCGTCCAGGTCGACGGCGCCCTCCAGGAAGTGCCGGATGGCGCGCCGCTCGGGCGCGGACATCGGCTTGACCTCGGCGAGCCGGTCGACGAACAGCCGGTAGCCCTTGTCGGTGGGGATCCGGCCCGCGCTGGTGTGCGGCTGCTGGATGTACCCGTCCTCCTCCAGCGCGGCCATGTCGTTGCGCACGGTGGCCGGGGAGACGCCCAGGTTGTGCCGCTCGACCAGGGCCTTGGAGCCGACCGGCTCCTCGGTGCCCACGTAGTCCTGGACGATCGCGCGCAGCACCGCGAGCCGCCGCTCGTCGAGCGGGCGGACAGACGGGCGGGCGTCGAACCGCCGAGCCTCGGGCTTGCCGTCCTCGGGCATGGCACGCACCTCCGTCTTCGTCCGTTGACCTGGTAGCCGTCCCCCGTCTGGCACTCCGGAAGGCAGAGTGCCAGGACCGTACCAGCCAGTGTAAGGCCCGGGTCCGACGGCAGGAACGGCCCGGCCACGTGATCCTCGTCCGAGTGGCAGCATCGAAGTCAGAAGGCACCTGAGGAGGAAGCGGCGATGTCGACGTCACAGCACTCCCGGTTCGCGCCCGACCGCGGCCTGACCGGGCGGATGGTCACCACGATGTTCCTGATCGGCCTGGTGTACGTGGGTTTCACCGGGCTGCTGATCGTGCTGCTGCGCGGCGCGTGGCCGCTGATCGTCCTGATCTCGGGCGGCCTGTTCGTCGCCCAGTTCTGGTTCAGCGACAAGATCACCGAACGGGCGATGGGCGCCCACGAGGTGACGCCCGAGCAGTACCCGCAGCTGCACGGCGCCGTCGACCGGCTCTGCGCCCTGGCCGACATGCCCAAACCCCGGGTGGCGGTCGCCGACAACGACATGCCGAACGCCTTCGCCACCGGCCGCAAACCCGAGAAGTCCGTGGTCTGCGTCACCACCGGCCTGCTGCGCCGGCTCGAACCGGAGGAGCTGGAGGGCGTCCTCGCCCACGAGCTCTCGCACGTCGCCCACCGGGACGTCGCGGTGATGACGGTGGCCGGATTCCTGGGCGTGCTGGCCGGGGCGATCACCCGGATGGCCCTGTACGGCGGATTCGTCGGCTCCAACCGGAACAGCAACGACTCCAACGCCGCAATCGCGGCACTGATCGTCCCGCTGGTGGCCATGGTGGTGTACGCGATCAGCTTCCTGCTCACCCGGCTGCTCTCCCGCTACCGGGAACTCGCCGCCGACCGGGCCGCCGCCCAGCTGACCGGCCGGCCCAGCGCGCTGGCCTCCGCCCTGACCAAGGTCAGCGGGCAGATCGCCGCCATCCCCACCAAGGACCTGCGCCAGGCCCAGCCGTACAACGCCTTCTACTTCGCCCCCGCGCTGAGCGCCCGCGAGGCCGCCGGCCAGCTGTTCTCCACCCACCCGACGCTGGAGCGGCGGCTGGAGCAGCTGGAGAAGATCTCCACCGAACTCGGCCACTGAAGCCGACCTGAACCCGGCCGGCCCGGCCACCGAGCCCCGATCCGCGAGGATCGGTCCTCGCGGACCCGAGAGGACCTGAGATGGGATTCCTGGACGCCCTGTTCGGCCGCTCCAAGCCGGTCAAGCCCGACCTGGACCAGCTGTTCGCCGTCCCCTCCGCCGCGCTCACCCTGGAGGCCGCGTCCGGCTTCCGGCCGACCGGTCTCGGGTCGGTGTGCTTCGCCGCCGTCGAGGGCGGGGCGTTCGCCGACGTCCAGACGCAGGTCCGCGAGCTCCTGGACGCCGACACCGCGCGCGGCGGCGTCCCGGTCGAGGTCTCCCAGGACTCCTACGGCTACACCTGGCTGCTCGCCCGCCACACCCCCGAGGAGATCGCCGACCTGGTCAACGACCTGCACGCGGTCAACAGCGAGCTGGAGGCGAACGGCTTCGGACCGCAGCTGCTCTGCTCGATCGTCGCGTTCCGCAACCCCGCGGGGCAGTCCCTCGGCCTGGTCTACCTCTACAAGCGCGGCACCTTCTACCCGTTCGCCCCGATGCCGGGCGGCGGCGAGAAGCGCAACAGCCCGGTCGAGCTCCAGGCCAAGGGCCTGCTCACCAACGACCTCCGGGTCGAACAGGACCTCTCCCGCTGGTTCCCCGTCTGGGGCGCCCCGGGCCTGACGGACTAGCCCCTCACGCCGGCCCGGGCCGGGCCGGTGGCAGGTGCGGGCACGGGCCCGCGTCCGGGGCGACCGTGGAGCGGGCCGGCCACGGCGGGAAGTCGGGCGCCGGCAGGCCGGCGGCCAGCGCGTTCCACCGGTCCACCCAGGGCTGCGCCAGCTCCGGACAGCACCACACCCGGTTCCAGCCCCAGTACCAGCCGTCCGCCCGCACCCTCTGCACCGCCGGGCTGTGGACGCCCTTGACCCGGAAGTTCTCCAGGTGCCGCCGGAAAATGATCAGGGAGATCTGCCGCCTGCGCCCACCGCGGTGGACCCCGATCACCTGCACCTGCTCGTCCTCGTCCGCGTAGCGGGGAGGCACCACCCACAGCCTCGCCCCCGGAGCGAAGTGCTTCAGCCCCGACTCCGTTCGGGCACCGCCGGGCCCGTGCGTGGTCGACCGGGCCACATTGGCCACCACGCCCCACTCCAGGGGCCCACCCGTCGCTTCGTCCGGTTCCGTCACACCGAGAAGTATCGACGGGCCGCGTCGCGGGCCGCCGCCCGCCTCCGGGTATTCCCTCGCCGCCGCTTCCCCGGCCGGACTAGAGTCCGCCCGTGACCGATTGGGACCTTCTGGAAGCCGCCGCCCCCTCCGCCGAGTCCGTCGCGGTGGCGAGTGCCGCACTGCGCTCGCCCGACCCGGTGGAGCGCGACGAGCGGGCCTACCCGCTGCTGGCGCGCTGGGTGCCCGAGCTGGCGCCCGAGGCGCGACTGGCCCTCGGGGACGAGCTGGCCGAACGCTTCGACGATCCGGAGATCCAGGCCCGGACGTTCGCACCCCTGGTCCTGGCGAAGCTCGTCCGGGCCGGTGCGTACCGGCCGCAGTGGCTGGCGGCGTTCGGCCGCTGGTACCCCGCCGAGACCGACCTGCGCGGGTGGGACCCGGCGCTGGGGTGGCTGCACGCGGTCGCGCACGGCGCCGACCTGCTGCGCGCCTTCGGCGAGCACCCCGAGGTGGACCCGGCCGAGCCGCTCGCCCTCGGCGCAGCCCGACTGCTCGCACCGACCGACCACGTGTGGGACGCGATGGAGGACGACCGGCTCGGCTTCGCGCTGGCCCTCACCCTGACCCGCGAGGAGCTGGCCGAGGACCGGGCGGTGGCCTGGCTGGACCGGATCGCGGAGGTCTTCGCCACCGGCGAGCCCGGCCCGATGCCGCCGTTCGCCTCCAACACGCTGCGCACCCTGCGCGTGCTCTACCTGCTCGCCGACCGCGGGGTCCGCCCGGACTGGGTCGGTGGCGAGGTACGGGCGCTCCCCCACGGCGAGGCGGTCAAGCAGCGGATCGCCGAGGTACTGGCGATCGCCGCGCCCTACCCGGGGTGAGGGCAGGCCGGTGCGAGGTGTGTGGGGTGCAGGTGTGTGGGGTGCGCCGGGTGTGCGGGTCTCCCGGGTGACGGCCGGTCAGCGGCCGTAGACTCGGTCAGATGCGCAGCAGGAGTTACGGGCCGGATCTGACCCCGCCGTGGAAGAAGCAGCAGCCCGCGCCCGAGGTGGCGGCCGAACGCGACCTGGTCGTGGAGGAAGCTGCCACCGGGTTCTGCGGGGCGGTGGTGCGCTGCGAGCGGACCGCCGAGGGCTGGACCGTGACCCTGGAGGACCGCTTCGGCAAGCACCGGGTCTTCCCCCTGACGGACCGCGGCTTCCTGCTGGAGGGCCGGGTGGTGACCCTGGTGCGGCCGACCGCTCCGGCGCCGGCCCGCGGGCCGGGCCTGACCGCCTCCGGTTCGGTCGCCGTCCCGGGGGCCCGGGCGCGGGTCGCCCGGGAGTCGCGGATCTACGTGGAGGGCCGGCACGACGCCGAGCTGGTCGAGCGGGTCTGGGGCGACGACCTGCGGATCGAGGGCGTGGTGGTCGAGTACCTGGAGGGCATCGACGACCTGCCCGCGATCGTCGCCGAGTTCGCCCCGGGCCCTGGCCGGCGGCTCGGCGTGCTGGTCGACCACCTGCTGCCCGGCACCAAGGAGCACCGGATCGCCGCCCGGGTGACCGGCGACCACGTGCTGGTCGTCGGCCACCCGTACATCGACATCTGGCAGGCCGTGAAGCCGTCCAGCGTCGGCATCCCCGGCTGGCCGGACGTGCCCTTCGAGGAGGACTGGAAGCAGGGCATCTGCCGCCGCCTCGGCTGGCCGGTGGACACCCCGGCCGCCTGGAAGCGCATCCTCGCCTCGGTGAACTCCTACAAGGACCTGGAACCGGCCCTGCTGGGCCGCGTCGAGGAGCTGATCGACTTCACGACAGAGCCGGGTCAATGACCACCCGGGTCGGCCCTCGGAGTCGGTGACCGTGTGTCAGCCGGCGGCCTCGACCACCCGGACCACCGGCGGCACGCAGCTCGGCAGGGTGTCGACGACCCTGGTGGTGAAGGCCGACGGGCCTTCGGGCCGCGGCTGACCGAAGTTCTGAACGATCACCAGCAGGGTGGCGCCCGCCGGGATCCGGGCGGGGTCGATCCGGACGGTGCGCCGGTCGTCCTCCGGATGCTCGACGTCGGACCCGGGCCGTCCCCTTCACTCCCTACTTGGCCGCAGCCGCGCCGAGCGTTTCATCGCTCACCCGCAGGAGTGAGGGGACCGGTCCGCCGTCAGTCGACCAGGTCGCGGACCACGCCGTCGGCCAGCAGGCGTCCGCGCAGGGTGAGCGCGGCCCGGCCGTCGGCGAAGGCGTCCTCGTCCAGCAGGCCGTCGGCCACCGCGCGTTCGGCGGCGGCGCGGCCGTCGGCGGTGAGCAGGGTGAGCGGGCAGCCGTCGACCAGGCGCAGTTCCAGCAGGATCCGCTCGACCCGGCGGTCCTCCTCGGCGAGCACCTCGCGGGCGAGCGCCGGGGTGCGGCCCTCCGCGAGGGCCTGGGCGTAGGCGGCCGGGTGCTTGGCGTTCCACCAGCGGACGCCGCCGACGTGGCTGTGCGCGCCCGGTCCGGCGCCCCACCAGTCGGCGCCGGTCCAGTACAGCTCGTTGTGGCGGCAGCGGCCGGCGTCGGTGGTGGCCCAGTTGGAGACCTCGTACCAGGAGTAGCCGGCGGCGGCGAGCGCCTGCTCGGCGATCAGGTAGCGGTCGGCGTGCACGTCGTCGTCGATCATCGGCAGTTCGCCGCGCTTGACCCGGGCGGCCAGTCGGGTGCCGTCCTCGACGATCAGCGAGTAGGCGGAGACGTGGTCGGGCCCGGCGCCGATCGCGGCGTCCAGCGAGGCCCGCCAGTCGTCGTCGGACTCGCCGGGGGTGCCGTAGATCAGGTCGAGGTTGACGTGCTCGAAGCCGGCCGCGCGGGCCTCGGCGACGCAGGCCTCGGGGCGGCCGGGGGTGTGGTGCCGGTCGAGCAGCTGCAGGACGTGCGGGCGGGCGCTCTGCATGCCGAAGGAGAGCCGGTTGTAGCCGCCCTCACGGAGTTCCGCCAGGTAGGCGGGGTCGACCGACTCGGGGTTGGCCTCGGTGGTGACCTCCGCGCCGTCGGCGAGGCCGAACTCCTCGCGGATCGCGGCGAGCATCCGGACCAGGTCGCGGGCGGGCAGCAGGGTGGGCGTGCCGCCGCCGAGGAAGACGGTCTGCACCGGCAGGTCGGCGTCGCCGAGCACCTTGCGGGCGAGCCGGACCTCGGCGATCAGGTTGTCGGCGTAGGTCTCCTGCGAGGCGACCGCGCCGGAGCTGCGGAGCTCGGTGGCGGTGTAGGTGTTGAAGTCGCAGTAGCCGCAGCGGCTGGCGCAGTACGGCACGTGGACATAGAAGCCGAACGGTCGCGAGCCGAGCCCACGGAGCGCGTGGGCGGGCAGGGAACCGTCGGACGGCACCGGGTCGCCGTCGGGAAGTGCGGAGGGCATGCCCCCATTGTCCGGTACGGCTCACCGATCTCGGAAAGCCGTACCGGACGGGCGGGATCAGGCCTCGTTGGCGCCGGCGTACATCCCGGCCACCGCGTCCGCGTAGGTCTTCTCGACCACCGGGCGCTTGATCTTGAGGCTGGGGGTGAGTTCGCCGTGCTCGACGTCCAGGTCGCGCGGGAGCAGGTGGAACTTCTTCACCGTCTGCCAGCGCTGCAGCTCGCCGTTGAGCCGCTGGACGAAGCCGTCGATCAGCGCGACGGTCTCCGGGGCGGCGGACACCTCGGCGTAGGACTTGCCGGCCAGGCCGTGCTCGGCGGCCCACGGCATGATCACCGTCTCGTCGAGGGCGATCAGCGCGGTACAGAAGTTGCGGCCGTTGCCGATCACCAGGACGTTCGAGACGAACGGGCAGATCGCCTTGAACTTGCCCTCGACCTCGCTGGGTGCGACGTACTTGCCGCCGGAGGTCTTGAACAGGTCCTTCTTGCGGTCGGTGATCCGCAGGAAGCCGTCCGGGGAGAGCTCGCCGATGTCCTCGGTGTGGAACCAGCCGTCGGCCTCCAGCACCTCGGCGGTCTTCTCCGGGAGGTTGTGGTAGCCGCGCATGATGCCGGGGCCGCGGAGCAGGATCTCGCCGTCCTCGGCGATCCGGACCTCGGTGCCGGGCAGCGGACGGCCGACGGTGCCGACCCGGATGTCCTCGGCGCGGTTGACGCAGGAACCCGCGCTGGTCTCGCTCAGGCCGTAGCCCTCCAGGATCGGCACGCCGGCGCCGACGAAGAAGTAGCCGATCTCCGGGGCGAGCGCCGCCGAGCCGGAGACCGCGCCGCGCAGCCGGCCGCCGAACGCGGCACGGATCTTGGCGTACACCAGCTTGTCGGCGAGCGAGTGCTGCAGGCCGAGCGCGAACGGCACGCTGTCGCGGCCGGTAGCGACCCGGTTGGCCTGGGTGGTGCGGGCATAGTCGCGGGCGACCTTGGCGGCCCACAGGAAGATCTTGTACTTGGCGCCGCCCTCGGCTCTGGCCCGGCCGGCGATGCCGTTGTAGACCTTCTCGAAGATGCGCGGCGCCGAGGCCATGATGGTCGGCTTGATCGCGGGCAGGTTGTGGATGATCCGGTCGACCCGGCCGTCCACGGCCATCACGTGGCCGGTGGCGATCTGGCCGGAGATCAGCGTCTTGCCGAAGACGTGCGACAGCGGCAGCCACATGAACTGCACGTCGTCGGCGGCCAGCAGGCCGCTCTCCTCCTGGGCGATGCCCTCGTACGCCCAGCAGTCGTGCACCAGGCGCACGCCCTTGGGGCGGCCGGTGGTGCCGGAGGTGTAGATGAGGGTGGCGAGCTGCTCCTTGTCGAGGGCGTCGACCGCCTTCTCGATCGCGTCGGGGTGCTCGGCCAGGTACGCGGCGCCGCGCTTCTCCAGCTCGGCGAGGGTGAGCACCTCCAGGCCGTCGTGGACCGGCAGCTCGTCCGCCGCGTCGAAGAGGATCACCCAGCGCAGGTCCGGCAGCTGGGCCTTCTCCTCCGCCGCCTTCGCCAGCTGCTTGACGTCCTCCGCGAACAGCGCGCGGCTGCCGGAGTTCGCCAGGATGAAGGCGGTCTCGTCGGCGTTGGTGCTGGGGTAGATGGTGGTGGTCGCGGCCCCGGCGCACATGTTGCCCAGGTCGGCGAGGATCCACTCGACCCGGGTGGCGGAGGAGATCGACACCCGGTCCTCGGCCTCGATGCCCAGCGCCATCAGGCCGGCCGCCACGGCCTTGACCCGCTCGGCGGTCTGCGCCCAGGTCAGCGACCGCCACTGCTCGGCACCGGGAGCGCCGTCGGCGGCGTGCTCGTCGACCGGAACGGGGAAGCGGTACGCCTCGTGCTCCGGGGTGGCCTTTACCCTGCTGAGGAAGAGGTGGGCCACGGAGGGCGGACGCCGCTCGATCATGGACTGCGCGGAACTCAACGAGGACCTCCGGGGGGCGGCTTCGGTGACGGCTTTTAACCGGCGGGGCGGCTTATTAACCGGCGAGTAACAAGAGGAGTATCAGCAGCCTAGGGGGTAGTCGGCCGTTCCAAAAGGGGGTGAGCCCCGGTGGCACGCCCTTCGGGCGGCAGTGCACAGGTTTTCCACAGGTTCCGTAATTTGGGATGCGCGATTCACTTGACGACGACGAGAGTGTCACGGTGCTGATCCGACTGCTCCGGGCCCACCTGGGCCCCTACTCCAAACCCATCACCCTGCTGGTCCTCCTCCAGCTCGTCTCCACCCTCGGCATGCTCTATCTGCCGACCCTGAACGCCGACATCATCGACGACGGCGTGGTCAAGGGCGACACCGGCACCATCCTGCGCATCGGCGCGGTGATGGTCGGGGTCTCCCTCGCCCAGGTGGTCTGCCAGATCGGCGCCGTCTACTACAGCGCCCGCACCGCCATGGCGGTCGGCCGTGACATCCGCGCCTCGGTCTTCGACCGGGTGCAGAGCTTCTCCGCCAAGGAGCTCGGCCAGTTCGGCGCACCCTCGCTGATCACCCGTACCACCAACGACGTGCAGCAGGTCCAGATGCTGGTGCTGCTGGCATTCACCCTGATGGTCGCCGCGCCGATCATGTGCGTCGGCGGCATCGTGATGGCGCTCAACCAGGACGTGCCGCTGTCCGCGCTGCTGCTCGCCGTGGTGCCGCTGCTCGGCCTGGTGGTCGTGCTGCTGGTGCGCAAGCTGCGCCCGCAGTTCCGCGGCATGCAGGTCCGGATCGACGGCGTCAACCGGATCATGCGCGAGCAGATCACCGGCATCCGGGTCATCCGCGCCTTCGTGAAGGACGGCCACGAGCAGCGGCGCTTCGGCGACGCCAACGGCGAGCTGGCCGACTACTCGCTGCGCGTCGGCCGGCTGATGGCCCTGATGTTCCCGCTGGTCATGGGCGTGGTGAACGTCTCCAGCGTCGCCGTGCTCTGGTTCGGCGCGCACCGGATCGCCAGTGGCGGGATGCAGATCGGCGCGCTCACCGCGTTCCTGTCCTATCTGATGCAGATCCTGATGAGCGTCATGATGGCCACCTTCATGTTCATGATGGTGCCGCGCGCCGAGGTCTGCGCCGAGCGCATCCAGGAGGTGCTCTCCACCGAGACCAGCGTGGTGCCGCCCACCGCGCCCGTCTCCGAGCTGCTCGCCCGCGGCACCCTGGAGCTGCGTGCCGTCGACTTCCGCTACCCCGGCGCCGAGGCGCCGGTGCTCCGGGCCATCGACATCCACGCCCGCCCCGGCGAGACCACCGCCGTGATCGGCTCCACCGGCTCCGGCAAGTCCACCCTGCTCGGCCTGGTCCCGCGGCTGTTCGACGCCACCGGCGGCCAGGTGCTGGTCGGCGGCGTGGACGTCCGGGAGCTCGACGCCAAGCGCCTCGCCGATGCGATCGGCCTGGTCCCGCAGAAGCCGTACCTGTTCACCGGCACCGTCGCCTCCAACCTCCGGTACGGCAAGCCCGACGCCACCGACGAGGAGCTCTGGCGGGCCCTCGAGATCGCCCAGGCCAAGGACTTCGTCGAGCGCTTCGACGAGGGCCTGGACGCGCCGATCGCCCAGGGCGGCTCCAACGTCTCCGGCGGCCAGCGCCAGCGCCTGGCGATCGCCCGGGCGCTGGTCCGGCGGCCCGAGATCTACCTGTTCGACGACTCCTTCTCGGCGCTCGACTACGCCACCGACGCCAGGCTGCGCGCCGCGCTCGCCGAGGAGACCTCCGACGCCACCGTGGTGATCGTCGCCCAGCGGGTGTCCACCATCCGCGACGCCGACCGGATCATCGTCCTCGACGAGGGCGCCGTCGTCGGCTCCGGCACCCACGGCGAACTTATGGCCGACAACCCGACGTACCGGGAGATCGTGCTCTCCCAGCTCACCGAGCAGGAGGCGGCGTGACCACCCCGGAGAAGAAGCCCGCGGGCGCCGCGTCCAACTCGCAGGAGGCCGCCGCCCGCCGCGGCCCGGCCGGCCCCGGCCGGTTCATGGGCGGCCAGGGCACCGAGAAGTCCAAGGACTTCAAGGGCTCGACCAAGCGGATGCTCGGCATGCTCAAGACCGAGCGGCCGCTGCTGCTCGGCGTGCTCGGCCTCGGCACCGTGGCCGTCGGCTGCCAGGTGATCGGCCCCAAGCTGCTCGGCACCGCGACCAACCTGATCGTCGCCGGAAGCATCGGAGCGCAGACCCCGGCCGGGAAGACCAAGCAGCAGGTCATCGAGGCCCAGCAGGCAGCGGGCCAGGGCAAGACGGCCGACTTCTTCAGCTCGATCGACTTCACGCCCGGGCAGGGCATGGACTACGGCGCCATCGGCACCGTCCTGCTCTGGGTGCTCGGCGTCTACCTGGCCGCCACCCTCTTCGGCGTCTTCCAGGGCCGGCTCGCCGCCCTCGCCATCAACCGGGTGGTGTTCCGGCTCCGCGAGGAGGTCGAGGCGAAGCTGTCGCGGCTGCCGCTCAGCTACTTCGACAAGCAGCCGCGCGGCGAGGTGCTCAGCCGGGTCACCAACGACATCGACAACATCGGCCAGTCCATGCAGCAGACCATGGGCCAGGTGGTGAACTCGCTGCTCACCATCGTCGGCGTGCTCGCGATGATGTTCTGGATCTCCCCGCTGCTGGCGCTGATCGCGCTGATCTCGGTCCCGGTCTCGGTGGTGGTCGCGGCCAAGATGGGCAAGCGCGCCCAGCCGCAGTTCATCGCCCAGTGGAAGACCACCGGCACGCTCAACGCCCACATCGAGGAGATGTACACCGGGCACGCCCTGGTCAAGGTGTTCGGTCGGCAGGACGAGGCCGCCGAGATCTTCCGCAAGGAGAACGAGGCGTTGTACGCGTCCGCGTTCAAGGCACAGTTCATCTCCGGCATCATCCAGCCCGCGATGATGCTGGTCGGCAACATCAACTACGTGCTGGTCGCGGTGGTCGGCGGTCTGCGGGTGGCCTCCGGCGCGCTGTCCATCGGTGACGTGCAGGCGTTCATCCAGTACACGCGGCAGTTCAGCCAGCCGCTCAGCCAGGTCGCCTCGATGGCCAACCTGGTGCAGTCCGGCGTGGCCTCGGCCGAGCGGGTCTTCGAGCTGCTGGACGCCCCCGAGCAGTCGCCCGAGCCGCTCGCCCCCGAGCGCCCGGCGGAGCTGCACGGCCGGGTCGCGTTCGAGGACGTCTCGTTCCGCTACGACCCGGAGAAGCCGCTGATCGACGGCCTCTCGCTCAAGGTCGAGCCGGGCCACACGGTGGCGATCGTCGGCCCGACCGGCGCCGGCAAGACCACCATGGTCAACCTGCTGATGCGCTTCTACGAGGTCAGCGGTGGCCGAATCACCCTGGACGGGGTGGACATCGCCGCGATGTCCCGCGAGGAGCTGCGCTCCGGCATCGGCATGGTGCTGCAGGACACCTGGCTGTTCGGCGGCAGCATCGCCGAGAACATCGCGTACGGCGCCGACGGCGCCACCCGCGAGCAGGTGGTCGAGGCGGCGAGGGCGGCCCACGTGGACCGCTTCGTGCGCACCCTCCCCGACGGCTACGACACCGTGCTCGACGACGAGGGCACCGGCGTCAGCGCGGGCGAGAAGCAGCTGATCACCATCGCCCGGGCGTTCCTCGCCCAGCCGTCCATCCTGGTGCTGGACGAGGCGACCAGCTCGGTCGACACCCGGACCGAGGTGCTGATCCAACGGGCGATGGCCCGGCTGCGCAGCGGCCGGACCAGTTTCGTGATCGCCCACCGGCTCTCCACCATCCGGGACGCGGACGTGATCCTGGTGATGGAGAACGGTTCGATCGTCGAGCAGGGCAGCCACGACGAGCTGATCGCCGCTCAGGGGGCCTACCACCGGCTCTACCAGGCGCAGTTCGCTCAGGCGGTGGCCGAGGTCGACTGACGCCGCTCGGCCTGCGTCGCCAGGGGGAGGTCCGGTTCGCCGGCCTCCCCCTTCGCGCGCCTCGGCGCGGCGGCGGTGGAGCCCAGCGCGGTGGAGCCCAGGGCGATCGCCATGCCGACGATCTGCGGGGCGGTCAGCGACTGGCCGAGCGCGGCCCAGCCGATGACGGCGGCGGAGAGCGGGCTGAGCAGGCCGAGGAAGGCGACCGAGGCTGCGGGCAGCCGGCCGATCCCCTGGAACCACAGCCAGTAGCCGAGTGCGGTGTTGATCGCCGCCAGGTACAGGTAGCCGAGCAGGTTGGTGGCGGTCAGTGCGGGCGGGGCGCCCTCGGCCAGCAGCGCGACCGGGAGCAGCAGCAGGCCGCCGGCGGTGAGCTGCCAGCCGGTGAGGGTGAGCGGGCCGACGCCCTCGGGGCGGCCCCAGCGCTTGGTCAGCACAGTGCCGGCGGCCATCGCGGCGGCGCCGGCGAGGCCCGCCGCCAGGCCGATCGCGTCCAGTCGGGCGGTGGCCTTCAGCACCACCAGGGCGACGCCGAACACCCCGGTGACCCCGGCGAGCAGCTTGCGCGGGCCGATCCGCTCGCCGAGCAGCGGGATCGCCAGTCCGGCGGCGATCAGCGGCTGGACGGCGCCGAGGACCGCGGCGACGCCGCCGGGGAGGCGGTACGCGGAGACGAAGAGCAGGGCGAAGAAGACACCGATGTTGAGGGCGCCGAGCACGGCCGCCTTCCACCACCAGGCGCCCCGGGGCAGCTGCCGGGTGACGGCCAGCAGCACCAGTCCGGCGGGCAGCGCGCGCAGGGTCGCGGTCAGCAGCGGCCGCTCGGCGGGCAGGAACTCGGTGGTGACGGCGTAGGTGGAGCCCCAGGCGAGCGGGGCCAGCGCGGTCAGCAGCAGGGTGCGGGTACGCATGGCGAGTCCTTCCGGGTTCAGCGGACGGTGGAGGCGGCGACGACACGGGCGGGCACCGGCGATCCGGCCTCGGCCGCCGCGGGCGCGTGGACGAGCACACGGTGGGCCGCTGCCGCGGGCTCTCCCGCTGCCGGCTGCGCGGCAGCGCCGGTCGTTGTGCCGGCGGTCGGCTTCAGGGCGCGGGCCGCTCGGGTCAGCAGGGCGGCGCCGGCGAGGACGGAGACGGCCAGGACCAGCCAGGGCAGGCGGCCGTCGAGGGCGGAGAGGCCGGTGAAGAGCGAGGGCGCGAGGGCCGAGGAGAGCGACCAGGAGAGCTGGTAGGCGGCCATGTAGCGGCCGCGCAGGGCGGCGGGGGCGGCCTCGGCGACCAGGGTGGAGGCAGCCGGGTTGTGCAGCACTTCGCCGAGGGTGGCGAGGACGACGGCGGTGAGCAGTGCACCGGTGGTCCAGGCGCCGGCGTGGGGCACCAGCAGGGCCTGGGCGAGGAAGGCCACGGCGAACAGCGCGGCACCGGCGACGGCCGCCCGGTGCCGGGCGGTGAAGCGGTTGACCAGTCGGCCGGCGGGCACGCCGAGCGCCGCGCAGAGCACGGTGTTGACGGCGAAGGCGACGCCGGTGACGGAGGCGGAGGCGTGCAGCACCCCGGTGACGAAGACCGGCAGCAGGATCGCCAGCGAGGCGTAGCCGAGCGCGATCAGGAAGTTGGCGGCGGTCAGGCCGAGGAAGGGCCGGTCGGCGAAGACCGTCCGGTAGCCGGCGCGGGCGGCGGCGGGGCCCGCGGTGGCCCGTCGGCCGGCCGGGACGCGCCGGGCGAGCAGCCCGGCGACCAGGAAGCTGGCGGCGTTGAGCCAGGCGGCGACGGAGTAGCCGCTGTCGCCGGCCAGGGCGACCAGCAGGGCGGCGGCCAGGCTGCCGGCGCCGAGCCCGGCGTTGGCGAGGCTGCGCATCAGGGCCTGCATCCGGACCAGGGCGGCGCCGGTCACGAGTTCGCCGATCCGGGCCTGCTGGACGGCGGGGTGGCCGCTGGTGGCGACTGCGGCGACCAGGGCGACGGCGGCGAACGCGGGCAGCGATCCGGCGAGGGGGTACACCGCGAAGACGGCGCCGCGCACGGTGTAGAGGGTCAGCTGCATCCGCCGGGCGCCGAAGCGGTCGACCGCGGCGCCGATCAGCGGCAGGCAGGCCATTCCGACCAGGCCGGTGACGGTGAGGACCAGTCCGATGACCGGCAGCGGCAGGCCGGTGACGTGCCGGAAGAACACCAGGCTGAACGGTATGTACATGCCGTTGCCGAGTGCGTCCACCGCGAGACCGGCGACCAGTCCGCGCTCCCCCGGGAAGCGCTGCTTCCCCTGTCCCTTGCCCAAACCCCGAATCGAAAGCATGTAAGTAACTTACCACTAAGCTAATTATCGTCAAGCCTCTTATCGGCAAGCGATCCGTGGCACACTGTCCGCATGACCGGAACCCCCGACCAGGACCCCGTCGACGCGATCGCCGAGCAGTGGCGCCGCGAGCGTCCCGAGCTGGCCCAGCACACCGAGGCGATGGCCGCGTACGGGCGGATCTACCGGCTCGCCAAGGCGATGGGCGACAAGATGGAGGACGCGTACGCGCCCTACGGCATCGGCCGCGGCGAGTTCGACGTGCTGGCCACGCTGCGCCGCGCGGGCGAGCCGTACTCGCTCTCCCCGCGCGAGCTGACCGCCACCCTGATGCTCACCACCGGCGGCATGACCGGCCGGCTGGACAAGCTGGAGCGGGCCGGGCTGGTCACCCGCTCCCCCGACCCGAACGACCGGCGCGGCCTGCGGATCACCCTCACCGACAAGGGCCGCGAGGTGATCGACGGCGCGGTCGAGGCGGGCATGCTGGTCCAGCGCGGTACGGTGGCCGGCTTCACCGCCGACGAGCTGGACACCCTCAACGACCTGTTGCGGCGCCTGCTGGCGGCCAACTCGGGGTGAGGGGTTACCGTGTCCGGGTGACTGACGTCGAATCAGCGTTCGTGGACGCCTTCCAGACCCACCGCCGCTACCTCGGCTCGGTGGCGTACCGGCTGATGGGCTCGGTCACCGACGCCGAGGACGTGCTGCAGGAGGCGTGGCTGCGCTGGCAGTCGGTGGACCGCGCCGGCGTCCAGGACCCGCGCGCCTTCCTGACCACCGTGGTCACCCGGCTCTGCTACGACCAGCTGGGCTCGGCCCGGGCCCGCCGCGAGGCGTACTACGGCGAGTGGCTGCCCGAGCCGGTGGTCGCCGCCGAGGACTCCCCCGCCGAACTGGCCGAGCTCGGCGAGTCGGTCTCGCTCGCCATGCTCGCCGTGATGGAGCAGCTGACCCCCGCCGAGCGGGCCGCGTTCGTGCTGCACGACGTCTTCGCGGTCGGCTTCGACGAGATCGGCGCCACCCTGGAGCGCACCCCCGAGGCCGCCCGGCAGCTCGCCTCGCGGGCCCGCCGACGGGTCCGCGAGGGCAGCCGGCGACGCACCGAAGTGGACGTCACCGAGCACCGGCAGGCGGTCACCGCCTTCGCGGCGGCCGCCGCCAACGGCGACATCCAGGCACTGCTCGCGGTGCTCGACCCGGACGTGATCTGGCACTCCGACGGCGGCGGCGTGGTCCGCGCCGGGGTCCGCTCGATCGCCGGCGCCGACAAGGTCTCCCGCCTGGTGGCCGGTCTGATCCGCCGGGCGGACGTCGAGTTCCCCGGCGGCGTCTTCGAGTTCGCGCTGGTCAACGACGAGCCCGGGCTGGTCTTCCGGACCGCGTCCGGCGAGGTCGCGGGCGTGCTCGCCTTCGCCGTCGCCGAGGGCCGGATCGCCGAGGCGTACGTGGTGGTCAACCCGGAGAAGCTCACCCGCGTGGCGTGACACTGGCGTGACGCAGGTGTGACCGGGGTCACGGTCACGTTCTTCCGGGCCGCGTCGTCCCCTTCCCGAACGGCACCGCAGGTGCAGGTGCCCACCGGAGGAGGACGACATGACCAGCAAGCACATCGTCGTGATCGGTGCGGGCTACGCCGGACTGAGCGCCGCCACCCGGGCCGGCCGGGGCGGCGCCCGGGTCACCCTGGTCGCACCGGAGGCACGGCTCCTGCACCGGATCCGCCTCCACGAGACCGCGGCCGGCCGAGACGTACCGCGCCCCGCGATCGCTCACGTGCTGCGCGGCCGACCGGTCACCCACCTGCAGGCCAAGGTCACCGAGCTGGACCTGGCCGGCCGCAAGGTCTTCACCGACACCGGCGAGACCCTGGCCTACGACACCCTGGTGTACGCGCTCGGCAGCCGCACCGCCTGGCAGGACGTCCCCGGCGCCGCCGAGCACGCCTACTCGGCCGAGCGGGCCGAGGAGGTGAACCGGCGGATCCAGGCCTCGCCGGTGCCGGGCACCGTCGCCGTGGTCGGCGGCGGCTCCACCGGCATCGAGCTGGCCGCCGAACTCGCCGAGGCCCACCCTGACTGGCAGGTGCGGATCGTCGCGGCCGGTGCCGTCGGCGGCCACTTCTCCGAGCGCGGCCGGGCCCACGTCCGCAAGGTGCTGGACGGCCTCGGCGTCGTCTTCCACGAGCACACCCCCGTCACCGCCGTCACCGCCGACGCGCTGGAGACCGCCGCCGGACCGGTCCCCGCCGACCTGGTCGTCTGGGCCGCCTCGCTGGAGGTCAACCCGCTCGCCGCCGAGGCCGGACTGGCCGTCGCCTCCAACGGCCAGGCCGTGGTCGACGACCACCTGCGCTCGGTCTCGCACCCGGACGTCCACGTGGTCGGCGACGCCGCAGCCGTCGTCCTGCCCGGCATCGGCCGGCTGCGGATGGCCTGCGCCACCGCCCAGCCGATGGGCGCCTACGTCGGCAAGCTGCTCGCCGGCCGCACCGACAAGCCCTTCGGCTACCGCTACATCACCCAGTGCCTCAGCCTCGGCCGGCGGGAGGCGCTGGTCCAGCTGATCCACGCCGACGACTCGATGCGCCAGGGCATCATCACCGGCCCCCTCGGCCGGCTCACCAAGGCGCTCATCGTCAACGCCGTCCCGCTCAGCCTGCGCTGACCCGGCGCGGACCGGCGCTCACCGACACCGATCAGCACCGACCAGCACTGACCCGGCCTCAGGGGCGGGACCCGGGAAACCACTTCCCGCGGCCCCACCCCTGCTGCCACACTCCTGCCCGTGCCAGACACCGAACTCGTCTACGAATCCCGCCACGGCTGGAGCACCCGCACCGTCGTCCTGCTGGTCGGCTCGCTGCTGCTCACCGCGGGGCTGTTCCTCTTCGACCCGTCCGAACCGGTCGACGTGAAGGGGTTCCAGGTGGCCGCCATCTGGATCCAGGTCCCCGGCTTCCTGCTGTTCGGCGGCGGCGCCGCGGTCCTCGGCTACAACGCGGCCAGCCGGAAGGTGGCCCTCCGGGTGGACTCCACCGGCGTCCTGCTCGGCGGCTCCCCGCTGCGCTACGCCGCCACCACCGTGCTGGTCCCCTGGTCGGAGATCGCCGCCGTGGAGCTGTGGATCCAGCGCGTCGGCCGGCAGAAGCTCCCGTACGTCGGCGTGCACCGCCACGCCGGCCTGCCCCCGCTGCCCGGCGGCACCAACCGGCTCGGCTCGGCCGCCGCCGGCAAGCCCGCCGCCCTGGTCGCGGGCAGCCGCCAGGTCGGCGGCTGGCCGCTGTACACCCCGGCCCTGCTCGCCACCGTCCGCCGCCACGCGCCCGCCACCGCGATCGCCGTCGACCCGGACTTCCCGGCGAAGGTCTGACCCCTCCGAACACGCAGGAGGCCGCCGCCCCCTCCCGGGGACGGCGGCCTCCTGCGTTGTCCTACTTCTTGTCCTTCGGCGCCTCGGCGTCGGTGGACAGCGCGGCGATGAAGGCCTCCTGCGGGACCTCCACGCGGCCGACCATCTTCATCCGCTTCTTGCCTTCCTTCTGCTTCTCCAGCAGCTTGCGCTTACGCGAGATGTCACCGCCGTAGCACTTGGCGAGAACGTCCTTGCGGATCGCGCGGACCGTCTCACGGGCGATCACCCGGGAGCCGATCGCAGCCTGGATCGGCACCTCGAACTGCTGGCGCGGGATCAGCTTCTGCAGCTTGCCGGCCATCATCACGCCGTAGTTGTAGGCCTTGTCCTTGTGCACGATCGCGGAGAAGGCGTCCACCGCGTCGCCGTGCAGCAGGATGTCGACCTTCACCAGGCTGGCGGTCTGCTCGCCGATGGGCTCGTAGTCGAAGGAGCCGTAGCCGCGGGTCTTGGACTTCAGGTGGTCGAAGAAGTCGAAGACGATCTCGGCGAGCGGCAGGGTGTAGCGCAGCTCGACCCGGTCCTCGGAGAGGTAGTCCATGCCCTGCAGGTTGCCGCGGCGGGCCTGGCAGAGCTCCATGATCGCGCCGACGAACTCGTTCGGCGCCAGGATGGTGCCGCGCACGATCGGCTCGTACACCTCGGCGATCTTGCCGGTGGGGAACTCGCTCGGGTTGGTGACCGTGTGCTCGGTGCCGTCCTCCATGATCACCCGGTAGATCACGTTCGGGGCGGTGGAGATCAGGTCGAGGTTGAACTCGCGCTCCAGGCGCTCCCGGATGATCTCCAGGTGCAGCAGGCCGAGGAAGCCGCAGCGGTAGCCGAAGCCGAGCGCGACCGAGGTCTCCGGCTCGTAGATCAGCGCCGCGTCGTTCAGCCGCAGCTTGTCCAGCGCGTCGCGCAGCAGCGGGTAGTCCGAGCCGTCCAGCGGGTACAGGCCGGAGAACACCATCGGACGCGGGTCCTTGTAGCCGCCCAGCGGCTCGGTGGCGCCCTTGTGCATCGAGGTGATCGTGTCACCGACCTTGGACTGCCGGACGTCCTTCACACCGGTGATGATGTAGCCCACCTCACCGACGCCCAGGCCGTCCGCGACCTTCGGCTCCGGCGAGATGACGCCGATCTCCAGCAGCTCGTGGGTGGCGCCGGTCGACATCATCGCGATCCGCTCGCGCTTGGTCAGCTGGCCGTCCACCACACGGACGTAGGTGACCACGCCGCGGTAGGAGTCGTACACCGAGTCGAAGATCATCGCGCGGGCCGGGGCGTCCTTGACGCCGACCGGGGCCGGGATGTTGTCGACGATGTGGTCCAGCAGGTCCTCGACGCCCAGACCGGTCTTCGCCGAGACCTTGAGCACGCTCTCCGGGTCGCAGCCGATGATGTGCGCGATCTCCGCCGCGTACTTCTCCGGCTGCGCGGCCGGCAGGTCGATCTTGTTCAGCACCGGGATGATCGTGAGGTCGTTCTCCAGCGCCAGGTACAGGTTGGCGAGGGTCTGCGCCTCGATGCCCTGGGCCGCGTCGACCACCAGGATGGTGCCCTCGCACGCGGCGAGGGAGCGGGACACCTCGTACGTGAAGTCCACGTGGCCCGGGGTGTCGATCATGTTCAGGATGTGCGTGGTGCCCGCGTTCTCACCCGCCCGCGGCGCCCACGGGAGGCGGACCGCCTGCGACTTGATGGTGATGCCGCGCTCGCGCTCGATGTCCATCCGGTCGAGGTACTGGGCGCGCATCTGCCGCGGGTCGACGACCCCGGTGATCTGCAGCATCCGGTCGGCGAGCGTCGACTTGCCGTGGTCGATGTGGGCGATGATGCAGAAGTTGCGGATCAGCGCCGGGTCGGTACGGCTGGGCTCTGGCACATTGCTGGGGGTCGCGGGCACCTTGATCCGATTCTCGTCACTGTCGATATGGCTCCGACCATCTTCCCACGATCTGGGCGTAGGCCGCCGGTCAGCTCTACGATGACCGACCATGATCTTGGAAAGCGCACTGCTCGACGTCCTGCCCGGCCAGGAGGACGCCTTCCTCGCCGCGTTCGCCGAGGCCCGTCCGCTGATCGCCGTCCAGCGGGGCTTCCGCTCCCTCCAGCTGCGACGCTGCCTGGACGAGGGCCGCGGATCCCGCTTCCTGCTGCAGGTCGAGTGGGAGACCCTGGAGGACCACACCGAGGGCTTCCGCGGCTCCGCCGAGTACCAGCAGTGGCGGGCCCTGCTGCACCACTACTACTCGCCGTTCCCCGAGGTCGAGCACTACGGGGAGCCGCTGCTCACCGCGTAGTGCCGGTTTGGGGCCGTAGCGGTGCCCCTGGTAGCGTGGGGCGCTGCACCTGGCATCGGCATGCCCTCTCAGCAGGTCCGACGCCGTCGGGTGCGCCCGTTCACATCCTGAATCACACAGACTGAGGCTCTTTCGTGGCGAACATCAAGTCCCAGATCAAGCGCAACAAGACCAACGAGAAGGCGCGCCTGCGCAACAAGGCCGTCAAGTCCTCGCTGAAGACCGCCCTCCGCAAGGCCCGTGAGGCCGCTGCCGCCGGCGAGACCGAGAAGGCCACCGAGCTCGCTCGCGTCGCCTCCAAGGCCCTCGACAAGGCCGTCAGCAAGGGCGTCATCCACAAGAACCAGGCCGCCAACAAGAAGTCGGCGATCACCAAGCGCGTCAACGCCGCCGCCTGATTCTCCGGTACCTCCGCTTGACCGGGCCCGACGTGATCGAGCCCGACCGGACGGTGTGACCCGCGGCCCTCTACCCGCGACCGCCGTCCACCCCTCCCGGGACTCCGGCCCTCTACCCGGAACCCGCCGAGGGAGCACCATCCCGTACCGCACGCGGCCTGCGTTCGCCACGCGGGTGCGGTACACACCTGAACACCCCGTCCGCCCGCCCGGTTCACCCGGGCGGGCGGACGTGTTTTCCGGACGCGCTTCGCTAGGCACGGCCCGCCGGGGGCTCGGCCTCGCGGGCGCGGTAGCGGCCCGGGGTGGTGCCGAAGTGGCGGGCGAAGGCGTGCGAGAAGGCGTACGGGGAGCCGTAGCCGACGCGGTCGGCGATGGTGGCGAGCGGGTCGGTGGTGTCGCGCAGCAGGGTCGCCGCGAAGGTGAGGCGCCACCAGGTGAGGTAGGCCATCGGCGGACGCCCGACCAGGGCGGTGAAGCGGCGGGCGAGGGTGGGGCGGGAGACCCCGGCCGCGGCGGCGAGCCGGTCGTTGGTCCAGCCGGCGGCGGGGTCGGCGTGCAGTGCGCGCAGCGCCGCGGAGGCCACCGGGTCGCCGAGCACGGCGGGCCAGGCACCGGCGGAGCCCTCGGCGAGCCAGGCACGGACCATGTAGACCAGCAGCAAATCCAGCAGGCTCGGCACGGCGATCTGACCGCCGGGCCGCTGGTCGAGGAGTTCTCCGCCGAGCAGATCGATCGCGGCGCGCAGTTCGGGGTGGCCGCCGACCCGGTTGGGCAGGTGGACGACGGACGGCAGCTCGGCCATCAGCGGATGGGTCCGGCTGCGGTCGAGGCGGTACTTGCCGCAGAGCAGTTCGGCCTGGCCGGGACCGGTCCGGGGCGGACGCGGCGCGCTGCCGTCCAGCAGCCGCTCGAACGGCACCGCCCGGTCGGCGGCGGCGAGGTCGGCCTCCTCGTCCATCAGGACGTGCCCCGTCCCGTGCGGCAGCAGCACCGCGTCGCCGGTGCGCAGGATGAGCGGCCCGGGGTGCCCGGAGCCGCAGCCGCCGGGGTCGCCGGGGTCGTCGAGGAGCAGCCGGCAGCCGCCCTCCAGCACCACGTGGAACCCGGCGCCGTCGTACGGGGACAGCCGGGTGCTCCAGGTGCCGGCGACCCGCAGCCGGTTGGTGGAGGGCCGGCCCACCCGCACGGCCGCGATCGCGTCGCTCACCACGTCCATGGGGGCATGGTAATCGGCTCGGAGGTGAGAGCCATGCGCATTCGGATGAGCAGATGAGGCATTGAGAGGATCAGGACAGCCTCCGTAAGGTCGATCGCATGAGCATCGAGAGCGCACAGCGCATCGTCCTCGGCGACGTCGAGGCCATCCGTGTCGTCGAGTACCAGGGCCCGTTCCGGCCAGCCCGCGTCCTCGTCCCCGACTCCCCCGCCGAGCTGTGGCGGGACAACGCCGATTGGCTCGCGCCCGACCACTGGGACCCGTCGTCGGACCTGGCGGCGATGGCCCTGCAGACCTGGGTGCTGCGCAGCGGCGGGCGGACCGTGCTGGTCGACACCGGCGTGGGCGACGGACGCGAGCGGCCGGACACCCCCGAGTTCCACCGGCGGGAGGGCCGCTTCCTGGAACGGCTGGCCGAGGTCGGCGTCCGCCCGGAGGACGTGGACGTGGTGGTCAACACCCACCTGCACGCCGACCACGTCGGCTGGAACACCCGGGCGGACGGGGACGGCTGGGTGCCGACCTTCCCGAACGCGCAGTACCTGCTGCCGGCCGCCGACGACCTCCACTTCGGGCCGCGGGGCGAGTACGGGCGGGGCGTCCTGGCCAACGACCGGCTGGTCTACGAGGACAGCGTCGCGCCCCTGCACCGGGCGGGGCAGGCAGTGCTCTGGGACGGCACCCACGTGATCGACCGCGACCTGACGCTGGAGTCGGCCCCCGGCCACACGCCCGGGTCGGCCGTGCTGCGGCTGGCGTCCGGAACCGACCGGGCGGTGTTCGTCGGCGACCTGCTGCACAGCCCCGTACAGTTCCTCGACCCGACGTGCAGCAGCTGCTTCTGCCTGGACCCGCAGCAGGCCGTGGCCAGCCGCCGCCGGATCCTGGAACGCGCCGCCGACCTCGGCGAACTGGTCCTCCCCGCGCACCTCGGCGGCCCGGGAGCTGCGGAAGTGCGGCGCCGCGGCACCGGATTCACCATGTCCCACCGCTCGACCGTCTGACGGCGGACCTGGCTCGGGGCCGGGGCGGTCAGGGGCTGGGGGCGGTCAGGGCCGAGCGCGGGACGGGGCCGGGGCGGTCAGGGGCCGGGGCGCTCAGGGACCGAGCGGGACGGGGCCGGCGACGGACTCGGCGAGGAAGCGGCGGCCGGTGGCCGTGGCGAGGACGGTGCGCAGGGCGGTGTCGCGTGCGGCCCGGGCCGGAGCGGCGCGCAGCGTCCACGCGCGGGTGGCGAAGTCCGTACGGGCGAGGACGCGCCACGCCTCGGCACGGCGGGCCCGGTGCCAGGCGCGCAGCGCGGGACTGTCCGGCCCGGCGCCGGCGGCGGTCGCGTCGGGCAGCACCCGGGCCAGCGAGACGGCGTCGCGCAGGCCGAGGTTGAGGCCCTGCCCGCCGATCGGGCTGCAGACGTGGGCCGCGTCGCCGATCAGCAGCACCCGGCTGCCCCGGCGGTGCCCGGCGAGCCGCCGGTGGGTGCGGAAGCTGCTGGTCCACCGGCATTCGTGGACCGACGCCGCCCAACCCCGCGCCGCCGCCTCGGCGACCAGCGGTTCGACGGCGCCGGGCGAGGACTCCGCCGGGGACACGGAGGGGAGGTGCAGGACCACCCGGACCCACCCGTCGAGGTGCATCGGCAGGACGACCAGCAGCCCGCGCGGCCCGCCCACCATGTGCACCAGGCCCGGATCCAGCGCGGGGTCGCTGACCCGCAGGTCGGCCAGCTGCCAGCTGCCGGGGTACGTCCAGCCCCGGAAGCCCGTCCCGGACAGGGCGCGCAACGCGCTCGACGCCCCGTCGGCGGCGACCACCCAGCGGGCGCGCACCGGCTCGACGCCGTCCGCGTGGACGGTGGCGCCCGCGGCGTCCTCCACCACCGAGCGGACGGGGGTCGAACGGTGGACGGTGACGCCGCACGCCGCCGCCTGCTCGGCGAGCAGCCCCTCCGTGGTGCACTGCGGGACGGTCAGGATGTACGGGTACGGCGAGCGCAGCCCCGCCAGGTCGAACCCGCCGACGCTGCGGCCTCCGTCCCACATCCGGACCGCGTCGACCCGCCGCCCGAGCGGGACCAGCAACTCGGTCAGCCCGCTGGGCTCCAGCGCCTCCAGCGTCCGCGCGTGCAGGTCGGTCGCCCGGGACTCGACGACCGGACCGGGGCGCCGCTCCAGCACCACCACGCCGAGCCCCGCGCGGGCGAGCAGCAGTGCGGCGCCCAGCCCGACCGGGCCCGCCCCGACCACTGCCACGTCCGTGTCGATCGCCATGCCGCCACCGTAGCCGCGCCGACGGACGGTGCCGACAGCGGCTCCTGACCTGGCGTCAGCTCAACGTCAGATCCACGTCAGCTCCGGTTGACGCGCTACTCAGAGTGTCGCGACCGACACCGATAGTGTTCGGTGGCGAGCACCCGCCGCCCACTGCCGAGCCGCCCACGGGGGATCCGATGTCGACACCGCCTCCGTACCTCGCCGGCCCGTGGCACCCCGACGCCGCCGCCCCGGCGTACGGGCCCGTACCGTCGCCCGCTCCGGCTCCTCCGCCGCCGCGGCGGGGGCGGAAGGTGCTGTGGGGCATCGGCGGGGTCCTGGTCGCCTCGGCGGTCTGGGCGGGCGCGGTGCTGACCGTCCCCGGGCTGGTCGGCGGCCGTGACGCGACCGGCTCCGTTCCCGGCACCGCGGGCTTCCGGGTGGTCGACGACCTGTGCGCGACGGCCCGGCTCACCTCGTTCGGCCGGATCTACCCGGCCCAGTCCGGCACGCCGTACCACTACACGACCCGGCACCGCGCGCTCGACGACATGTACTGCAGCCAGTACCGCAAGCGGGCTGGCGGCGACAGCGAGTACGTCTCGCTGTACCTCCAGACCCAGCTGCACAAGGCCGTCGACCCGCGCCCGGAGTTCGAGGCGCAGCGGGACGGGCTCCGGCAGCGCGGCTACCAGATCACCGCCGTACCGGGCCTCGGCGACGACGCGTACCTCGGTTACCTGGACGACCTCAGCCGCTCGGACCCGACCTGGCACTACCTCACCCAGGTGCTGTACGTCCGCCAGCGCGGACTGACCTTCTACGCGAGCTGGTCCGGCTCGTACCAGGACGGCAAAACGGCGGCGCCGGACCGGGAGGAGATCCGACTCGCGCTGCTGGCCGACGCGCGCGAGCTGCTGCGCTCGCTCGGCGCCCAGGTGTGACGCCCGCTCAGCGGCCGGGCGGTCACTGCGGGCGCGCTGCCTCTGCGGGCTGACTTGTCCCTACCGGCAGGCTGTCCCTACGGGCTGGGCAGTCCCTACGGACGGGCTCCCGCGCGGGAGGCGCGGGCGACGGCGACGACAGCCCGTTCGAGCGCGTACGCGGGGTCGTCGGAGCCGCCCTTGACCGCCGCGTCCGCCGCGGCGATGGCGGTGAGGGCGGCGGCCACGCCGTCGCCCGTCCAGCCGCGCATCTGCTGGCGGACCCGGTCGACCTTCCACGGCGGCATGCCCAGCTCGCGGGCCAGGTCACCGGGACGCATGTTCCGCCCCGCGGTCGCGAGCCGACCGATCGAACGGACCCCGGACGCCAGCGCGTACGTGATGCCGGTCGGCGGCTGGCCCACGGCCAGTGCCCAGCGCAGCCGCTCCAGCGCCTCCGCCGCCCGGCCGGTGACCGCCAGGTCGGCCACCTCGAAGCCGGTCGCCTCGGCCCGGCCGCTGTAGTAGCGGGCGACCGCCGTCTCGTCGATGGTGCCCTCGATGTCCGAGGTCAGCTGGCTGCACGCCGCGGCCAGCTCGCGCAGGTCGCTGCCGAGCGCGTCCAGCAGCGCCTGGCAGGCCTCGGGGCTGGCGGAACGGCCCAGCGTGCGGAACTCGTTGCGGATGAACGCGAGCTTGTCGCCCGCCTTGGTCAGCTTGGCGCAGAGCACCTCGCGCGCGCCGGCCTTCTTCGCCGCGTCCAGCAGGCCCTTGCCCTTGACGCCACCGGCGTGGACCAGGACCAGGATGACCTCCTCGGCGGGCGAGCCGATGTACGCCTTGACCTCCTTGACGGAGTCGGCGCCCAGGTCCTGCGCCGCACGGACGACGATCACCTTGCGCTCGGCGAACAGCGAAGGCGTGGTCAGCTCGGCGAGCTGCCCCGGCTGCAGCCCGCCGGGCGCGAGGTCGCGGACGTCGGTCTCCGGGTCCGCCGCCCTCGCGGCGGCCACCACCTCGGCGACCGCGCGGTCGAGCAGCAGCTCCTCCTGGCCGACCACAACGGTCAGCGGGGCGAGCAGGTCGTCGGGTGCACTCTTCCTGGCCATCGCCTACCAGCATCCCACGGGCCGCCGACAGCCCTGCCCGGTCACCGGTCGGCGGGGGCCGGTCGGGAGAATGGGACGGTGACCGCGAACCATGACCGTCAGCTGCTCGTCCTGCCCGACCGCGACACCGCCGAGGCCGTCGCGGAGGAGCTGTCCGCCCGCTGGCCCGTGCTGGCCGATCCGGAGGTTGTCCGGGACTCGCTGGCCGGCGAGGACGACGCCGAGGACGCCCAGTGGCTGGTCGTCCTGGAGGCCCCCGAGGAGGACGGCTGGACGGCCGAGGTGCTGGAGGGCCTCGACGGCCTGATCGCCGAGCACGACGGCTGGCGCGAGCAGGACTGACGCCCCGCCGACCGGCCGGGACGGTCAGCCGCGTGGCGGGTGGGGGTGGGTGGCCGCGGTCAGCCGGTCGTGGGTGCCGAGGACGGCGATGTCCCCTCTCTGGTCGGTACGCAGGACGGTGGCGCCGAGCCCCCGCAGGTCCGCGACGGTGTGTGGGGACGGGTGCCCGTACGGGTTGCCGATGCCGCAGGAGATCAGGGCCAGCCGCGGGTGCAGAGCGGCCGTCAGCGCCCGGTCCTGGTTGGCGGAGCCGTGGTGGGCGACCTTCAGCACGTCCACCGGTCCGAGTGGCGGACCGCGGCGCAGCACCGCCGCCTGCGCGGCCGGTTCGAGGTCGCCGAGCAGCGCGATCCGGACGGCGTCCCGGCCGGTGCCGACGGTGACCAGCAGGGCGACGCTCGCATTGTTGGGACCGGGCGCGTCCGGTGCCGGGACGGTGTCCGGCCACAGCACCTCCCAGCTCAGGCCGGGGCCGGCCGTCCGCCGCTCGCCCCGACCGGCCCGGAGGACCGGGATCCGCGCGGCCTGCGCCCACCCGGTGACCCGGGCCCGCTCGCCGGGCGGCGCGTCCAGGGTGGTGACCTGCAGCGCGCCGACCGCACGGCCCCGCAGCACGCCGGGTAGGCCCTCGGCGTGGTCCGCGTGGAAGTGGGTCAGGACGAGGAGCGGGATCCGGCTGATGCCGAGCTCGCGCAGGCACGCGTCGGCGGCTTTCGGCTCGGGGCCGGCGTCCACCACCACCGCGCTGTCGCCGCCGAGCGGCAGCACCGCCATGTCGCCCTGGCCGATGTCGCACAGGACGAGCCGCCAGCCGGGCGGCGGCCAGCCGGTCGCGATCCGGACCAGGCTCGGCGGACGGAGCAGCACCGCCGGGAGCAGCACCGCCAGCGCGAGGGCGAGCAGCGCGCGGGCCCGGTTGCCGCGCAGCCGTCGGGTGGCGAGCAGCGGCGGGACGGCCCAGCAGAGCGCCACGGTCACCGCGACGAGCAGGCCCGCGCCGGCGAGGCCGTGCGGCCAGGCGAGCTCGGCACCCGGCAACGCGGCCCCGCGCCGGGCCACCGTGACGAGCCATGCGGCCGGTACCGCGGCCAGGTCGGCGAGGAAGCGGGCGGCCGGGTGGGAGACCGGGTCGGTGGCGAGCACGGCGAAGCCGAGCAGGGTCGCCGGGGCGACCGCCGCCTCGGCGAGCAGGTTGCAGGGGACGGCGACCAGGCTGACGCGCGGCGCGAGCAGGATCGTCACCGGTGCGCAGAACGCCTGGGCGGCGGCGGTCGCCGCGACGGCGGAGGCGAGATGGGGCGGCCAGTGGCGGGCCTGCAGAGCGGCCGCCCAGCGCGGCCCGAGGGTGAGCAGCCCGGCGGTGGCGAGCGCGGACAGCAGGAATCCGTAGGAGCGGGCGAGCGGCGGGTCGAGCAGCAGCAGGACCAGCACGGCGCCGCAGAGGGCGGGCAGGCCCTGGCGGGGGCGGCCGGTGGCGAGGGCGAGCAGCGCGATGAGACCGGTGGCCGCGGCGCGCAGGACGCTCGGGTCGGGCCGGCAGACGGTGACGAAGGCGAGCGTCAACGCGGTGCCGACTGCGGCGGTCGTCCGCAGGGAGAGGCCGAGTCGGGCGGCGAGACCGCCGCGGCGGGCGGTGCCGGCGGTGCTCGGCGTGCCCAGCAGGACGGCGAGCAGGATCCCGAAGTTCGCCCCGCTGACGGCGGTCAGGTGACCGAGGTCGGTGGCACGGAAGGCGTCGGCGAGGTCGTCGGGGAGGCGGGAGGTGTCGCCGACCACCAGGCCGGGGAGCAGGCCCCGGGTATCGGGCGGCAGGTGGTCGCAGGCGTCGCGCAGGCCGGCCCGGAGCCTGGCGGCGGCGCGCTGCGGAAGGCTCGGCGGGGCGAGGAGCCGGGGCGGGCCCAGGGCGACCAGCAGGGCGGCGGAGTCGGTACGGACGGCGGTGGTTCGGGCGGCGGTGACGGGGCCGTCGGCGACGGCTCCGCCCGAGGAGGCGGACGGAGCGGACGGGGCGGCGGGGTCGGCAGTTGACGCGTCGTCCGCCGCCGGACGGCTGTCGGGACCTGCGGTGGACAGGGCACGGACGGCGGGTGCGAGCGGCACGGCCTCGGCGGACGTCGCGGGTGGAGGATCCGGGACGGGCGGTGGCGGCCCCGCAAGCGCAGGTGGCGCGAGCGGAGTGTCCGAGGCGGGTGGGATGGCAGGGGCTTCGGGGGTAGCCGGGGCTTCGGGGGCGGCGTTGGGCAGGACGTGGACGGCGGCACGGACGCGGGTCGACGGGATCAGGGTGCGCCAGGCGGCGGCGTCCTTGGCGCGGACCGTCACGGTCACCGGGGTACGGGTCGCGGTCGCGCCGACCCGGTCGACCCTGGCCGGCACGAGCAGCCTGGGCTGGCCGGGCGTGGTGCCGTTGGTGTGGCCGGTACGGGACTTGGGGTCGCCGGTGACGGTCAGGTCGACGGTCAGCTCGGCACCGGAGACGGCGAGCGCGGGGAGCGGCCCCCGGTAGAGGTCGGCGGTGTGCAGGACGGTGGTGGTGACGGCGGCGGTGGCGGTCAGCAGTGCGGCCGCGAGCGTCCGGAGGAGCGCGGTGCGGCGGGGTGTACGGACGGCGAACAGGAGGAGGGCGAGAAGCGCGGCCGGCACGGCGAGCAACGGCAGCTCGCTACGGCTGACAGGGCCGGCGCCGAGGACGAGGGCCGTGACCGCCCAGGCGGTGGCCGTGGGGACCAGGAGGCGCAGGTCGGCGGGCGGGAGGGCGACGGGCTTGGCGGACATCGGCACCTCCCTGGGCGGTCGGGTGCAGCGGTGGGGGTCGGGGCGTGGGGGTCTGGGCGTGGGCGGCGGCGCAACGGAGGTGGACCGACACCGGCCGCCCGGCCGCCCGGGCATCCGGGCATCCGGGCATCCGGCGCGAGGTGTCAGAGCGTCAGCAGGGGCTTGATGTCGTCGAACTTGCGAGGGCCGATACCGCCGACCTGGCGGAGCTCGTCGAGGGAGCTGAACGGGCCGTGAGCCAGGCGGTACTGGACGATGCGCTGCGCGAGGGTCGGGCCGACGCCGGGGAGGGTGTCGAGCTGTTCGGTGGTGGCGCGGTTGAGGCTCAGCGGTCCGGCGGGGGCGGCGGAGCCGGCGGGCGGTGGGCCGCCGACCAGGACCTGTTCGCCGTCGGTGAGGACACGGGCGAGGTTGAGCCCGTCGGTGTCGGCGCCGGGGACGGCTCCCCCGGCGGCGCGCAGGGCGTCGGCGACGCGGGAGCCGCCGGGCAGCGTCCGCAGACCCGGGTTCTGGACGTCACCCGCGACGTCGACCACGACCTGCGCGCCTCCGACCTGGGTACCGCCGGCCTGCGTGCCGCCGATCGGGGCGGGCGGGCCGGGGCCGCTGCGGCCGGTGGAGGACGCCGCTGCGGGAACGCTGCCCGCGACCGCCGGGATGGGCACCGGCTGGGGTCGGCCCAGCCAGAAGTGCTGGACCGCATACCCGACGGCGAGAACGAGCAGCAGCGACAGGCCGAGCACCGCCCGCCGGTCGAAGACGAGGGCCGGATGGAGTGTCAGGGGCAGCCGCCTCGGCGGCGGGTCGTCGGCAACGGGCTCGGTGTCCTGCGGTTGGGACGGCTCCAGGGGGCGGGCACCGGGACGGGTGGACGTGGTCGGCTCCGGGCGGTCGGCGGCGGGCAGCGGGGTCGAAGGGCCGACGTCGGACGGCACGGTCGTCGGGCCGACGGCGGGCGCCGCATTCGTCGGACCGGCAGGCGGCGGGGTCGTCAGGCCTGCGGGCGGATCGCCGGACGGATCACCGGGGGGCGGCAGCCCCGCCGGCTCCACCGGCAACGTCGCGCCCCCGCCCACCACCTCGGTTCCGTCCACCGCCTCGGCGGCCGCCGGCGGACCGGCACCGCCCGCCGGCACCGGCTCGGCCAGGAGAGCGGCCTCACCCGTGCCGAAGGGCGGCGCGCCCGTGAAGAGCTGGGACAGGCGACCGCGCGCGGCGTCGGCGGTCTCTCGGCGTCGGGCAGCACCCGGGACGAAGGTCTTCATGGCGTGGACCGTACGTCCGTCCCCGGACCCCCGTCAGAGACGGCCGCCAAGCTGTGGACAAACCCCGCCTGTGGACAACCCGTGTCCCCCGGACGAGCGAGTTTCGACGGCCCGATTACCGCCACCCCCGGTACCAACGAGCCGGGTACCGATGACCTGGGTTCCGACGAGCCGGATACCGACGACCCGTCAGCGCGGCGAGACCACGACCGCCAGCAGGCCCGGCCCGACGTGGGCGCCGATCACCGCGCCGACCTCGCTCACGTACAGCTCCCGCAGACCGGGTACCCGTTCCCGCAGGCGCTCCGCGAGCGGCTCGGCCCGGTCCTCGGCGGCGAGGTGGTGGACGGCGATGTCGACCTCGCGGTCGGCCGCGCAGTCGACGGCGATCTCTTCGAGCCTGGCGATGGCGCGGGAGGCGGTGCGGACCTTCTCCAACGGTTCGATCCGGCCGCCGGTGAGGTGCAGCAGTGGCTTCACCGCCAGCGCGGATCCGACCAGGGCCCGGGCGGCGCCGATCCGGCCGCCCCGGCGGAGGTGCTCCAGCGTGTCGACGTAGAAGAAGCTCCGGGTCTCCTCGGCGCGGCGCTCGGCGGCCGCGACGGCGCCGTCCAGGTCGGCACCGGCCTCGGCGGCCTCGGCCGCGGCGAGGACGCACATGCCCAGGGCCATGCCGACCAGTCGGCTGTCGACCACGCGGACCGGGACGGTCGCCTCGGCGGCTGCCAGCTGGGCGGCCTCCGCCGTGCCGGACAGCTCACCGCTGATGTGCACCGAGACGACGCCACTCGCCCCGGCCTCGGCGGCGGCCCGGTAGGCGGCCGCGAAGGTCTCGGGGCTGGGGCGGGAGGTCGTCACCCGGTGCTTGCCGCGCAGCGCCTCGGCGACGTCCTTGGGGGAGATTTCGACGCCCTCGGCCAGCACCTCGTCACCGACCGCAACGCTCAGCGGGACCACCCGGATCCGGTGTCGGTCGACGGCTTCCTGCGGGAGGTACGCCGTGGAGTCGGTGACAAGTGCGAGGTGCCCGGGCATGTGCCGGAGGTTACCTCCCGCCCGCACCGGACAACAGCGCCGGGCCACGTGGAACCCACCCACGCGGCGGACCCGGTCGACGGCCCGGGCGACCCGGCCTGTCGACGGACGGCCAACGAACCGGCCACCGCGGTCGGCCACAGAGAACGAACCGGCCGTGGCGGTCGGCCACGGCCGGTCGGCTACCGGCAGTCACCTACGGACGGTCGGCCACCCTCGGGCGGCTATGGACGGTCGGCCGCGGCCGGGCCGGGGCGCCCGGGCTTGCGGAGGCGTTCGGCGAGCCGGCTGAGCGGTTCGGCGGCGAGGCCGAGCAGTTCCTCGGCGCTGGGCTGGCGCCCGGCGGTGATCCCCCGGCGCGACGCGTCACGTTCCGCACCGGCGGCGCCACGTGCGGCCCCGGCACCAGCACCGGCCCCGGCCCCGGCATCCGCAGGACCGTCCGCAGACCCGGTCGGCGCGTCGGCCGGGGTCCAGTGCCGGAGGGCGCCCGCCTCGTCCTCGCACTCCTTGCTCAGCCGCACCAGCTCGTCGTCGGCGAAGCGTCGCATGCGGTCCTGGGCAGCCCAGCGCAGCGAGTCGGCGGAGTGGGTGATCCGGTCGGCACGTTCGCGCAGTTCGGGGAGTTTGGCGCTGACCCGGGCGGCGTCGGGTTCGCGCTCCAGCAGGCGCAGTTCGGTGTCGAGTTCGGCGGCGTGGGTGTCCAGCCGGGCGAGCAGTTGGAGTGACTCGCCGAGTTGGCTGTCCTCGACGTGGCCGGCCTGGAGGACCTGCCGGGTGGAGTCGAGGGCGGTCCGCAGTTCGAGCCGGACCGCGGCGAGCTTGCCCGGGTCGCCGGGCTTGGCGAAGCTCTTCGCCTTGAGAGTGGCGTTCTCCACGGCCCTCCGGGCCTTGACCTCCTGCTTGTGCACCCCGTCGGCGACGGCCTTGACGGCCTTCACCGTGACGATCACCGCCAGGATCAGCAGGGTCAGTCCGAAAGCGGCGGCCAGGGCGACCACCACACCGAGCGCATCCATCGGGAGCCCACCTTCCGCCCGTCCGGCCCGGGACCGCCGGCTGCGGTCCGTGCGAGTGCCGGGCCTCCACCGTAGCCCGCGAGCCGGGCCGGGAGGAGGTCGTACGGGCGCTCGGAGCCGGAGATCAGGGAGACGTCAGGGATGATCTCAGGGTTCGCCGAGGGCGGTAGCCGGTCCCGCCGGCCGCGACGACCGGGCACGCCGGCCGCGACGACCGGGCACGCCGGCCGCGACGACCGGGCACGCCGGGCGCGACGGCCAGGCACGACGGCCGGGCCCGCCGAGGGCGGTAGCTGTCCGCGATCGCTGCCAGACTGGCGGCATGTTGGAGACCTCGGCCCGTCTGCTGCGCCTGCTCTCGCTGCTCCAGGTCCGCCGCGACTGGTCGGGCGCGGACCTGGCGACCCGCCTCGACGTGGACGTCCGCACGGTCCGCCGGGACGTGGAGAAGCTGCGCACCCTCGGGTACCCGGTGGACTCCGCCCCGGGTGTGGCGGGCGGTTACCGGCTCGGCGCGGGGGCGGAGATGCCGCCGCTGCTGCTGGACGACGAGGAGGCGGTCGCGGTCGCGATGGGCCTGCGGACGGCGGCGGGCGGGACGATCGACGGCATCGAGGAGTCCTCGGTCCGGGCCCTGGCGAAGCTGCAGCAGGTGATGCCGTCCCGGCTGCGGCACCGGGTGGAGTCGCTCGCGGTGGCGACCGTGGCGCTGGGCAGCAACGGTCCGACGGTGGACGCGGAGACGCTGACCGCGATCGCCGCCGCGTGCCGGGCGGCGGAGCGGCTGCGCTTCGACTACCGGGCGCACGACGGGAGCGAGAGCCGCCGGGACGTGGAGCCGCACCGGCTGGTGCACTCCGGCACCCGCTGGTACCTGGTCGCGTACGACACCGCCCGCGCGGACTGGCGGAACTTCCGGGTCGACCGGATCACCCTCAAGCCGCCGTCCGGCCCGCGCTTCACCCCGCGCCGGCCGCCGGACGAGGACGTGCGCCGCTGGGCGTCGTGGGAGGTGGCGGTCGGCCAGTACCGCTACCAGGCGCGGTTCACGGTGCGGGCACCGGCGCACGTGGTGGCGGCCCGGGTGACGCCGACGTCGGGGCTGGTCGAGCCGATCGACGAGGACAGCTGCACGCTGCGGGCGGGGTCCAACTCGCTGGACGGTCTGGCGGTGCACATCGCTGTACTGGGCTTCGAGTTCACCGTGCACGAGCCGCCGGAACTGGTCGAGCGGGTCCGCGTCCTGGCCGACCGCCTGCACGCCGCGTCGCCCTGAGCGGAGCGGCACCGGAACGTCCCTGCGGCCCCCGGAACGCCCGGCGGCCCGGAGAGAGCGGCGGCACTCAGGAGCGCAGCAACCGGACGCCGTGCCGCAGCCGCACCGCGCCCGGCAGGTCGTAGTGCAGCCTGCGTTCGGCGAGGACGTGTCCGTGGGCGGCGAGGCTTCCGGCGACCGTGCAGCGCGCGGTCCTGGCGGACATCAGCCGGGCCCGGCGGACCACCGCCACCAGTGCTTCCACCTCGAACGACACCTCCAGGGCCAGTTCCAGGACGCCCACCGGTACGCCGTCGACCAGCAGCTCGACCCCGGGCCGGTGGCTGGAGCTGATCCGGTGCCGGGCCATCGTCACCACCTCCTCGCTGCCGGGTGCGTCGCGGGTGCGCCGGGCGGCGGCGCGCAGCGCGGAGTGGCGGGCCCAGCCGCCGGCGGCGAGGTCGAGCAGGTCCAGGGCGAGCAGGCGGTCGAGCACGGCGGCGACCTCGTGCTCGACGGCCCGCCCGCCCGCGCCGGTGAGCCGGCCGGCCCCGCCGACCAGGGCGGGGACGGCGCCCTGGCGGTGCAGCGAGTCCTCGATGGCGGAGACCGGGTCGACCTGTCGGCCGTCGAACAGGACGTCCCGGACGGTGACGGGTCCGACGGCGGTGGGGGTGCTCATCGTTCGCCCTCCTCGAGGTGCTGGGTGCCCGGGTCGGGGCGCGGCTCCAGCCGGACGCTGTGCGAGCGGCTGCCGGCGGCGGTACCGGTGGCCTCGGCGACCCGGTACCGGCCGGGTCCGACCGGCCGGCCGTGGGCGGTGACGTGCTTGCCGACCCAACCGGGTCCGCGCCGCCGCGAGAGCCCGTACCCGCTCGCGCCGGCGAGCAGCGCCGCGCCGCCGAGTACGGCGCCCCACTGCGCCCCGGTCAGCCCCGCTCCCCCGCCTCCGGACGAGCCGTTCCCGGACCCGCCGGAACCGCCTGAACCTTCAGAGCCACCTGCCCCTCCGCCAGACCCGCCACCACCGGTGCCGCTCGACGCCGGGTCGTCCGTCGGGATCCCGCCGGTGCCGCCCTCGAGTGCTGTGAAGGGCGCCTCGGCCGCCGCCTCCGGCCGGTCCGCGCAGGCGGCGTGCAGCGTGTGCGGACCTGCCGCCAGGCCGGCCGGGACGGTGCCGCCCACGGTGAAGCCGCCGTCGGCGGTGACCGGGACGGTGGCGCCCCTCCCCGGCTCCCGGGTGTCGAACCAGAGGTCGGCGGAACCGCCGGCGCAGGCGTCGAACCGGCTGCCGGTGACCGTCACCTGCTGCCCGGCCGCCCCGCGCGGGGGATCCACCACCAGTTGGGGCCTAGCCGCCGGTTCGGCCGCGACGACGGTGAAGGCGGCGACCGGGGAGCCGGGGCTGCCGTCGACCGTCGCGGCCTTGCAGCGTGCGGAGAACCAGTGCCGGCCGGGCTCGGCCCCAACCGGGACCGTGAACTGGACCGAGAAGTTGCCGAAGCCGTAGGGGTGGGCGTCGACGGCGCCGGCCTCCTGCCCGTCCCACATCACCAGGAAGTCACCCTGGCAGTTCTTGAAGTTCCGTCCCTCGACCTTGACGGTGCTGCCCGCCCTGCCCTGCGGCGGGTCCGCGGTGAGCGAGGTACCGATGTCGCCCACCGCGCCGAGGGCGCCGGCCGCGGCGAGAACGACGAGGGCCACCGCGGCCGCGATGCCGAGGAGCAGCGCGGTCGGCCCGACTCCGAGGGACCGCACGGGCCGTGACACGTCCATCGGAAACGATTGTCCCCGCCCCCGCCGGCACTCACCAGCGAGAACGGGGACCGTCGGTCCAGGACCGTGCGGCGTCAGCCGGTGACGATGTTCACCAGCTTCGGCGCGCGGGCGATGACCTTGCGCACCGGCGCGTCGCCGATCGCGGCGACCACGGCCGGGTCGGCCAGGGCCAGCGTCTCCAGGTCCGCGTCGGAGATCGACGGCGCGACCTCCAGGCGGGCCTTGACCTTGCCCTTGATCTGCACAACGCAAGTGACCGTCTCGTCCACCACGTACGCCGGGTCGGCGACCGGGTAGTCCGCGAAGGCCAGCGACTCCTCGTGGCCCAGGCGGCGCCACAGCTCCTCGGCGATGTGCGGGGCCAGCGGGGCGACCATCAGCACGATCTGCTCGGCCACCTCGCGCGGGGTGGAGCCGCGCTTCACCAGGTAGTTGTTCAGCTCGATGGCCTTGGCGACGGCGGTGTTGAAGCGCAGGCCGGCCATGTCGCCGCGGATGCCGTCGATCGCCTTGTGCAGGGCGCGCAGCGTCGCCTCGTCGGCGGGCTCGTCGGTGACGACCAGCTCGCCGGTGGTCTCCGAGACGACGTTGCGCCACAGCCGCTGCAGGAAGCGGTACGAGCCGACGACGGCGCGGGTGTCCCACGGGCGGGAGACGTCCAGCGGGCCCATCGACATCTCGTACAGGCGCAGGGTGTCCGCGCCGTACTCGTCGGCGATCTCGTCGGGGGCGACGGCGTTCTTCAGGGACTTGCCCATCTTGCCGGCCTCGCGCTTGACCGGCTCGCCCTGCCAGAAGTACTGGCCGTCCCGCTCCTCGACCTCGGCGGCCGGGACCGGGAAGCCCCGCTCGTCGCGGTACACGTCGGCGGTGATCATGCCCTGGTTGAACAGCTTGTGGAACGGCTCGACCGAGGACACGTGGCCCAGGTCGTGCAGCACCTTGTGCCAGAAGCGGGCGTACAGCAGGTGCAGCACCGCGTGCTCGGCACCGCCGACGTACAGGTCGACGCCGCCGGCCGGCTTCTCGGCCGTCGGGCCCATCCAGTACGCCTCGTTGGCCGGGTCGACCACCCGGGCGGAGTTCACCGGGTCGACGTAGCGCAGCTCGTACCAGCAGGAACCGGCCCAGTTGGGCATGGTGTTGGTCTCGCGGCGGTACGTCCGGACGCCGTCGCCCAGGTCCAGCTCGACGGTGACCCAGTCCTCGTTGCGGGACAGCGGGGTCTTCGGCGAGGAGGTGGCGTCGTCCGGGTCGTAGGTGTGCGGCGAGTAGTCCTCGACCTCGGGGACCTCGACCGGCAGCATCGACTCGGGCAGCGCGTGCATGGCGCCGGTCTCGTCGTAGACGATCGGGAAGGGCTCGCCCCAGTACCGCTGGCGGCTGAACAGCCAGTCGCGCAGGCGGTAGTTGACGGTGCCTTCGCCGATGCCGCGCTCGGCCAGCCAGCCGGTGACGTGGGCCTTGGCGTCGACGACGCTCAGCCCGTCCAGCGACAGGTCCTCGCGCGCGGAGTTGACGATGACGGAGTCGTAGGTGTCGAAGGCGTCGTCCCAGTCCGCCGGGGAGTCGCCGCGGCCGTCGGTGGGCTCGACCACGCAGCGCATCGGCAGCGCGAAGGCGCGGGCGAAGGCGAAGTCGCGGTGGTCGTGGGCCGGGACGGCCATGATCGCGCCGGTGCCGTAACCCATCAGCACGTAGTCCGCGATGAAGACCGGGACCTGCTCGCCGCTGACCGGGTTGGTCGCGTACGCGCCGGTGAAAACGCCGGTCTTGACCTTGGCCTCGACCTGGCGCTCGACGTCCGACTTGGCGGCGGCGGTGGCCCGGTAGGCGGCCACGGCCTCGGCCGGGGTGGCGGCGCCGCCGGTCCACTCGGCGGGGACGCCGGCGGGCCAGGCGGCCGGGACGATCGAGTCGACCAGGCCGTGCTCGGGGGCCAGCACCATGTAGGTGGCGCCGAACAGGGTGTCCGGGCGGGTGGTGAAGACGGTGATCCGGTCCTCGCCGACGGCGAAGTCGACGCGGGCGCCCTCGGAGCGGCCGATCCAGTTGCGCTGCTGCAGCTTGATCGCCTCGGGCCAGTCCAGCAGGTCCAGGTCGGCGATCAGGCGGTCGGAGTACGCGGTGATCCGCATCATCCACTGGCGCAGGTTGGACTTGAAGACCGGGAAGTTGCCGCGCTCGGAGCGGCCGTCCGCGGTGACCTCCTCGTTGGCCAGCACGGTGCCCAGGCCGGGGCACCAGTTGACCGGCACCTCCTTGGAGTACGCCAGGCGGTACTCGCTCAGCACCTCGTCGCGCTCGACGCCGGACAGCTCGGACCAGCCGCGGCCGCCCGGGACCTCACGGGCGCCGGACTCGAACTGGCCGATCAGCTCGGCGATCGGGCGGGCCTTGCCGGCCTCGCCGTCGTACCAGGAGTTGAAGATCTGCAGGAAGATCCACTGCGTCCAGCGGTAGTAGTCCGGGTCGATCGTGGAGATCGAGCGGCGCGAGTCGTGGCCCAGGCCCAGCCGGCGCAGCTGCTGGCGCATGTTGGCGATGTTGGCCTCGGTGGACACCCGCGGGTGGGTGCCGGTCTGCACCGCGTACTGCTCGGCGGGCAGGCCGAAGGCGTCGTAGCCCAGGGTGTGCAGCACGTTGTGGCCGGTCATCCGCTGGTAGCGGGCGTACACGTCGGTGGCGATGTACCCCAGCGGGTGGCCGACGTGCAGGCCGGCGCCGGACGGGTACGGGAACATGTCCATGATGAAGCTGTGCGGCTTCCCGGAGACCTCGGAGCCGTCGGCCAGCGGGCCGGTGGGGTTGGGGGCGTTGAACGTCCCCTCCTTCTCCCACAGGTCCTGCCAGCGGGACTCGATCTCGGCGGCCAGCGCGGCGCCGTAGCGGAAAGGCTCGGTGGCGGCTTCGGCCGCGCCGGAAGCGGGGGTCGTCTCGCTCATGGTCCTTCGGGCTCCATCGTCATCAGTCAGCGAACACGCCGTAGAAAGCAGAAAACCCCTCCGCAGGAGGGGTCGCCACGCTGACTCCGGCCTCGGCCGGTCCTGGTCAGCGCGGCCGGCTAAGCAGCAGGCGCACGGTTCGCATGGCCTCAGGGTACCGCACGCCCCACCTTCTCCCGCCTGACATTCCGCCCCTCGGCGCCGCCACTCCGCCCGCGGGGCCCCGTCGAAGTCGCGCGGGGCCGACCCGCTCCGCCCGCGGGGCCGACCTACTCCGCCCGCATGGCCCCGTCGAAGTCGCGCAGCGCCCGCGCGACCCGCGCCGACTGCATGCCGGCCGCCAGCAGCCTGGCCCGGTCGGCGGCCCGGAGCGCTTCGTCGAGGTCCCCGGTGCGTCGGTAGGAGTCGGCCAGCCGGACCATCAGCAGCGCCCGGCCGCGGGCCCGCTCGGGCGACAGCTCGGAGATCGCCCCGGACAGCAGCTCACGGGCCCGCTCGTGCTCGCCGAGGAACAGGTACGCCTCCCCCACCATGCCCTCCAGGTCGGCCCGTTCCTGCGGCCCCGACTCCGGGCCCTCCAGCGCCCGGAACGCCCGCTCGGCGACCGCCTCCGCGCTGAACTGCTCGCCCTTGCGGCCGTGCGCCCGGGCGATCCGGCCCAGCTGCAGGGCCCGCTCACGCGGGGTCAGCACCTCGTCCGCGGCGCGCAGCGCGGTGGACAGCATGGCGACCGGGTCCAGGCCCCGGCCGCCCGAGTTGTAGGTGGCCTGCACCGCGAGGCAGCCCACCACGCCGACCCCGAGCCGCGGGTCGCCGGAGACGTGCGCCGCCCGCAGCGCGGCGACGAACGCCCGCTGCGCGGCCGCGTCGTGGCCCAGGTCGTAGGCGGCCCAGCCGACCAGCCGGGCCAGTCGGCTGGCGGCGCCGTAGAGCTCCCGGCCGAGCGCCTCGTCGTAGCAGCCGAGCTCCAGCAGCTTGCCGACCATCGCCAGCTCCGCCTTGGCCGGATCCAGGATCAGGCCGCCGCCGTAGGCCCGCTCCAGGCGCTGCTTGGACTCGTAGCTCAGCCGCAGGTCGGCGAGCTGCTCGGGGGCGATCCGCAGCGCGCCCTCGCCGCCGGTCACCTCGGGCGGCGGGGAGGCCCAGTGCCGGGCGGCCTGCTCCAGCTCGTCGCCGCGGAACAGGTCGGTCAGCCGGACCGGTGCCGCGTCGGCGCCCGCCTCGCGCAGCGCGGTCTGCGCGGTGTCGGCCGTCCACGGGTCGGTGAGCAGCCGCGGCGAGAGCACCTTGGCGCCGCGGTTGGAGCCCATCTGGCCCCACAGCTGCTCGTAGGTGACGGCGATGCCGACCGCCCGGCCGAGCACCTCGCAGACCGTCTGGTCGTGCGGCGAGCGCGGCACCATGCCGCGGTCCCGCCACTTGTACGGCGCGGTGGAGCTGATCGCCAGCCCGGACGGAAGGACGGCGCTGACCTCCCGAGCCAGCCGCTCCGGGCTCCACCCCAGCTGGTGCAGTATCCGCGCCAGCTCCTCGTTCCGCTTCCGCTCCAGATCGGCCATGGACCCGACCGTAGCGCCCGCGGCACCCCGCCCGTAAGGCGGTTCCGGTAAACGCGAGAGGCCGTCACCCGGATCGGGTGACGGCCTCTCAATTCACTGTGGAGCTATGGAGAATCGAACTCCAGACCTATTGCATGCCATGCAATCGCTCTACCAACTGAGCTATAGCCCCTTGTCGCTGTCCCCGGCGTTTCCCCCGGCGACATCGACAACTGTACACGGTCGGGGACCGTGTCCCTAATTCACTTTCTCGCGGTTCCGCGTCCCCGCCAGCGCGGACAGCGCGGCCAGCACCAGGGCTCCGGCGATCACCGCGGCGGCGGTCCACAGCGCGTGGCCGGAGGCCGCGGCGGTGGCCGGGAAGCGGACCCGGCCGAGGAAGACCGTGCCGAGCACGGCGACGCCGACCACCTGGCCGAGCTGCACCAGGGTGACCACCACGCCGCCGGCGTCGGCGGCGTCCGCCGGGTCGACCCGGGCCAGCGCCCGGCCGAACAGCGGGCTGTACGCGCACCCGGCCGCCAGGCCGAGCCCGGTGAGCACCAGCTCGGCGACCAGGTCGACCGGGCCGCCGTCGCGCAGCAGCCACCCGGTCGCCAGGTAGGCCGGCGCGACCAGGGCCAGGGCGAGCACCGGCAGCGCCCGGTGCAGCCGGGCGGGCAGCCGCTGCCAGTGCAGGCTGGAGACGCCGAAGCCGACCGCGACCGGCGCGGACAGCAGCCCGGCCTTCAGCGCGCTGTGCCCGAGCCCGGCCTGCTGGTGCAGCGCGAAGGCGAACATGAACCCCGCGAAGCCCGCCATCACCAGGAACACCGCCCCGGCGGCCGGCAGCAGCCCGGGCGAGCGCAGCACCCGCGCCGGGATCAACGGCTGGCCGCCGCGCGCGGCGATCCGCCACTCGACCACCGCGAAGACGGCGAACAGCACCCCGCTGCCGGCCAGCATCACCCAGCCCCAGGCGGGCCAGCCCAGCTCGTGGCCGAGCACCAGCGGCACCACCAGCAGCCCCAGCGCGAGGGCCAGCACCACCAGGCCGGGCACGTCGAAGCGGCGGCCCGGATCGCCCGGCGCGGCCGGCAGCAGCCGGCGCCCGGCGAGCAGCAGCGCCACCCCGAGCGGCACGTTGACCAGGAACACCGGCCGCCAGCCCGCACCGAACAGGTCTGCGCTGACCAGCAGTCCGCCGAGCACCTGCCCGGCCGCCATCCCGCCGGCCAGCACCGCCGAGTACAGCCCGAGCGCCCGCACCCGGGCCGGGCCGGTGAAGGTCCGCTGGATCAGGCTCATCACCTGAGGCACCATCACCGCCGCCCCGACGCCCTGCAGCACCCGGAAGCCGATCAGCGCCTCCGTACCCGGCGCCAGCCCGCAGGCCAGCGAGGCCGCGGTGAAGCCGGCCAGCCCGTAGCGGAACAGCCGGGCGTAGCCGTACCGGGCGCCGAGCCGGGCACCGGTGATCAGCAGCACCGCGTACGCGATGGTGTAGCCGGCCACCACCAGTTGCAGGGCGGCGCCGGTGGCACGCAGGTCGGCCCGGATGGTGGGGACGGCGACGTTGACGATGGCGATGTCGAGCACCGCCATCAGCTGTCCGGCCAGGATCAGGGTGAGCAGCGCACCCGGCCGCGGGCCGCCCGGGGCGGGCGCCGCGACGGCGGGGCGGGTCTGAAGGTCCGTCATGGAACCATCGTGGGGCGCCTCGCATACTGGTGGTTAGAGCCTGCTGATCCTGGTACCGGCAGCACCAGGCGGGCCGTCACGACGGGGGACGAACGTGATCGAGGAAGCCGCGCGCCCGCGGAGCGGGCCCGAGCAGCGGCGCACCGAGCTGGCCGCGTTCCTGCGCGCCTGCCGGGCCCGGGTGAGCCCGGAGGCGGTGGGCCTGCCGCCCGGGCCGCGCCGCCGCACCCCGGGCCTGCGCCGGGAGGAGCTGGCACAGCTCGCCGGCGTCGGGGTCACCTGGTACACGTGGCTGGAGCAGGGCCGGCCGATCAACGCCAGCGCGCAGGTGCTCACCGCGGTGGCCCGGGCGCTGCGGCTGGACGCGGCCGAGCGCGACCACCTGTTCCGGCTGGCCGGGACGCCGACCCCGCAGGCCGGCCCGGCCGCACCGGTGCTGGACCGCACCTGCCAGGTGATCCTGGACGGCCTGGACCCGATGCCCGCCGCGATCTCCAACGGCCGGTACGACGTGCTGCTGCACAACGCCGCGTACGACGCGCTCTTCCCGGGCGCGACCCGGCCCAGCTCGCCCGACGGGCGGCGGAACTCCATGTGGTGCGCCTTCACCGTGCCCGCCTGCTGCAACCCCTTCCTGAACCGGGCCGAGGAGCTGCCCCGGATGGTCGGGCGGCTGCGCGGCGCGTACGGGCGGCACGTCGGCGAACCGGTCTGGGAGGAGTACATCCGGGACCTGAGCGCGGCCAGTGCGGAGTTCCGCGAGCTGTGGGCCCGGCAGGAGGTGGCGCCGCCGCGGACCTCGCGGAAGGTGTTCCGGCACGCGGCGGTCGGCGAGATGGCCTTCGAGGCGGCGTACCTGACCATCCCGGCCGCGCCCGAGTGCCACCTGGTGGTCTACACCCCGGAGGGCCCGGAGGACCGCCGCCGGATGGAGCGCCTGGTGGCCGACCCCGGGCTGCCCGCCGTCGACCACGTGCACTGATGCGAAAAGCCGCCGTCCTGAGGACGGCGGCTTTCACGAGACTGTGGAGCTATGGAGAATCGAACTCCAGACCTATTGCATGCCATGCAATCGCTCTACCAACTGAGCTATAGCCCCGCGACACTGACGACCAACCACTCGCGACCATCGGTGCGGAGTGGAGCTATGGAGAATCGAACTCCAGACCTATTGCATGCCATGCAATCGCTCTACCAACTGAGCTATAGCCCCGCAGCCTCGCGATTTCGGCTTACCTTCCGGTCCGCGTTCCTCGCTGGCAACGAGGAAGACTCTAGCTGGTCAGAGCCGGAACTGTGAAATCGCGCCCCGGCTGCCGTCAGGTCTCGTCGCCGATGACCGGCTGCGGCAGGGTGCCGGCGTTGTGCTCCAGCAACCGCCAGCCGCGGGCGCCCTGGCCCATCACCGACCAGCAGCAGTTCGACAGGCCGCCGAACCGCTCCCACTGGGCCGGCTCCATGTCGAGCAGCCGCCCGATCATGGTGCGGATGGTGCCGCCGTGGCTGACCACCACGACGGTGCCGTTGTCGGGCAGCTTGTCGACCGCGTCCAGCACCACCGGCACCGCGCGGTCGGCCACCTCGGTGGCCAGCTCGCCGCCGCCGCGCCGGACCGGCTCACCGCGCGACCAGGCCTCGTACTCCTCCGGGTAGCGGGCCCGGATCTCGGAGTTGGTCAGACCCTGCCACTCGCCCGCGTAGGTCTCCCGCAGGCCCTCGTGGTGGTCCACCTCCAGCCCGGTGAGCCGCGCCAGCTCGTCGGCGGTGCGCCGGGCCCGCTGGAGGTCGGAGGAGATCAGCAGGTCCGGCTTGAGCGCGGCCAGCAGCCGGGCCGCCCGCTGCGCCTGGAAGACGCCCTGGTCGGTCAGCGCGATGTCGGTCGTCCCCTGGAACCGGGACTCCAGGTTCCAGGAGGTCTGGCCGTGCCGCCAGAAGACGATCCGCGGCCCGGCCGCGCCGCGGCTCAGTGGTCGGCCCCGAAGTCGTCGGCGGGCGCCACGGCGTTGCCGGCGGCGTCGGTGACGGCGTTCTCCGGGCGGTTGCGGGTGGCCATCGCGTCCTCCGGGATCGGCAGCTCGGGGCAGTCCTTCCAGAGCCGGTCGAGGGAGTAGAAGGAGCGCTCCTCGGAGTGCTGGACGTGGACCACGATGTCCAGGTAGTCCAGCAGGATCCAGCGGCCCTCGCGCTCGCCCTCCCGGCGGACCGGCTTGGTGTCCAGCTTCTCGCGCAGCTGGTCCTCGATCTCCTCGGCGATCGCGCGGACCTGGCGGTCGTTGGCGGCCGAGGCGATCACGAAGGCGTCGGTGATCGACAGCACCTCGCTGACGTCGAAGGCGATGATGTCGTGGGCCAGCTTGTCGGCCGCCGCCTGGGCGGCGACGGTGATGAGTTCCTGGCTACGGTCGGTGACGGTCACGATGCTCTTCCGGCTCGGCAGATCGGGGGTACGCCTTCCAGGATCTCACGCCCGTCACGGCGTTTTCGGCACCTGGTAGTCCTTGCCCACCACCAGCACCAGATCGGCGTTCTGCGCGTCGGTGACCTTCTTCACCGCGGTCTCCGGCAGTCCGAGGCTGACGGCCAGCGACTTCGCGGCCGCCTGCTTGGCGTCGTCGGCGTAGCGGATCTCCGAAACGGCCTGCGCGGCGGGCGCCTTGCTGGCGGGCAGCGCGTCCAGACCGGCGTTCTGCACCTGGACGCTGGCCGAGGTCCCGGCCGCGTCGCTGCCGGAGGCGTTGACGACCGCCACCCGGGTGGAACCGCCGGTGCCCTTGGCGTTCTGCACCACGCCGCCGAGGATCTCCTTCACCTGGGCACCGGCCGTGGCCTCGTCCAGGGTGCCGTCCGGCCGGGTCTTCAGCGTGCTGGTGGCGACCTTGCCGTCCTTGGCCAGCTGCGCGAGCTGCGCCAGCACGCCGGCCAGTGCGCTCTCCGGCAGCGAGGGGTCGGCCACCGAGTTCATCCGGTGCACGTCGTCGGTGGCCGAGGCCAGGTCGGTCGGCATCGTCCGGATCACCGCCTCCAGCACCTGCCCGAACCGGGCCAGCTGGGCGTCCCGGGTCTCCCCCGGGTTCTGCAGGGTGGCGTACGCCACGGAGGCCATGCCGCTCAGCAGCACCTGCTTGCCCGGCTGGGCGAGCACCTTGCCGTCGGCCTTGTTGTTCTCCCGGACCGTCGCGTTGACGTCGACCTTGACCCCGCCCAGCTGCGCGACCAGCAGCTGCAGGAACGGGGTGTCCAGCCGCCAGGTGCCGTCCACCTTGGCGCCGAGCACCGTGCCCAGGCCGTCGCGGGTGGCGGAGGCGCCGACCGCGTCCAGCGACTGGCCGACCGTGGTGGTCGCCGAGTCGCCGTTGCTCGGCAGCTTCAGGGTGTCGGGCAGCAGCAGCACCGAGCCCTTGCGGCCCGACTCGTCGTCGACCAGCAGGGCGGTGCTGACCTTGCCGGTCAGGTCGCGCAGGTGGACCACGTTCACCGCACGGCCGCCGGCCGCCTTCGCCGCGGTCTCCTCGCGGTTCCACCACAGGTAGCCGCCGACGCCGCCGCCGACCAGCGCCAGCGCCACCGCGGCGCCGATCAGCCGGTTGCGCAGCCGGCGCCGGCGCTCGGCCCGCACCTCGCTGCGCGACTCGGCGAACTTCAGCCAGTCGATGGCGTCCTGGGACTCCTCCGTCACCTCGTCGACGAAGGTGAACTCCCCGGTGGGGTACGAGTCCGCCGACGCCCGGGCGGCCCGGCTGCCGCCGACCCGCTCGGAGGGGCCCTCGTCCACGACCGGCTCCGGCTCGGCCGGCCGGGGCCGCGGGGCCCGCAACGGCGGAGCGGCGGCGGGCGGCGGCGGCGCGACCGGCTGCACGGACTGCGGCTGCGGCGGCGCGACCGGCTGCACCGGCTGCGGCTGGTAGTACTCCTGCTGCGGGTACGGCTGCTGGTAGTACTCCTGCGGCTGCTGCGGGTACACCGGCCGCCCGTACTGGTCGTACTGCGGCTGCTCGTACTGCGGCTGCGGCTGCTGCGGGTAGTACGGGTCCTGCTGCTGCGGGTAGACCGGCCGGCCGTACTGGTCGTACTGCGGCTGCTGCTGGTGGTGGTACGGGTCCTGCGGGTACTGCTGCCCCTGCTGCCCGTACCAGCCCTGGTCCTCGGTCACGCCGTCCCCCTCGGAATCAGGGCTGGGCCGGCGCGTACAGCGCCCGCTTGTGGATGTATCGGACCACGCCGTCCGGCACCAGGTACCAGATCGGCTCACCCTTGGCGACGCGCACCCGGCAGTCGGTGGAGGAGATGGCGAGCGCCGGGACCTCGACCAGCGAGACCCCGCCGACCGGCAGTCCGGTGTCGGAGAGAGTATGGCCCGGCCGGGTGCAGCCGATGAAGTGCGCGAGGTCGAAGAGCTCCTCGGAGGAGCGCCACGAGATGATCTGCGCGAGCGCGTCGGCGCCGGTGATGAAGAAGAGCTCCGCGTCCGGGTGCAGCGCGCGCAGCTCCCGGAGGGTGTCCACGGTGTAGGTGGCGCCGCCCCGGTCGATGTCGATCCGGCTGACCGAGAACTGCGGGTTCTCCGCGGTGGCGATGACCGTCATCAGGTAGCGGTCCTCGGCGGGCGAGACCCGCCGCTCGGACTTCTGCCACGGCTGGCCGGTCGGGACGAAGATCACCTCGTCCAGGTGGAAGGCGCTGGCCACCTCGCTGGCGGCCACCAGGTGCCCGTGGTGGATCGGGTCGAAGGTGCCGCCCATCACACCCAGGCGCCGCTTCGCCGTCGGTCCGGATCCGGCCTGCTCTCTCATGGCGCCACACCTTACGCGACCCGGATGACCGCAGGGAAAGCCCCGCACGACTGCGGGGCCCTCCGCCGCCGGGCTCAGCGGTCGCGGTTGAAGCGGGTGGTGATGAAGAGCAGCAGCAGGAGGATGAACAGCGCCGCACCGCCGGTCAGGTACGGGTTGAGGCTGTCGTGGTTGCCGCCCTCGGACCCCTCGGCGATCTTGTTGAGGGCAGTCAGTGCAACAGTGCTCATGCTCGGCAGGACCTTCTCGGCTCGGCGGGACCAGTCGTGCGGGCCACGGCGGCCTGCGCGCTCATCGTACGGGGGCGCTCACCGCAACCGCTCGGCGGCCCACCGCGTCTGACGCTGGATGGGACTCAGTTGTTCTTCCCGGCCCTGACCAGGATCCAGGCGAGCAGCCCGACGCCCACGAAGGAGGCGATCAGGACGATCCGCAGGAACAGGCCGGGGCCCGCCTCGGTCGAGATCGGTCCGGCGAGGTGGACCAGGTCGGCAGCAGACATCGGGGCGCTCCTTGTTCGTACGGCACAGCCAGAGTAGCCGCGCTTACGGCCCGCCCCGGCCGAACCCCCCGCGGGTTACGGTGGCCCGCGGGGACGAGTACGCACGCACGGGCGTTGAAGCCAGCAGTTGAAGCCAACAGCAGCGGGGGCCGGCCGCACGGCCGGTGCCGGCATCGACCAGGAGGTACTCAGCAGATGACCGACATGACCAAGGGCGCGGGCACGCCGAGCCGCCGCCGGCAGCGCTTCCCGGAGATCTCCACCCGCGCCTGGGAGCACCCCGCCGACCGCTCGGCGCTGGTGGCCCTGCGCAAGCTCAGCGGCTTCGACGAGATCCTCAAGAAGCTGGCCGGCCTGGTCTCCGAGCGCAGCGTCCGCCTGATGTTCCTGGCCACCGCCGTGAAGACCTCCGAGCGGCAGTTCCCCGAGCTGTACGACATGGTCCGCGACGCGGCCTACCTGCTCGACCTGGAGAAGGTCCCGGACCTGTACGTCACCCAGGACCCGACCGTCAACGCCATGTGCATCGGCATGGACACCCCGGTCGTCGTGGTCACCAGCGGCCTGGTCGAGCTGCTCGACGAGGAGGAGCTGCGCGCGGTGATCGGCCACGAGGTCGGCCACGCGATGTCCGGCCACGCGGTGTACCGGACGATGCTGCTGATCCTCACCAACTTCGCCGCCCGGGTCGCCTGGATCCCGCTCGGCAACCTGGCGGTCATGGCGCTGATCACCGCGCTCAAGGAGTGGTTCCGCAAGGCCGAGCTCTCCTGCGACCGGGCCGGCCTGCTCGCCGGGCAGGACCTGCAGGCCTCGATGCGTGGCCTGATGAAGCTGGCCGGCGGCCACAACCTGGCCGAGATGAACGTGGACGCCTTCCTGGAGCAGGCCGAGGAGTACGAGAAGGCCGGCGACCTGCGCGACGGCGTGCTCAAGCTGCTCCAGGTGCTGCCGCAGACCCACCCGTTCGCGGTGGTCCGGGTGGCCCAGCTGAAGAAGTGGGCGGAGAGCGAGGAGTACCGCTCGATCCTGGCCGGCGCCTACCCGCGCCGCGGCGACGACCCGGACACCTCGGTCGGCGCCCAGTGGAAGGCCGCCGCCGACTCCTACTCGCAGTCGGTGAAGGAGTCCAAGGACCCGCTGATGGGCCTGCTGCGCGACGTCGCGGGCGGCGTCGGCACGGTCGGCGAGAAGCTCCGCGACACCTTCAACAACGCGGCCGCCGCCGGGCGTCAGCGCGACGGGGAGTGACCGGGCGGGGAGTGACCGGGCGGGGAGCGACCCGGCTCAGCCGGTCTTGAGCACGCCGCACAGCTGCCAGCTGTGCGCCGCGTGGTCGCCCGGGTCGACGGCGGGCGGCGCCGGGGCGGTCACGCCCGCCGCGGTGGCCAGCACCGGCTGCAGGTAGCCGGAGAGCACCGCGCCGCACGCCGTCGGCCCGGCCTGGGTCACCGCGTCCACCAGCCGCAGCTGCCCGGAGCCCAGGTCGGTCCGGTCGAACTCGAAGCGCAGCTCCCGGCGCACCCAGTACAGGCTGACCGAGGAGTCGTCGGTGGTGCCGGCCGGGCGCAGCGCGTAGACGAAGGTGTGGTCGGTGGTGATCTCCAGGGTGCCGCTGTCCGCCTCGGCGATCTCCGCCGCGCCCCGCACCCGCACCGACTCGTCGGCGAGCGCCACCTGCCCGGGGTCGAAGCGCACCAGCCAGCCGGTGGCGGCGTGGTGCTGGTCGTCCCGCGGGTGGTCGACGCTGTCCTCGTACTGCGCCTGCTCACCCGGGGTGACCAGCGACCGGGCCGCCCCGGTCTCGCTGCGGGCCACCGTGGCGGGCGCCAGCGCGGAGGCGGTCAGGTAGCGCTGGACGGTCTCCAGCGCCCGGGTCACCTCGGAGCGGGTGAAGTGCGTGGTCGGCGTGGCCGGCGGGATGCCGAAGCCCGCGGCCCCCACCCCGTAGCCGGCCAGCGACGCGAACGGGTCCTTGGGGTCGGCGACCGCGGTGACCGCGCCCGTCGGCGCCAGCGCCACCACGGCGGCGGTCAGCTGGTTCCCGGACGGCGGGGTCGCCTGCCGGCGGGGGGAACTGATCCCGAAGTACACGGCCGCGGCGAACGCCATCACCACCAGCAGCATCAGGGCGACGGCCTGCCGGGGCAGCGAGCCCAGCGGCCCGAGCCCGACCCGCGGCTTGGTGGCACGCGGATGCCCGGCACCCAGGCGCTCCCGCGCCGAGAGCTCCTGGATGCGCGCAGCCCGGACGAACGATTCGTCGAAAACGACGGACCGGAACTCGTCCTCGTTGCCGGAACCGCCCTCGGGCGTACCCTCGGGAGGTTCGAGCGGGTCACCCATAACACCAGGGTAGACGCGGGCCCCGCCGGGTACGAGAGGACCGGCGCGACAGTTCGGCGACGCGTCGTGACCGGGCGGGGAAACCCCAGCTCAGCTGCCCGGCACCGCTGCCAGCACCGGCACCGGCGCCACCGACGGCGAGGGCACCGGGGACGCCCCGGTGGTGCTCGTCCCGCTCTCCGGCCGCCGCGGCGGCTCGCCCGCCCCGCCGACCCCGCGGTAGATCGCCGCCACCGCGACCGCCACCACGCTGACGCCCATCACCAGCGCCAGCACCCAGGCCACCGGCCGGTGCCAGCGTTGCTGTGCCACCTGCCGGCCGTGCCCGGCCGCCAGCGGGTCGAAGCCGACCCTGCCCCAGCGGGACCGCCGGCGGGCCCGGTCGCGGCCCGACCACGGATCCGGGAAGTACCGGTCGTCGTCCAGACCCTCCGGGTGCGGACGCAGCTCCAGCGGCAGACCCTCGCCGGAGATCGTCAGCTCATAGCCCCGGCCCGGCCCGGCGTCCGGCTCGAACCGCGCCTCGGCGGCGGCCAGCTGCCGCTCCCGGGCGCTCGGTTCGTGCACGGCGGCGGAACGGACGAAGGCCTCGTCGAAGACCACGGTGGCGAACTCGTCGTCCGCACCACCGTGGTCGGCGCCGTCGGAGTACGGCGAGCCCCCCACATCCTCAGCCACGGATTCAGCGTATTACCGGGCGGACGATTTGTCTGTGGCTCCCCGCAGTTGCTCCGTCACCCGGGTGCACCGATTGGGCCGTTCAGCACCCGTTCAGCACTCGTACGGCACCCGGGCGGAGCCGGGTCAGCCCCCGACGGTCTGCGTCGCCTCACCGCGGACATGGCCGTCACCAGTCACGATGTACTTGGTCGAGGTCAGCTCCGGCAGGCCCATCGGGCCGCGCGCGTGCAGCTTCTGGGTGGAGATCCCGATCTCCGCGCCGAAGCCGAACTCACCCCCGTCGGTGAACCGGGTCGAGGCGTTGACCGCGACCGTCGTCGAGTCCACCAGCTGCGTGAAGCGGCGCGCCGCCGCCTGCGAGGTGGTCACGATCGCCTCGGTGTGCCCCGAGGTCCAGCGCCGGATGTGCGCCACCGCCTCGTCCAGCGAGGGCACCACGGCCGCGGCGATGTCGTACGACAGGTACTCCGCCGCCCAGTCCTCGTCCGTCGCCGGCACCACCGACGCCCCGGTGCCCTCGGCCGCCTTCAGCACCGCGTCGTCGCCGTGCACCGTCACGCCCACCCCGGCCAGCGCGGCGAGCGCCAACGGCAGGAACGCGTCCGCGACGTCCTGGTGGACCAGCAGCGTCTCGGCGGCGTTGCACACGCTCACCCGCTGCGCCTTGGAGTTCAGCAGGATGCCGACCGCCATCGCCAGGTCCGCCTGCGCGTCCACGTACACGTGGCAGTTGCCGGTGCCGGTCTCGATCACCGGGACGGTGGAACCCTCCACCACGGTGCGGATCAGCGAGGCGCCGCCGCGCGGGATCAGCACGTCCACCAGGCCGCGGGCCCGCATCAGCTCCTGCACCGAGTCCCGGCTCTCGCCCGGCACCAGCTGCACCGCGTCGGCCGGCACGCCCGCGGAGGCCACCGCGGCGCGCAGCACCTCCACCAGCGCGGTGTTCGACCGGTACGCCGAGGCCGAGCCGCGCAGCAGCACCGCGTTGCCCGACTTCAGGCAGAGCGCCGCCGCGTCGACCGTCACGTTCGGGCGGGCCTCGTAGATGATCCCGACCACGCCGAGCGGCACCCGCACCTGGCGCACGTCCAGCCCGTTGGGCAGCGTGTACCCGCGGACCACCTCGCCGACCGGGTCGGGCAGGCCGACCACCTTGCGGACGTCGTCGGCGATGGCCGCGATCCGCTCCTCGTTCAGGGTCAGCCGGTCGATCACCGACTCCGCGGTGCCCGCCTCGCGGGCCCGCGCCACGTCCTCGGCGTTGGCCGCGGTGATCTCCGCGCTCCGCGCCACCAGCGCGTCGGCGATCGCCACCAGCGCAGCGTCCTTGACACTGCGCGGCAGCGGGGCGAGCACGGCGGCCGCCTCCCGGGCACGGCGCGCGGTGGCGAGGACGGGGCTGTCGGCAACGGAGAGATCGCTCATGCGGCAAGGGTAGCGAGTACGCCCCCACAGGCCGCCAACCGTTTCAGCAGACGGTCACCCGGTCAGTACGGCTGGACGCTGCCCAGCTGCGGGGGCGGGTCGCCGAAGCCCTCCGCGACGCGCTGGTGGTAGGTGGCCCGGTCGACCACCTCCAGGCCGACGATCTCCCACGGCGGGAGGCCGGCCGAGACCTTGTGCTCGCCCCACAGCCGCAGCGCGATCGCCGCCGCGTCGTGCAGGTCCCGCGCCTCCTCCCAGTAGCGGATCTCCGCGTGGTCGGCCGCGTAGCGCGCGGTCAGGAAGAACGAGTGGTCGTGCGCCAGCCGCTCCAGCCCCGCCCGCAGCTCGGCGAGCGGCGTCACCCGCCCGGCGACGCTGAGCACCACGTGCCACAGCCGCCCCTGCTCGCGCTCCGCCCCCTCGTCGTCGGGCCCGTCCGCCCGTGCCTCGGACGGCCGTGCGGTGCGCTCCCGGACCGTGCCGCCGTCCGGCTCGGCGGACCGGCCGCCGGTGATGCTGGTGAGCCGTCGCTGACCGACGGCCGCCCGCTCGGGCAGCGCTTCCTCCCGCCTGCGTCCCACCAGCGGCCTCCTGTTCAGCGGTGTCGCGTCCACGGGCCCGAACGGCCCGCCCGTAGCCACCCCCGTCAGCCGCGCAGGACGACCAGGTCGTCCCGGTGCACGACCTCACGCTCGTACGCGGCGCCGAGCTCCTGGGCGAGTTCCCGGGTGGAGCGGCCGAGCAGCCGGGGCAGCTCCCTCGCATCAAAGTTGACCAGTCCGCGGGCGACGATGTGACCGTTTTCGCCAAGAAGGTCGACGGGATCGCCCGCGGCGAAGTCCCCGTCCACCTTGGTCACCCCGGCGGGCAGCAGCGACGCGCCACCGTGCAGCACGGCCGCCACCGCGCCGTCGTCCAGGGTCAGCGCGCCGCGCGGGGTGGACGCGTGCTCCAGCCAGAGCAGCCGGTCCGCGGAGCGGCTGCCGGTGCGCCGGAACAGCGTGCCGGTCCGGCGCCCGGCCAGCGCGTCGGCCGCGTGGCTGGCGGCGGTCAGCACCACCGGGATGCCGGCGCCGGTCGCGATCCGGGCCGCCTCGACCTTGGTGACCATGCCGCCGGTACCGACGCCCGCCTTGCCGGCGCTGCCGATCTCCACGTGCGCGATGTCCTCGGGGCCGCTCACCAGGTCGATCCTGCTGGTGCCGGGCTTGCTCGGGTCGCCGTCGTACAGGCCGTCCACGTCGGACAGCAGCACCAGCAGGTCGGCGCGGACCAGGTGGGCCACCAGCGCGGCCAGCCGGTCGTTGTCACCGAACCTGATTTCGGCGGTGGCGACGGTGTCGTTCTCGTTGACGATCGGCATCGCGCCCATCGTCAGCAGCTGGTCCAGCGTGCGGTACGCGTTGCGGTAGTGCGCCCGCCGGCTGGCGTCCTCGGCGGTCAGCAGCACCTGGCCGACCCGCAGGCCGTAGCGCGCGAACGAGGCGGTGTAGCGGGCCACCAGCAGGCCCTGGCCGACGCTCGCCGCGGCCTGCTGCCGGGCCAGGTCGCTGGGGCGCCGGTCCAGCCCGAGCGGGGCCAGGCCGGCCGCGATGGCGCCGGAGGAGACCAGCACCACCTCGGGTGCGTCCGGCCGGTTGCGCACCTTGGCGAGGGTGTCCACCAGCGCGTCCACCCGGTCGGCGTCCAGGCCGCCGGCCGCGGTGGTGAGCGAGGAGGAGCCGACCTTGACGACGATCCGCCGAGCCGCGAGGACTTCCTCCCGCAGTGTCTGATCCGCCATCAGCTGTGACCCTTCGCACGACGTTGCACGGGGGCAATCTACGCGATGCGAAGGGTCACCAGAGACCGGGTTTCAGTGGGCGAACGGCAGGCCGCCCGTTCCGGTCAGTCCTCGTCGTCGCCCTCGATGGCCTCGCGGCCCGAGCTGAGCGCCTCGAAGGCGAGGTACTCGCGCTCCGCGGCGTCGCGGCCCTTCTGCTTCTCGCGGCGGCGGTCGACCGCCGGCCGGGGGTTCTCGAAGCGGTGGTCCTCGCCGCGGCGGCCGAGCATCTCCGCGCCGGCGGCCATGGTCGGCTCCCAGTCGAAGACCACGGCGTTCTCGTCGGGGCCGATGATGACGGTGTCACCCTCGTGCGCGCCGACCTTCCACAGCTTCTCCTCGACGCCGAGGCGGGCGAGCCGGTCGGCGAGGTAGCCGACGGCCTCGTCGTTGGAGAAGTCGGTCTGGCGCACCCAGCGCTCCGGCTTGGAGCCGCGGATGCGGTACGCGCCGTCCTCCTCCTCGATGGTGAACCCGGCGTCGTCGACGGCGGTCGGCCGGATGACGATCCGGGTCGACTCCTCGACCGGCTTGGCGGCGCGGGCCTGCGAGACGATCTCGGCGAGCGCGAAGCTCAGCTCGCGCAGGCCCTTGTGGGCGAGTGCGGAGACCTCGAAGACGCGGTAGCCGCGCTCCTCCAGGGAGGCCCGGGTCAGGTCGGCGATGTCCTGGCCGTCCGGCACGTCGACCTTGTTGAGGGCGACCAGTCGCGGCCGGTCCTCCAGGCCGCCGTACTGGGCGAGCTCGTCCTCGATGGTCTCCAGGTCGGTGAGCGGGTCGCGGCCCGGCTCCAGGGTGGCGCAGTCCAGGACGTGCACCAGCACCTCGCAGCGCTCCACGTGCCGCAGGAACTCCAGGCCGAGACCCTTGCCCTGGCTGGCGCCGGGGATCAGGCCGGGCACGTCGGCGATCGTGTAGACGGTCGAACCGGCGGTCACCACACCGAGGTTGGGGATCAGGGTGGTGAACGGGTAGTCGGCGATCTTCGGCTTGGCGGCGGACAGCACGGAGATCAGCGAGGACTTGCCGGCGCTCGGGTAGCCCACCAGGGCGACGTCGGCGACGGACTTGAGCTCCATCACGATGTCGCCGGACTCGCCGGGCTCGCCGAGCAGCGCGAAGCCGGGGGCCTTGCGGCGGGCGGAGGCGAGCGCCGCGTTGCCGAGGCCGCCGCGGCCGCCCTGGGCGGCGACGAAGCTGGTGCCGTGGCCGACCAGGTCGGCGAGCACGTTGCCCTTGCGGTCGAGCACCACGGTGCCGTCCGGCACCGGCAGGACCAGGTCGCCGCCTTCCGCGCCGGTCCGGTTGCCGCCCGCGCCGGGCTTGCCGTTGCCGGCCTTGCGCTTGGGCGAGTGGTGGTACTCGAGCAGGGTGGTGATCTGGGAGTCGACGGTCAGGATGACGCTGCCGCCGCCGCCGCCGTTGCCCCCGTCGGGGCCGCCGAGCGGCTTGAACTTCTCCCGGTGCACGGAGGCGCAGCCGTGGCCTCCGTTACCCGCGGCGACGTGCAGCTCGACGCGGTCCACGAAGGTGGTCATGGGGGTGCCTCCAGTACGAAGAAAAATGTCGGTCCTGCGGTAAAGCATGAAGGGTGAGCCGGATAATCCGGCCCACCCTCCATTGAGTCCTAGCTGACTCAGGCCTCGACGGCCACGATGTTGACGACCTTGCGGCCGCGGCGGGTGCCGAACTCCACGGCACCGGCGGTCAGCGCGAACAGGGTGTCGTCGCCGCCACGGCCGACGTTGGCGCCCGGGTGGAAGTGGGTGCCACGCTGGCGGACGATGATCTCGCCGGCGCTGACGACCTGGCCGCCGAAGCGCTTCACGCCGAGGCGCTGGGCGTTCGAGTCACGGCCGTTGCGGGTAGAGCTTGCGCCCTTCTTGTGTGCCATTTCTCGTTATCCCCTTACTTGCTGACCGAGTCGATGCTGGTGATGCGCACCGCGGTGTGCTTCTGGCGGTGGCCCTGACGGCGGCGGTAGCCCGTCTTGTTCTTGTAGCGGAGGATGACGAGCTTCTCGCCCTTGGTCTGGTCGACCACCTCGGCGTGCGCCTTCACGCCGCCGAGCACCCACGGGTCGGAGGTGACAGCGTCACCGTCGACGACCAGGATGGTCGACAGCTCGACCGAGTCACCCGGCTTTGCGTCGATGCGGTCAATCTCCAGCACGTCGCCGACGGCGACCTTGTGCTGGCGGCCGCCTGCGCGAACGATCGCGTACATGCGGTACCTACTTTCCCAACTCGGTCGGAGCTCCAGATGCCAGCCGCCTGGGTACGGACACAGGGGCCTCCCCCGCTCCCCGGAGGGTGCGGGAGGTGAGATGCTCGGGAGCAATGGCGTAGACACGCCGAGGGTCAAGAATACGGACCGGTCACCCTTGGGGCAAACCGGGCCCTACCCGGTGCGGGGCGGGCTCGCAAGCCCGCCCCGCACCAGGGGCGTCACTCGGCTGCGCCGTCACCTTCGGCGGCCGCGGCCTTCTTGGCCGCCGCGCTGGTCCGCTTGGTGGCGGTCTTGCGGGCGGTGGTCTTCTTGGCGGCGGTGGCGGCGGTCTTCTTCGCCGCCACGGTCTTCTTCGCCGCGGTCTTGCGGGTGGCCCGCTTCTTCGGCGCGGGCGCCTCCTCCTCGGCCTCGGCCTCGGTCCCGGCGGCGTCCGACTCCTCCGCGACCGCCACCGCCTCCGGCTCGGCCTCCTCGGCGGGAACCGTCTCGGCGGCGCTCAGCGCGGCCTCCAGGGCCGCCTCGGCGCGGTTCTGCAGCACCACGATCTCGGCCTCGCCGGGCGCACCCGCCGGAGCGGTCGCCTTGCGCACGGCCCGCCGGCGCGGGCGCCCGGCCGGCGCCGCCGGAGCGGCCTCGACAGCGGTCTCCACGACGGCCTCGGCCACGGCCTCGACCGGCTCCGCGGTGACGGCGCCCAGCTGCTCGGCAGCCTCCTCGACCGCCTCCACGGCGGCCTCGACGGCCTCCACGGCCTCGGCGAGCTCCTCGACCTCGGTCTCGACCGTCACGGCCTCGGACTCGGCCTGCGCGGCCCCGCCCTTGCCCCGACGGCGGCGCTTGGAGCTGGTGCCCTCGCCGGCCGCCGCGGCCTGGCCGCCGCCCGCGTGGACGTGCGGCTGGTCCATGTGGACGATCACGCCGCGGCCGTTGCAGTGCACGCACGGCTCGGAGAAGGACTCCAGCAGGCCCTGGCCGACCCGCTTGCGGGTCATCTGGACCAGGCCCAGCGAGGTGACCTCGGCCACCTGGTGCTTGGTCCGGTCGCGGCCCAGGCACTCCAGCAGGCGGCGGAGCACCAGGTCGCGGTTGGACTCGAGCACCATGTCGATGAAGTCGATCACGATGATGCCGCCGAGGTCGCGCAGCCGCAGCTGGCGGACGATCTCCTCGGCCGCCTCGATGTTGTTGCGGGTGACGGTCTCCTCGAGGTTGCCGCCCTGGCCGACGAACTTGCCGGTGTTGACGTCGACGACGATCATCGCCTCGGTCCGGTCGATCACCAGCGAGCCGCCCGAGGGCAGCCAGACCTTGCGGTCCAGCGCCTTCATCAGCTGCTCGTCGATCCGGTACGTGGCGAACACGTCCACGTCCGAGGTCCACTTCTGCAGCCGCTCGGTGAGGTCCGGGGCCACGTTGGACACGTACTCGTGGATGGTGCTCCAGGCGTCGGCGCCGGAGACGATGACCTTGGTGAAGTCCTCGTTGAAGATGTCGCGGACGACCCGGACGGTCATGTCCGGCTCGCCGTACAGCAGCGCCGGGGCGTTGCCGCTCGCGGCCTTCTTCTGGATCTCCTCCCACTGCGCCTGCAGGCGCTGCACGTCGCGGGTGAGCTCGTCCTCGCTGGCTCCCTCGGCGGCGGTGCGCACGATGACGCCCGCGTCGTCCGGGACGATCTTCTTGAGGATCTGCTTCAGGCGGGCGCGCTCGTTCTCCGGCAGCTTGCGGGAGATGCCGGTCATCGAGCCCTCGGGCACGTAGACCAGGTAGCGGCCGGGGAGGGAGATCTGGCTGGTCAGGCGGGCGCCCTTGTGGCCGATCGGGTCCTTGGAGACCTGGACCAGCACGGACTGGCCGGACTTCAGCACCGACTCGATCCGGCGCGGTCCGCCGTGGCCCATCGCGCCGAAGTTGACCTCACCGGCGTACAGCACCGCGTTGCGGCCCTTGCCGATGTCGACGAAGGCGGCCTCCATCGACGGCAGCACGTTCTGGACCTTGCCCAGGTAGACGTTGCCGACGTACGAGGTGGCCTGCTCCTTGTTGACGTAGTGCTCGACCAGCACGCCGTCCTCGAGGACGCCGATCTGGGTGCGGGCGCCGTTCTGGCGGACCACCATCACCCGCTCGACCGACTCGCGGCGGGCCAGGAACTCGGCCTCGGTGATGATCGGCACCCGGCGGCGGCCCAGCTCGCGGCCCTCGCGGCGGCGCTGCTTCTTGGCCTCCAGGCGGGTGGAGCCCTTGATGGACTGCACCTCGTCCGGGTCGAAGGCGGGCTCGGTGGAGCGGCGGCGCGGCTCGCGCACCTTCACCACCGTGCGGACGCCGTCCTCGGTGGTCTCCACCGGCTCGGCGGCACCCTCGCCGCTGCGGCGGCGACGGCGGCGACGGCGGCGCGAGGAGGACAGGCCGGCGGCCAGGTCGTCCTCGTCGCCCTCGTCCTCGTCGGTCTCGGGCTCCTCGGCGGCCTCCGCGTCGGCGGTGCCGGCGGCCTCGGCCTCGACGGCCTCCGGCTCCTCGGCCTCACCGCGGCGGCGGCGACGGCCACCACGACGGCGGCGGCGGGACGGACGGCCGTCCTCCCACTCGTCCTCGGCCTCCGGGCCGGCCGCGGCGGGCGCCTCGACCTCCTCGGGCTCCTCGACGGGCGCCTGGACGGGCGCCTGAACGGGCGCCTGAACGGCGACCGGCTCGGGCTTCGGCCGGGACTTGGGCTGCACCCGGACCGCGGTGCGGACCCGGCGGCGGCGGCCGACGCCGCTGTACTCGAACTCCTCGTCCTGCTCGGCCTGCGGCTCCGGCTCCGCCTGGGCGGCGGCCTTCACGGGCGCGGCCTTCACGGGCGCGGCCTTGGCGGGCGCGGCCTTGGCGGGCGCGGCCTTGGTGGGCGCGGTGAACGGCGCGGGCTCCTGGAAGACCGGCGCCTGGAAGATCGCGGTGGACGGGCGCACGGCACGGCGGCGGACCCGGCCGGTGGGCTCGGGCGCCGGCTCGGCGACGGCCTCCTCGACCGCCTCCGGCTCCTCGGCCTCCTCCTCGGCAGCCTCGGCCTCGACGGCCACCGGCTCCGGCTCGGCGACGACGGTCTCCGGCTCGGCCGCCGGGGACTGCGCGGGGGCGGTGGCGCGCTTGCGGGTACGGCGGGCGCGGACCGGCTTCTCCTCGGCCTCGGCCGACGCCTCCGCGGGGGCCTCGACGGGCTCCGCGACGGCCTGCGGCTCGACGACGGCCTCGGCCGGCGCCTCGGCGGCCGGCGACTGCTCGGCGGCGGTGGCGCGCTTGCGGGTACGGCGGGCGCGGACCGGCTTCTCCTCGGCCTCGGCCGACGCCTCGACGGCGGCCTCGGCCGGGGCGGCGGCGGGCTCCTCGACCGCGGCGGCGGTCTCCGGCGCACCGGCCGGTGCCTCGGCGCGCTTGCGGGTGCGCCGGGCACGGACCGGCTTCTCGGCGGCCTCGGCCGCCGGGGCCTCCGTCACCGGGGCGGCCGGCTCGGCCGGCGCCTGGGTCTCGGCGGGCAGCACCGTCTCGGCGGCCTCGGTGGCCGCGCCCTGCGGCGCGCCGGCGGGCCGGGACACGGCCCGGCGGCGGCGACGCGGCGGAGCGGCGGAGGTGCCGCCGTCGGCATCGTTGGTGTGGTCGCCCGCAGCGGACTGCGGTTCGGTGTTCTCGAGCATGCGGGTGGATCTCCCGTCAGGCCCCCGGGCTCCGCATCCAGGCACGGCTCGGCACGGTCGATCCGGTCGGCCTCAGTGAGGGCGGGCCGACTCGTCCGGTGCCGCCGCGCGGACGCGAGGCCGCACAGGGGCTCGTAGTCTCGCTCGGCGCCCCGCGGGATGCGGGGTGTCGAAAGTCTTCTGGTCTGACCAGTCTTCTAGTTGTCAAGGCCGGGCCACTGGGGGCTCGGACCGCGCGACGACGCTCGCTCCCCTGGGGAGCCGCGGGGGCCGGGGAGCCGCAGGCCCGGAAAGTTCGGGCCTGCGCTCCCGCCCACTCGGCGGACGGCAGATGCGCGCGGCTGGCGGCCCTACTGGCCGGCCGGGGCCGCGGCGCGGTCGAGCGCCAGCGGGTCGGTCACCGTGCCGGACTCCTCGTCGAGCGGCCCCTGCGCCAGCCTGGTCACCTCAGCGGGGACCGGCGGCGCCAGGTCGGCCGTCGCACGGAGACCGGACAAAACGTCGTCGGGTCGTACGGCAGGTGTGGCATGTCGTACTACCAGCCGCAGTATCGCACAGGGAGTGGCCGTCCGAACATCACTGCCACTCTCCGTGCCGGTGTCGTTACCATTCCCCACCTGCGTGGAGTCAACCTCGAACGCGGCGACCGCGCCACGGGCGTCGAAGGTGCGCAGCCCGTTCTTGGTCATCCGCTGGACCTCGACGGTCTCGGCGGCCAGGAAGGTCGCCACCGCGGCAGCCGCCTCGGCGGGCTCCACGCCGGCCAGGCGCAGCTGCCACTCGGACGCCTCCAGGCGCTCGACGAAGTTGGCGGTGCGGACCTCGACGGCCTCGGTGATGTCCAGGCCGGGCGGCAGCGACTCGTCGAGCTGCTTGCGCAGCAGCTCCGGGTCGCGGTGCGCGGCGAGGCCGATCTCCAGGTACTCGGCCTCGCTGGCCACACCGGTCGGGGCGGCGTTGGCGTACGAGACCTTCGGGTGCGGGGTGAAGCCCGCCGAGTAGGCCATCGGGACGCTCGAGCGGCGGAGCGCACGCTCGAACGCCCGCTGGAAGTCGCGGTGGCTGGTGAAGCGCAGACGGCCTCGCTTGGTGTAGCGGAGACGGATCCGCTGCACCGTCGGCGCGGGCGGCGGACCGTCGGGCGTGCGGCGTGCCAGGGCGCTCAGTCCTTAGTCAGTTGTCCCGCCGGCCTCGCACAACTGGCTCCGGCCGGACTCTGTCACGTCAAAGGGTACGCGCCCGTAACCCCCGCCCGCGCCGCCCGGGTCAGCCGGACAGTCCCCCGCGGACGTCGCGCAGCACCTTGCGGACCGCGTCCCGGACCGCCAGGCGCACCGCGCGCAGCTCCGCCTTGGCCGGCCACCACACCTCGCGGCGCAGCCACCGGCAGGGCCGCAGGACCGCGGCCCGCCACAGCCGGCCGGCCACCCGCCACGCCCAGCGCAGCACCCGGCCCAGCAGCCGCAGCGGCGGATACAGCACCCAGCGCCACAGCGGCAGCAGCAGCCACCGGTACGCGGCGGACAGCGGGACGACCACCAGGTGGTGCCAGAGCGCCGGCAGCGCCGTGCGCGCCAGCCACCCCAGGGCGTGCCCGAGCGGCGTCAGCAGGTACCGGTGGAGCGCCTGCACGGGCAGCACCAGCAGGTACCGCACCAGCCACCGCAGCGGCACCACCAGCAGGTACCTGACCGCCAGTGGGACGCCCGACCCCAGCAGCCACCTCAGCCCGTGGCCGAGCGGGGTCAGCAGGTAGCGGTACCCGGCCCGGGCGGGGACGACCAGCAGGTAGTGGAGCAGGGCCGCCCCGCCGGTCAGCACCAGTCGGCGCAGCGCGTGGCCGAGCGGCGTCAGCACCCGGCGGCCGACCCAGCCGGCGGCCCGCCCGAGCGCGACCAGCCCGAGGCCGACCCAGCGCAGCGGGGTGAGCAGCAGGTACCGGCCGAGCACGGCGAGCGCGACGCCGATGCCGATGGCCAGCCACCGCAGGGCGTGCCCGACCGGCGTCAGCACGGACCGGTACAGCCAGACCGCCGGCACCGCCACCAGGTACCGCCCGCACCACGCCAGCGGCACGGCCACCAGGTACCGCCCGCACCACGCCAGTACCCGGCCGAGCCCGGAAAGCAGCCACCACAGCGCCCGCCCGGCGGGCGTCAGCACATGCCGGTACAGGGCCACCGGGAGCCGGACCAGCAGAGCGGTCCCCAGCCAGGCCAGCGCCCGCCCGACCGGCGTCAGCACGTGGCGGTACAGCCAGACCGCCGGCACGGCCACCAGGTACCGCCAGCACCACGCCAGCGGCGCGGCGATCAGGTACCGCCCGCACCACGCCAGCATCCGGCCGAGTGCCCGCGCGGCGGGTGCCAGGACGTGGCGGCCGACGGCGGCGAGCGGACGGACCACCAGGTGTTCGACGACGACGGCGAGGCCGCGGCCGGTGGCGCGGGTGGCGGCGACCAGCAGCTCCCAGCCGAAGCGGACGGGCACCACGACGGTCAGCGCCACCACGCGGGCGGTCCAGCGCACCGCGACGGTGAGCGCGGTGTCCCCCACAGCCGGCGGCGGCTTCTCCAGTTGCACCACAGCAAGTCCCCCCGATCATGCCGACGGCCCCTTCTCCAGCGAGAACGCCGGGAAGGGGCCGTCAGGTTGCGGCGTGGTATTACGAGTTGACCACGGTCAGCGGCAGCAGCTTCTTGCCGGTGGGGCCGACCTGAATGTGGGTGTCCATCTGCGGACAGACGCCGCAGTCGAAGCACGGGGTCCAGCGGCAGTCCTCGACCTCGACCTCCTCCAGGGCGTCCTGCCAGTCCTCCCAGAGCCAGTCCTTGTCGAGGCCGCTGTCCAGGTGGTCCCAGGGCAGCACCTCCTCGTAGGTGCGCTCGCGGGTGGTGTACCAGTCGACGTCGACGCCGGTGCCGGCCAGGCCCTTCTCGGCGGAGGCCATCCAGCGGTCGTAGGAGAAGTACTCGCGCCAGCCGTCGAAGCGGCCGCCGTCCTCGTACACGGCGCGGATGACGGCGCCGATCCGGCGGTCGCCGCGGGAGAGCAGGCCCTCGACGATGCCGGGCTTGCCGTCGTGGTAGCGGAAGCCGATGTTCTTGCCGAACTTGCGGTCGCCGCGGATCGAGTCGCGCAGCTTGGCGAGGCGCTCGTCGGTGGCCTCGGCGGACAGCTGCGGGGCCCACTGGAACGGGGTGTGCGGCTTGGGCACGAACCCGCCGATGGAGACGGTGCAGCGGATGTCGTTGGTGCCGGTGACCTCGCGGCCCTTGGCGATGACGTTCTTCGCCATGGTGCCGATCTGCAGCACGTCCTCGTCGGTCTCGGTGGGCAGGCCGCACATGAAGTACAGCTTCACCTGGCGCCAGCCGTTGCCGTAGGCGGCGCCGACCGTGTTGATGAGGTCCTCCTCGGACACCATCTTGTTGATCACCTTGCGGATCCGCTCGGAGCCGCCTTCGGGGGCGAAGGTCAGACCGGAGCGGCGGCCGTTGCGGGACAGCTCGTTGGCCAGGTCGATGTTGAAGGCGTCGACCCGGGTGGACGGCAGCGAGAGGCCGACCTTGTCCTCGGCGTAGCGGTCGGCCAGGCCCTTGGTGATGTCGGCGATCTCGCTGTGGTCGGCGGAGGAGAGCGAGAGCAGGCCGACCTCCTCGAAGCCGGTCGCCTTGAGGCCCTTCTCGACCATCTCGCCGATGCCGGTGATGCTTCGCTCCCGGACGGGACGCGTGATCATGCCGGCCTGGCAGAAACGGCAGCCGCGGGTGCAGCCGCGGAAGATCTCCACCGACATCCGCTCGTGGACGGTCTCGGCGAGCGGGACCAGCGGCTGCTTCGGGTAGGGCCACTCGTCGAGGTCCATCACGGTGTGCTTGGAGACCCGCCACGGCACGCCCGGACGGTTCGGCACCACGCGGCCGATCCGGCCGTCGGCCAGGTACTCGACGTCGTAGAAGCGCGGGATGTACACGCCGCCGGTCTTCGCCAGGCGCAGCAGCAGCTCGTCGCGGCCGCCGGGGCGGCCCTCGGCCTTCCAGGCGCGGACGATCTCGGTGATGTCCAGTACGGCCTGCTCGCCGTCGCCGATCACGGCGGCGTCGATGAAGTCGGCGATCGGCTCGGGGTTGAACGCGGCGTGGCCGCCGGCCAGCACGACCGGGTGGTCGACGGTGCGGTCCTTCGCCTCCAGCGGGATACCCGCCAGGTCGAGCGCGGTCAGCATGTTGGTGTAGCCGAGCTCGGTGGAGAAGGAGAGCCCGAACACGTCGAAGGCGGCGACCGGGCGGTGCGCGTCCACCGTGAACTGCGGGACGCCGTGCTCGCGCATCAGCGCTTCCAGGTCCGGCCAGACGCTGTAGGTGCGCTCGGCGAGCACGCCCTCGCGCTCGTTCAGCACCTCGTAGAGGATCATGGTGCCCTGGTTGGGCAGGCCGACCTCGTACGCGTCCGGGTACATCAGCGCCCAGCGGACGTCACAGGCGTCCCAGTCCTTGACGGTCGAGTTGAGCTCGCCACCTACGTACTGGATCGGCTTCTGGACGTGCGGGAGGAGGGCCTCCAGGCGTGGGAAGACCGATTCGACAGTCATGCGCAAGGACCTTTTTCGGAGAAAACAGGTGACCCTCAAGAGTAGCCGAAGCGGAGAGCCCCGGGGGGGGGGGCGCCCCCCCCCCCGCGGGGCGGGGGGCCCGGGGGGGGGGGGGGGCGGGGGGGCGCCCGGGCGCCGCCGGCGGCGGGGGGGGGGGGGGCGGGGGGCC
>NZ_JBICYJ010000016.1:0-180626 GCF_043200835.1 Kitasatospora sp. NPDC048365
TGCTTCTCAAAACTGCCGCCCCCCCCACCCCCCCCGCCCGGTGTTTTTTTTCGCTCACGGGGGGGGGGTGGTTGCGTGTCCCCGCGCGCGGGCGGGGGGCGGGGGCCCCCCCCCCCCACCCCTTCCTGTCAGGCCTTCTTGAGCTGGAAGGTCAGGCCGAGGGACTCGTCGGTGAAGGACTCCGACTCCCAGTCGGCGGCGCCGGCGGCGAAGTCCGTGGCGAGGACCTCGTCGGCGACGAGCTGGCCGTGCTCGGCGACGGCCTCGGCGGTCTCCTCGTTGGCGGCCCGCCAGCGCAGGACGATCCGGTCGGCGACGTCCAGGCCGGAGTTCTTGCGGGCGTCCTGGATCTGGCGGATCGCGTCACGGGCGATGCCGAGCCGCTTGAGCTCCGGGGTGATCGTCAGGTCGAGGGCGACGGTGGCACCGGACTCGTTGGCGACGGCCCAGCCCTCGCGCGGGGTCTCGGTGATGATCACCTCGTCCGGGGAGAGCGCCACGGTCTCGCCGTCGAGCTCGACCGAGGTGGTGCCGGTGGCCCGCAGCTCGGCGGCGAGCCGGGCGGCGTCCGCGGCGGCGACCACCTTGGCGACGTCCTGCACGCCCTTGCCGAACCGCTTGCCGAGCGCGCGGAAGTTGGCCTTGGCGGAGGTGTCGACCAGCGAGGCACCGACCTCGGCGAGCGACTCCACGGCGACGACGTTGAGCTCCTCGGCGATCTGCGCCCGCAGGTCGGCCGGCAGCTCCTCCCAGCCCTGGGCGGCGACCAGCGCGCGGAGCAGCGGCTGACGGGTCTTCACCCCGGACTCGGCGCGGGTGGCGCGGCCGAGCTCGACCAGCCGGCGGACCAGCGCCATGTCGCGCGACAGCTCCGGGTCGACCAGCGTCTCGTCGGCGACCGGCCAGGAGGCGAGGTGCACGGAGAGCGGCGCGTCGGGGGCGACCGGGACGACCAGGTCCTGCCAGACCCGCTCGGTGATGAACGGGGTGAGCGGGGCCATCAGGCGGGTGACGGTCTCCAGCGCCTCGTGCAGGGTGGCGAGCGCCGCGGCGTCGCCCTGCCAGAAGCGGCGGCGGCCGCGCCGCACGTACCAGTTGGAGAGGTCGTCGACGAAGGCGGAGAGCAGCTTGCCGGCCCGCTGGGTGTCGTAGGCCTCCAGCGAGAGGTCGACCTCGCGGACCAGGGTGTTGAGCTCGGAGAGCACCCAGCGGTCCAGCAGCGGCCGCGTCGCGGGTGCCGGGTCGGTCGCCGAGGGCGCCCAGCCGGCGGTGCGGGCGTAGAGGGCCTGGAAGGCGACGGTGTTCCAGTAGGTCAGCAGCGTCTTGCGGACGACCTCCTGGATGGTGCCGTGGCCGACGCGCCGCGCGGACCAGGGCGAGCCGCCGGCGGCCATGAACCAGCGCACGGCGTCGGCGCCGTGCTGGTCCATCAGCGGGATCGGCTGCAGGATGTTGCCCAGGTGCTTGGACATCTTGCGGCCGTCCTCGGCGAGGATGTGGCCGAGGCAGACCACGTTCTCGTACGAGTTCTTGTCGAACACCAGGGTGCCGACCGCCATCAGCGTGTAGAACCAGCCGCGGGTCTGGTCGATCGCCTCGGAGATGAACTGCGCCGGGTAGCGCTTCTCGAACAGCTCCTTGTTCTGGTACGGGTAGCCGTACTGGGCGAACGGCATGGAGCCCGAGTCGTACCAGGCGTCGATCACCTCGGGGACGCGCACGGCGGTGCCGGAGCACTGCGGGCACCCGAAGGTGACGTCGTCGATGAACGGGCGGTGCGGGTCCAGCGCGGACTGGTCGGTGCCGGTGAGCTCGGAGAGCTCGGCGAGCGAGCCGACGCAGGTGAGGTGGTCGTCCTCGCAGCGCCAGATCGGCAGCGGGGTGCCCCAGTAGCGGTTGCGGCTGAGCGCCCAGTCGATGTTGTTGTTCAGCCAGTCGCCGAAGCGGCCGTGCTTGACGTTCTCGGGGAACCAGTTGGTGGCCTCGTTCTCCCGGATCAGGGCGTCCTTGACCGCGGTGGTGCGGATGTACCAGGACGGCTGCGCGTAGTAGAGCAGCGCGGTGTGGCAGCGCCAGCAGTGCGGGTAGCTGTGCTCGTACGGCAGGTGGCGGAAGAGCAGGCCGCGGGCCTGGAGGTCGGCGACCAGCGCCTCGTCGGCCTTCTTGAAGAAGACGCCGCCGACCAGCGGGACCTCCTCCTCGAAGGTGCCGTCGGCGCGGACCGGGTTGACCACCGGCAGGCCGTACTTGCGGCAGGTCGCGAGGTCGTCGGCGCCGAAGGCGGGCGACTGGTGGACGATGCCGGTGCCGTCCTCGGTGGTGACGTACTCGGCGTTGAGGACGTAGTGCGCGTCCTCGATCTCGACCAGGTCGAACGGGCGGCGGTAGGCCCAGCGCTCCATCTCGGCGCCGGTGAAGGACTCGCCGGTGGTCTCCCAGCCCTCGCCGAGCGCCTTGCCGACCAGCGGCTCGGCGACGACCAGGCGCTCGGTGCCGTCGGTGGCGACCACGTAGGTGACGTCCGGGTGGACGGCGGCGGCGGTGTTGGAGACCAGGGTCCACGGGGTGGTCGTCCAGACCAGCAGCGCGGCGGTGCCGGCCAGCGGGCCGGAGGTCAGCGGGAAGCGGACGTAGACCGAGGGGTCGACCACGGTCTCGTAGCCCTGGGCCAGCTCGTGGTCGGACAGGCCGGTGCCGCAGCGCGGGCACCAGGGGGCGACCCGGTGGTCCTGGACCAGCAGGCCCTTGTCGAAGATCTGCTTGAGCGACCACCAGACCGACTGGATGTACGACGGGTCCATGGTCCGGTAGGCCTCGTCGAGGTCGACCCAGTAGCCCATCCGCTCGGTGAGCTTCACGAACTCGTCGGTGTGGCGGGTCACCGACTCGCGGCACTTGGCGTTGAACTCGGCGATGCCGTACGCCTCGATGTCCTGCTTGCCGGAGAAGCCGAGCTCCTTCTCGACGGCGAGCTCGACCGGCAGGCCGTGGCAGTCCCAGCCGGCCTTGCGGGCGACGTGGTAGCCCTTCATGGTCCGGTAGCGCGGGAAGACGTCCTTGAAGACGCGGGCCTCGATGTGGTGGGCGCCCGGCATGCCGTTGGCGGTCGGCGGACCCTCGTAGAACACCCACTCGGGGCGGCCCTCGGACTGCTCCAACGTGCGCTGGAAGACCTTGTTGTCCTGCCAGAAGCTGAGGATCTGGTGCTCGACCGCGGGCAGGTCGACCTGCGGGGGGACGGCGTTGTAGGTGGTCATGAGGCCTCCGACGGATGCGTGGACGTGCTTCCGACGGAGGGACGAGACGGCGTGCCGTCCCGCGGTACCACCCTCCTTGGCCGCGGACTGCTTCCCGCGACCCTCTCCTTGGGTTTTGCTGCCGGTTCTACTGGGCCCTGACCTGGGCCGTTCTTCCGGCGGCTCCGGGGTGATCTTCCCGCCGCGCACACCCCCGGGCTCACACCGTCCCCGGGTCGCTCCTGGCTGCGTACGTCGGTACTCGTCCCATCTGCGCCTTGCAGGCCCAGTGTATCGGGCATCGCAACCCGGATTAGCCGATGACGATCTGGGCACAACTTGGGAAGCACTCGTGCAGCGGCGGCTGCCCGGGTGGGTTCGACGAGCTGCATCGGTATGTCCCGTTGTGACCGGATTCGATGGGGATTATCGTTCCGGCACTGGCAAGATCGTCGGGAACCGACGGTTCGAATTATTCGTAAATGAGGTCGAAGCCATGGCTGAGAAGGCAACAGGGACCGTGACCAAGAGGTCGCGCAAGGCTGTGGCGGGCGACTCGGGGGAGGGGACCGTGAGCACTGCACGGCGTAAGACCAGCACCGGTACCGGCCACGCGGCGGCGACCAGCCGCACCCACGTGGCGGCGGGCAGCGGCGCCCGGGGCGCCGAGTCGGTCGACCCGGCCGAGCTGCCGGTCCGTCCCGGTGAGGAGCCCTGGACCTCCGCCGAGGTCACCGAGCTGCACGCCGAGCTGGAGACCGACCTGCACCGGCTGCGGGCCGAGATCGAGGCCGCCGAGGCCGCCATCGCCGGCCTGATGCGCGACTCCAACGACGGCGCCGGGGACGACCAGGTCGACGCCGGCACCAAGAACATCAACCGGGAGAGCGAGCTCTCGCTCGCCAACAACGCCCGGGACAGCCTCGCCCAGACCGAGCGCGCCCTGGGCCGCCTGGAGGGCGTCGGCTTCGGCCTGTGCGAGTCCTGCGGCCAGCCGGTCGGCAAGGCCAGGCTCCAGGCTTTCCCGCGCGCCACGCTCTGCGTCAGCTGCAAGGCCAAGCAGGAGCGCCGGTAGCCGGACGGCTCCGCAGGCTCCGGTAACAGCGGGGTTTCGGAGGGAGGCCATGGGGGCGGGCGGTGCCGTAGGCTCGTCCCCAGTACCTCGTCCACCTTGCACACGGCAGCGGAGCGGATCATCAGCACTCCAGGTTCCCCCCAGACCCAGGACGACGCCGTCCCCACCGCGCGCACCCCGCAGGACGGCCCGGAGGTCGGCGTGGACGAGACCGCAGGGGTTCCCCAGGGCCCGCAGCCGGCCGGCGCCACCGCCGCCGGGGCCCGCGACCTGGTCCGCCGCAAGCGGGTCGGCGTGCTGCTGGTCGTCGCGCTGCTCGCCTACCTGATCGACCTCGGCTCCAAGCTGCTGGTCGTCGCCAGGCTGGAGGGCCACGCGGCCATCCGGGTCATCGGCGACCTGATGAACTTCCAGGTCATCCGCAACCCCGGCGCCGCGTTCGGCATGGGCCAGGCGATGACCGTGGTGTTCACCGCCATCGCCGCCGCCGTGATCGTGGTCATCTGGCGGATCGCCCGCAAGCTGTACAGCCTGCCCTGGGCGATCGCGCTGGGCCTGCTGCTCGGCGGCGCGCTCGGCAACCTCACCGACCGCCTCTTCCGCTCGCCCGGGGTGTTCCGCGGTCACGTGGTCGACTTCATCTCGGTGCAGCACTTCGCGGTCTTCAACCTCGCCGACTCGGCGATCGTCTGCGGCGGCATCCTGGTGGTGCTGCTGTCCTTCCGCGGCTCCAACCCGGACGGGACCACCCACCACAGCGCCAAGAAGCCCGCCGCCGAGGCCCCCGCCGCTTCCCCGGACGACCAGGTGTAAAACCCGGGTGTGCCGCTTGCGGCATACTCGTACGGGTGAGTACCGCAGCGCAGACCCGCAGCCTCCCCGTTCCCGACGGCCTGGAGGGCGAGCGACTCGACGCCGCCCTGGCCCGGATGTTCGGATTCTCCCGGACGAAGGCGGCCGAACTGGCCTCCGAGGGCAAGGTGACGCTGGACGGCACCGTCGCCGGCAAGTCCGACCGGGTCACCGCCGGCGCCTGGCTGGAGGTCGAGATCCCGGCGCCCGCCGCCCCCGTGCAGGTGGTCGCCGAGCACGTCGAGGGCATGCGGATCATCCACGACGACGAGCACGTCGTGGTCATCGACAAGCCGGTCGGCGTCGCCGCCCACCCCAGCCCCGGCTGGACCGGCCCGACCGTGATCGGCGGCCTCGCCGCCGCCGGCTACCGGATCTCCACCTCCGGCGCCGCCGAGCGCCAGGGCGTCGTCCACCGCCTGGACGTCGGCACCTCCGGGATCATGGTCGTCGCCAAGTCCGAGATCGCGTACACCGACCTCAAGCGGCAGTTCCACGACCGGGTCGTCGAGAAGAAGTACAACGCCCTCGTCCAGGGCCACCCCGACCCGCTGTCCGGCACCGTCGACGCGCCGATCGGCCGCCACCCCTCCTCCGACTGGAAGTGGGCGGTCACCCGCGACGGCAAGCCGTCCGTCACCCACTACGACCTGATCGAGGCGTACCGGGCCGCGTCGCTGCTCGACATCAAGCTGGAGACCGGCCGCACCCACCAGATCCGGGTGCACATGTCCGCGCTGCGCCACCCCTGCGTCGGCGACCTCACCTACGGCGCCGACCCGACCCTCGCCAAGCGGCTCGGCCTCACCCGGCAGTGGCTGCACGCGGTGTCGCTCGGCTTCGAGCACCCCGGCGACGGGCAGTGGGTGCAGTTCGGCAGCGAGTACCCGGCCGACCTGCAGAAGGCGCTCGACGTGATCTCCTCGGAGAGCTGAGCCGTGGCCGAGACGATCCTGGTCGCGGACGGCGACGAGCGGCTGGAGCAGGTCCGGGCGGTCCGCCGCGAGGTGTTCGTCGAGGAGCAGGCCGTCCCCGAGGAGCTGGAGTACGACGCGTACGACGCCACCTCGGTGCACCTGCTGGCGCTCGGCGAGGACGGCACGCCGCTCGGCACCGGGCGGCTGATCCACGGCCCGCAGGCGCTGGAGCTGACCGGCGGCAAGGACGGCCGGGTGCTGCTCGGCCGGCTCGCCGTGGTCAAGGCGGCCCGCGGGACCGGGCTCGGCGCGCGGCTGGTCCGGGCGATCGAGCAGGCCGGCCGCGAGCACGGCGGCACCGAGCTGGAGCTGCACGCCCAGGTCCAGGCGCTCGGCTTCTACGAACGCCTCGGCTACACCGCGGAGGGCCCGGTCTACGACGACGCCGGGATCCCGCACCGCACGATGACCCGGACGCTGTAGCGCGACCCCGGGGCCCTTGTAGGGTGCCCCCCGTGAAGATCATCAGGGACTTGGCGCTCCTCTCCGTCGCGGTGGTGCTGGTGTGCGCCGGCGGCTACTGGGTGTTCGGCCGCGGTGACTGCACGGGGGCGGACGACCGGCTGGGGGAGCGGCTCGCCCGCGAGTCGGTGCTGGCCGCGCCGGGCGACGGGCTGCGGCGGGTGGACCTGACGGTGTACCCGTGCGACGAGGACGACGCGCACGTGGAGCTGAGCGCCGGCTACCGGGTGGACGGCACCGGTGCCGAGACCCGGTACCGGGCCGCGCTGGTCCGCGAGGGCTGGCGCCCGCTGGACCTGGAGTGGCCGACCCGGCACTGCTGGGTGAAGGACACCGCCGGCACCACCGCCTACCTGCGCCTCCGGCCGGTGAGCGAGGCGGAGGTGGCGGTCGTCGTCCGCGCGACCCGCGGCGGCGGCGACTGGTGCTGACCGCTCAGGGGTCGGTGCGGACCCGGGGCAGCGCCTGCGGGTGGTGGTCGCGCAGGTGGGCGATCAGGTGCTCGCGGACGGCGAGGCGCAGGTTGGCGGTGTCGTCGGGGGAGCGGGCGGTCATCCCGGCGCGGACCACGATGGTGCTCGGCGTGGTGTCGGTGACCTGCAGCGACCACTCCTTGCCGTCCCAGAGCCCGCTGCCGCTCAGGTAGTCGTGGAGGGCGGTGCGCAGCTCCTCGACCGGGGTGGTGTGGTCGAGGTGGAGCAGCACCCAGCCGAGCAGCCCGGGGTCGCGGCGGGTCCAGTTCTCGAAGGGCTTGGAGACGAAGTACGAGGTCGGCACGGTCAGCCGCCGGTAGTCCCAGAGCCGGAGCACCAGGTAGGAGAGGGTGATCTCCTCGACGGTGCCCTGCTGGCCGTCGACCACCACGGTGTCGCCGATCCGGACGGTGTCGCTGAAGGCGATCTGCAGGCCCGCGAAGAAGTTGCCGAGGGTGGACTGGGCGGCGATGCCGGCCACGATGCCGAGGATGCCGGCCGAGGCGAGCAGGCTGGTGCCGATGGTGCGCATGGTCTCGAAGGTGAGCAGCATCGACCCGGCGGTGACCACCCAGATCAGTGCGCTGGTGACCCGGCGCAGCAGGGAGAGCTGGGTCTGCACGCGCTGCACCCGGGAGGCGTCCTCGGTGACCGTCTCGTAGCGGGTGTGGACGGCCTCCAGGGCCGCGGCGACCACCCGGACGGCGAGCCAGCCGCAGGCGGCGATCAGGACCAGCAGCAGCAGGTGGCGCAGGTCCTCGTCGTCCTCGATGCCGAAGATCCGCTGCAGCGGTTCGGCGGCGAGCAGGATCGAGGTGAGGACCACCAGCTGGAGCGGGACCCGGCAGCGGCGCAGCTGCTCCCAGACGGGGGCCTCCGGGTGCCGGGCGGCGAGGCGTTGCAGGAGTTGGTCGACGACCCAGCCGATCAGCAGGGTCGCGAGGACGGCGGCGAGCAGGCTGACGAGTGGCCAGAGCACGGGAACACCTCGCGGGGGGACTTTTTCGTACCATATCGCCCGTTTGGTCCGCCGGTGACGGTGCGTCGGACGGACGGTGTGTCAGCGCGGCCGGGCCTGCGGCGTACGTGTCAGGCCTATGATCGGACGAAGGAGTGGATCGAGCCCGGGGGGTGGCGCGGTGGCGTCGGAGTACGAGATCACGGACGGCGAGCTGATGGACGCCGCCGCGGATCCGCAGCAGGCCGCCTCGCTGCACAAGGCACTGCGCACGCTGGCCGGGAACCCCTCGGTCGGCGAGGAGCTGCAGGCGCTGGCCCGGGACGCGCTCTCCGGGCGGATCGGCATCCGGGAGATGATCGAGTCCCCGCGCTACCTGGCGGCGGTCGGCGCCAAGCTGGACGAGATGCGCGAGGCCGCCGAGCGGATGTCCCCCGAGGAGCGGAAGGCCTCCGAGCAGCGCGCCGAGAAGATGCGCGAGGAGCTGCCGGAGGACCAGCGCGACAGCCTCGACGAGAGCCGTGAGGAGCGCCTGGAGGCGGAGCGCGACCGGTACTGAACCGGCCCCGACCCCTGGCGTTCGAGCCGTCTTCAAGTGGGCTTACGGGTTCCCTACTTCGGCCGCGCTTAGGATCGTGATCCATGAGCTTCGGTGGGGCGTGGCGCGGACGGTTCAGGTGGCGCGGACGCCGGGTGGGCCGCGGGACGCTGGTGGTGGCGCTGGTCGCCGTGCTGGCGCTGGCGGGGTTCGGGGCGGTCGCCGCCTCGGGCTCCTCGCAGCCGTCCGTCCGGCAGGAGGACCGGTTCCTGGAGCTTCCGGAGACTCCCGGCAGCGCCGAGCGGGTCCGGATCGACACCTCCTTCTTCACCACCGGCGACGGCCGCCGCCCCGCGGTGCTGCTGGCGCACGGCTTCGGCGGCTCCAAGGAGGGCGAACGGGACCGGGCCCAGCAGCTGGCCCGCTCCGGGTACGCGGTGCTGACCTGGTCGGCGCGCGGCTTCGGGCACTCCGGCGGCCGGATCGGCCTGAACGCCCCCGACCGCGAGGTGCAGGACGTCAAGGCCCTGGTCGACTGGCTGGCCCAGCGCCCCGAGGTGCAGCTGGACGGCCCGGGCGACCCGCGGGTGGGCATCACCGGCGCCTCGTACGGCGGCGCGATCTCGCTGCTCGGCGCCGCGTACGACTCCCGGATCGACGCGGCCGCGCCCGGCATCACCTGGTGGAACCTCGGCGACGCGCTCTTCCCGCAGGGCGTGCGGGGCGGCGGCGCGGCGGACGGCGTGTTCAAGAAGCTGTGGGCCGGGCTGTTCTTCACCACCGGCTCGGCGAGCGGGCTGACCGACGGTCAGGGCCTCGGCGGCGCCCCGCAGGGCGGCGCGAGCGAGCAGCAGGGCCCGGTCGGCTGCGGCCGGTTCCTGGACGAGCTGTGCGCGATGTACAACCGGGTCGCGGTGAACGGGCGGGCGGACGCCGAGGCGCTGGCCGTGCTCGACCGCTCCAGCCCGTCCTCGGTCGGCGACCGGATCAAGGTCCCCACCCTGGTGGTGCAGGGCCAGGCGGACTCGCTCTTCCCGCTCGACCAGGGCGACCGGATCGCCCGGGCGGTCGCCGCCAACGGCGCGCCGGTCGCGGTGGACTGGTTCGCCGGCGGCCACGACGGCGGCCTGGAGACCAGCGACCGGGTGGACGCCCGGGTCACCGCCTGGTTCGACCACTACCTGGCCGGGAAGTCCACCGACACCGGCCCGCTCTTCCGGCTGACCCGCACCGGCGGCCTGGACTCCACCGGCTTCCAGGCCGTGCTGCGCGGCGCCGAGGCGTCGAGCTACCCCGGCCTGGACGGCACCGGCCGGCGGACCGTGGAGCTGGCCGGCCGGGAGCAGACCGCGGCCAACCCGCCCGGCGGCGCCCCGCCGAACCTCTCCACCCTGCCCGGCATCGGCGCGCTCGCCCAGCTCTCCTCGGCGGGCGCCGGCCTGGCCGTCGACTTCCCCGGCCAGTACGCCGCCTTCGACTCCGCGCCGCTGGACGGCCCGCTGCACCTGACCGGCGCCCCGAGCGTCCCCGTCCGCGTGCAGGCAGACCGGCCGGAGGCGGTGCTCTTCGCCAAGCTGTACGACGTCGGCCCGGACGGGCGGCAGAGCCTGCCGCAGCAACTGGTCGCCCCGCTGCGGGTCACCGGCGCGGACGCGCCCGGCGGCCGGACCGTCGAGGTGGTCCTGCCCACCGTCGACCACGCCTTCGAGGCCGGGCACCGCATGCGGCTGGTGCTGGCCGCCACCGACCTGGCGTACTGGTCGCCCATCGAGCCGGCGACCTACCGGATCGCCGCGGCCGGCCCGCTGACCGTGCCCACCGTCGACGGCCTGCACACCGAGGCCGCGCCGCTGCCCGCCCGGACCTGGCTGCTCCCGCTGGTCGCGCTCGCCGTCGCCGCGCTGCTGCTCTTCGGGCACCGGCTGCGCGGCCGCCGCTTCCGCACCCCGGCGCCGGACCCGGCGCTGGCCGGGGTGCCGCTGCAGATCACCGGCCTGTCCAAGCGCTACAAGGGCTCGACCGACCGGTACGCGGTCCGCGAGCTGGGCTTCCGGGTGGAGCAGGGCCAGGTGCTCGGCCTGCTCGGCCCCAACGGCGCCGGCAAGACCACCACGCTGCGGATGCTGATGGGCCTGATCCGGCCCGACGAGGGCGAGATCCGGATCTTCGGCCACGCGATCCGGCCCGGCGCGCCGGTGCTCTCCCGGGTCGGCGCGTTCGTCGAGGGCGCCGGCTTCCTGCCGCACCTCACCGGCCGGGCCAACCTGCACCTGTACTGGCAGGCCACCGGACGGCCCGAGGGCGACGCGCACTTCGAGGAGGCGCTGGAGATCGCCGGACTCGGCGAGGCGCTGGACCGCGCGGTGCGCACCTACTCGCAGGGCATGCGGCAGCGCCTGGCGATCGCCCAGGCCATGCTCGGCATGCCGGACCTGCTGATCCTCGACGAACCCACCAACGGGCTGGACCCGCCGCAGATCCGCGAGATGCGCGAGGTGATGATCCGGTACGCCGCCGCCGGGCGGACCGTGATCGTCTCCAGCCACCTGCTGGCCGAGGTCGAGCAGTCCTGCACCCACCTGGTGGTGATGGACCGCGGCCGCCTGGTCACCGCCGGGCCGGTCGCCGAGATCGTCGGCGCGGGCGAGCTGCTGCTGGTCACGGTGGCCCGCGAGTACGAGGCGGACGAGCTGGCGGTGGCCGCCGACAAGCTGGCCGCGCTCGGCGGGGTCGGCGAGGTGCAGCCGGTCGACGGCGGGCTGCTGGTCCGGCTGGACGGGCTGCCCGCGAGCCGGCTGACCGCGGAGCTGGTGCGGCTGGGGGTGCCCGTCGAGGGCGTCGGGCCGCACCGGCGGCTGGAGGACGCGTTCCTGTCCCTGATCGGAGGTGCGGCATGAGTGCCACGGATGTTGCTGACGGCCGGGTCGCGGCGGAGGGCTACCGGCCCGGGCGCACCCTGCCGCTGCGGGTGGAGGCGCTGCGCCAACTGCGGCGCCGGCGCACCATGGTGGTCGGCGGGGTGCTGTTCGCGATGCCGTTCGTGGTGCTCGGCGCGATCTGGATCGGCGGCTCGCCCGGCCGGGAGAACCGCACCTCGTTCATCGAGCTGGCCACCTCCTCGGGGCTGAACTTCGCCACCACCATGCTGTTCATGGGCACCGGCTTCCTGCTGGTGATCCCGGTCGCGCTGTTCTGCGGCGACACGGTCGCCTCCGAGGCCAGCTGGTCCTCGCTGCGCTACCTGCTGGCCGCCCCGGTGCCGCGGGCCCGGCTGCTGGCCCGCAAGCTGACCGTGGCGCTGGCCTTCTCGGCGGCCGCGGTCGTGCTGCTCCCGCTGGTCGGACTGGCGGTGGGCACCGCCGCGTACGGCTGGGGCGACCTCAAGCTGCCCACCGGGGTCAGCCTCCCCGCCGGGGAGGCCCTGCCGCGCCTGGCGGTCGCGGTGGCCTTCGTCTTCCTCAGCGAACTCGTGGTCGGGGCGCTGGCGTTCTGGCTCTCCACGGCCACCGACGCGCCGCTCGGCGCGGTCGGCGGCGCGGTCTTCGCCTCGATCGTCACCGGCGTGCTGGACGCGGTCACCGCGCTCGGCTCGCTGCGCGAGTGGCTGCCCGCGCACTGGCAGTACTCCTGGGCGGACGCGCTCCAGCCACAGGTGGAGTGGGGCGGCATGCTGCAGGGCGTCTCGCTGTCGGTGTCGTACGCGATCGTGCTGGTCGCGCTGGCCTTCCGCGGCTTCGCCCGCAAGGACGTGGTCTCCTAGGCCTTCCCTATCCTTCCCTATCACCACCTTTCCGCTGCTATGGTTGGTGCGGAAAGGGAGTGAAGCGTGCAGTACTACTCGGTGGAGCAGGTCGCGGAGCTGCTCGGGTTGCACGTCCGGACCGTGCGCGGATACATCCGCGAGGAGCGGCTGCGGGCCACCCGGATCGGCAAGCAGTACCGGATCGCCCGGGAGGACCTGGAGGCGTTCACCGGCACCCCGGCCGAGGCCGCACCGGCCCACCGGCACGTCGAGGTCTCCTCGATCGTCCGGATCGAGGGCATCGACGCGGTCGCGGCCGGGCGGCTGAGCACCGCCGCGCTGGCCGGTGCCACCGGCCGGCGGCCGGACGGCACGCAGCTGCGGGTGCAGACCGTGCACGACGCGGAGCGCGCCACGCTGCAGGTGGTGGTGCTCGGGTCGCCCGGGGCGACCGCCGAACTCCTGCGCATTGTCGAGCTGCTGGCCAAGGAGATGGAATGACGCGGCAGACGGACGAGCTGGAGCAGGTCGGCGCGGTGCCCGTGCTGTTCTGCGCGGCGGGCGGCGCGCCGATCGACGGCGACCGGGCGGCCGGGGACCTGGTCGGCGCCGCCTTCTCGCACGGCGCGCAGTGGATCGCCGTACCCGTCGGGCGGCTGCCGGAGGAGTTCTTCCGGCTGCGCACCCGGCTGGCCGGGGACGTCGTCCAGAAGTTCGCCACCTACCGCCTGGGCCTGGCGGTCCTCGGCGACATCTCCGGCCACCTGGAGACCGGCACCGCGCTGCGCGACTTCGTCCGCGAGTCCAACCGCGGCACCCAGCTCTGGTTCCTCCCGGACGAGGACGCGCTGCGCGCGAAGCTGGTCTAGCGGGCCGGGGCGTTCTTGGTCAGGAAGGCCTGGACGTCGGGGAGGGCCCCGTCGGTGAGCAGCGGGGCGCCGTGGTGGTCGCCCGGGTAGGTCCTGAGCTCCTTGACCGGGGTGACGGCGGCGGCGTGCAGCTGCTGGGCGAACTCGGCGAAGCGGCCGTCCCGGTCCTCGACCGCGAAGAAGGTCGGGACCCGGGAGACGAGCACCGCCTTCTCGGCGTTGGACTCGCCGGGGTGGCTGAGCGGGGTGGAGAGCGAGACCACCGCGCGCACCGGCAGCGGGCTGCTCGCGGGGTCGGCGGCGACCTCGATGGCCGCGCTTGCGCCCTTGGAGGCGCCGACGAGGGCGACCTCGGTGACGCCCTCGGCCTTGAGGCGGGTGATCGCCGCGCGCAGGTCGTCCGGCCCGTTGCCGCCGACCAGGTAGCCGAGCACGGCGTACCCGGCGGCGGTGAACGCGGAGTAGTGCGGCTGCCAGTCGCAGAGCGAGCCGCCGGCCTGCGGGGCGAAGACGATGCCGACCTTGGCGTGCCCGGCGTCCGAGTCGCGGTAGTAGGCGCCGAGCGGCCCGCCGGGGGTGGTCAGGTCGAAGGAGCCGGCCGCGGCCTGGGCCTGGCTCAGGCAGCCGTGGGTGTCCGCCGACGGGCTCGGCGCGGCCGCGACCTTGCCGGTGCCGTCGCCGGTGGAGCCGCAGCCGGCCAGCAGGATCGCGGCCGCCGCCAGGGCGGCTGTGGACAGGCCGACGCGCTTCATCCTGATCTCCCCCGTGCCGTGGAATGGGCGTTCGGCCCAGACGCTAGGCGCGGGGGTGACGGGGCGTCAATGGTATGGACCAATCTGCCGACTGGACCAATTCCTCAGCGGATCGGCGACCAGGCGCGCTCGACCTGCTGGGTGCCTGAGCGGGTCCGGTAGGAGCGGGCCCACTTGGTGGTGGCGTCCTGGCGGGTGCGGTCGGAGAGCACGTAGTAGTCCATCTGCACCTGGTCGGGGGTGATGTCGAGGACGCCGTAGCCGTGCGAGTCGAGGTCGACCCACTTCACGTGGCGGTTGGCGGCCTGGATCGCGGCGACGGCGACCAGCGACAGGGTCTGCGGGGCGACCTTGAGGAAGTCGTCGATGTTGTCCGAGGTCACCGACGTGACCACGAACTCGGTCGCGGCGCTGCCGGAGAACGGGTAGGTGGCGGCCTCGTACGGGACGTCGCTCGCCCAGGCGGAGTGGATGTCGCCGGTCAGGAAGACGGTGTTGCGGATGCCGTGGGACTTGAGGTGGCCGAGCAGTTCGCGCCGGTCGTGGGTGTAGCCGTCCCACTGGTCCGGGTTGACCGCGAGGCCCTCCGCGGGCAGGCCGAGCAGCTGGGCGAGCGGGCGCAGCAGGTAGTCGGGCAGCGAGAGGAAGGCGACCGGGGAGATCATCACCTCGTTGCCGATCAGCCGCCAGGTGGTGTCGGAGGCTGCCAGTCCGGCCTTCAGCCAGTCGAGTTGGGCGCGACCGGTGATGCTGCGGTCGGCCGAGTCGACGCTGCCGCTGCCGGCGGAGGCCTGCTGGGAGCGGTAGGAGCGCAGGTCGAGCAGGTGCAGGTCGGCCAGCTTGCCGTAGCGCAGCCGGCGGTAGGTGGTGCCGGCGATCGAGGGCCGGACCGGCATCCACTCGAAGTAGGCCTGCTTGGCGGCGGCGACCCGGTCGGCCCAGGCGCCCTCGGCGCCGGGGGTGTGGTTCTGGGCGCCGCCGGACCAGGCGTCGTTGGCGAACTCGTGGTCGTCCCAGATCGCGATGGTGGGGACGGCGGCGTGCAGCGCCTGCAGGTCCGGGTCGGTCTTGTAACGGCCGTGCCGGGTGCGGTAGTCGGCGAGGCTCAGGATCTCGTGGGCGGGCGCGTGCGGGCGCACCACGCTGCCGCGGGCGCAGAACTCGCCGGACTTGTACTCGTAGATGTAGTCGCCGAGGAAGAGGAAGGCGTCCAGGTCGCCGCGGGCGGCCAGGTGGCGGTAGGCGGAGAAGTAGCCGGCCTCCCAGTTGGCGCAGGAGGCGACGCCGAGGCGCAGGTGGCCGAGGGCGGCGTCGGCGGCCGGGGTGGTGCGGGCGCGGCCGGTGGGCGAGGTGGTGCCGCCGGCGGTGAAGCGGTACCAGTACGCGGTGTCCGGGCGCAGGCCGCGGACGTCGGCCTTGACGGTGTGGTCGGTGGCGGCGGTGGTGGTGACGGTGCCGGTGGCGACGATCGTGGTGAAGGTGCGGTCGGCGGAGAGCTGCCAGGTGACCGCGGTGTCGGGGCCGAGGCCCGAGCCGGGGACGGCCTCCGGGGCGGGGGTGACCCGGGTCCACAGCAGGATGCCGTCGGGCAGCGGGTCGCCGCAGGCGACGCCGTGCAGGAACTGCGGGGCGGACGCGGCGGTGGCCGTGCCGCCCGCGGCGGTCAGGGGGAGGGCGACCGCGCCGGCGGTGAGCGCGGCGGCCTGGATGACCCGGCGGCGGCGCGGCCGGGCGGGGGGCAGGGAGTCGGTGGGCTCAGTCACAGGATCCGAGACTTACTGATCGGTAATCAGATGTCCAGAGTGTGGACAGATTGTTCGTCGGCTTTTCATCTCTCGACCAACTGTGCGATCAGTGGCCGGAATTGACGGTGCATGGAGGGTTCCCGAAACCATGTGACGTATGCAATTGTACATGTCACTCAAGCACGTTCCTCTCCCCACGGAGGCCCCACACCGTGCGCTCCTTCCGCATGTCCCGAACCCTGTTCACCCTGCTGCTGGCGTGCTGCCTGGCCGTCGGCGCCTTCTCCGCACGTGGCCACGCGGCCCCCCGGCCCGCCCCCCAGGCGGACCGCCAGGCCCCGCGGCCTGCCGCCGGCTCCGCCCCCACGGACGCCGTCGACGGTCGCAGCGCGCTCAGCGAGCGGGCCCCGCGCAGCACCGACTCCCTCCGGCCGCAGCAGTCGAAGGCCGCTCCCCGGGCGCTCGCGGCCGCCACCTGCACCGTTTCGGACTTCACCACCCGGACCGGCAGCGCGCTGGTCGCCACGATCAAGGGGGCGAGCGTCGACTGCGTCAACTCGCTCTTCCCGCTGACCGGTTCGGACGCCTACGGCGCGTTCCGGGAGGCGCAGATGGTGACCGTCGCCAACGCCCTGCGGGACGTCTCCGCGAGCTACCCCGGCGACAACTCCGGCTCCGCCACCCAGCTGGTGCTCTACCTGCGGGCCGGCTACTACGCGCAGTGGTACCACCCCGCCGACGTCGGCCCGTACGGCAGCGCGCTGCAGACCGCGATCCGCGGCGCGCTGGACGCCTTCTTCGGCTCCGCGCACTCCCGCGACGTGACCGACGCCAATGGGCAGACCCTCTCCGAGGCGGTCACCCTGATCGACAGCGCCGCCGAGAACGCCCGCTACCTGTCCGTCGTCAAGCGCCTGCTGAGCGGCTACAACTCCTCGTACAACGCGTCCTGGTACATGCTCGCCGCGGTCAACAACACCTACACCGTGCTGTGGCGCGGCCACCAGAACGCCGACTTCGTCACCGCGGTGCAGAACGACGGCAGCGTGCTCACCACCCTGGACGCCTTCGCCACCGCCAACAACGCGCTGCTCGGCGGTGACCTGGGCTACCTGGTCTCCAACGCCGGCCGCGAACTCGGCCGCTTCCTCCAGCACTCGGCGCTCCAGCCGACCGTACGGCCGCTGGTCAAGCACCTGCTCGACCAGTCCACCATGACCGGCCGCACCGCCGCGCTGTGGGTCGGCGCGGCCGAGATGACCGCCGAGTACGACGCCGCCAACTGCGCCTACTACGGCACCTGCGACCTCGCGAACCGGCTCAAGGCGGCCGTGCTCACCGTCAGCTACACCTGCAGCCCGAGCATCCGGATCGTCGCCCAGCAGATGAGCGCCACCGAACTCGCCGACAGCTGCACCAGCCTGCGCAACCAGGACGCGTACTTCCACGGTGTGGTCCGCGACAGCGGCCCGGTCGCCGGCGACACCAACACCGCCATCGAGGTCGACGTCTTCGACTCCAGCGCCGACTACCAGACCTACGCCGGCGCGATCTTCGGCATCGACACCAACAACGGCGGCATGTACCTGGAGGGCAACCCGGCCGCCGCCGGCAACCAGCCGCGCTTCGTCGCCTACGAGGCGGAGTGGGTCCGGCCCGCCTTCCAGATCTGGAACCTCAACCACGAGTACACCCACTACCTCGACGGCCGCTTCGACATGTACGGCGACTTCAACGCCGGCCAGGCCCAGCCCGCCGTCTGGTGGATCGAGGGCTTCGCCGAGTACGTCTCCTACTCCTACCGGGGCGTCACCTACACCGACGCGCAGACCCAGGCCGGCCGGCACACCTACGCGCTGTCCACGCTCTTCGACACCACCTACGACAACGCTGACTCCACCCGGATCTACAACTGGGGCTACCTGGCGGTCCGCTACATGCTCCAGTCGCACCGGGCCGACGTCGACGCGGTGCTCGCCAAGTACCGCGCCGGCGACTGGACCGGCGCCCGTACCTACCTGAAGTCCACCGTCGGCACCCGCTACGACGCCGACTTCAACAGCTGGCTCACCGCCTGCTCGGCCGGCAACTGCGACTCCGCGCCGCAGGCCCCCGAGTGCACCGGCGCCGACGCCCGGCAGCTCGGCAAGGACTGCCGCCGCTCCAACCTGGCCGCCACCACCGGGAACTACAGCTACCTGTACGTCTACATCCCGGCCGGCACCGCCCGGCTCACCGTCACCTCCGCCGGCGGCACCGGCAACGCCGACCTGTACTACAACGGCTCCACCTGGGCCACCACCGGCGCGTACACCGCCCGGTCCACCGGCTCCGGCAACGGCGAGACGCTGACGATCACCAACCCGCCCGCGGGCTACAACTACATCAGCCTGTACGCCCAGGCGGGCTTCAGCGGGGCGTCGGTGACGACCTCCTTCTGACCGTCCCTCCCGGGGCCCGGTCCGCCACGGCGGGCCGGGCCTCCCGGCGTCCGGCGGCCCGGGGCAGGCGATGAGGGATCATGGGAGGAGCCCGCCGCCGACACGAAGGAACACCTCGTGGCCCAGATCGTCCTCTTCCACTCCGCGTACGGCCTGCGCCCGGCCGTCCACGCCGCCGCCGACCGGCTGCGCGCCGCGGGCCACCGGGTGCACACCCCCGACCTGTACGACGGGCGCACCTTCGACGACGTCGAGGAGGGCATGGCGTACCGCGACGAGGTCACCAACGACGAGCTGCTGCGCCGCGCCGTCACCGCCGTCGCCCCGCTGCTCACCGACCCCGCCGCACCGGGCCTGGTGTACGCCGGGCTCTCGCTCGGCGGCTCGCTCGCCCAGAACCTCGCGCTCGCCGACGAGCGCGCCCGCGGCCTGCTGCTCCTGCACGGCACCTCCGACATCCGCGAGGACGCCGCCACCGGGATCCCGGTGCAGCTGCACGTCGCCGAGCCCGACCCGTTCGAGTCCGAGGACTGGCTGAACGCCTGGTACCTCAACCTCACCAAGGCCGGCGCGGACGTCGAGGTGCACCGCTACCACGGCGCCGGCCACCTCTACACCGACCCGGAGCTGCCCGACTGGGACGCCGAGGCCGCCGAGCAGACCTGGCGGACCGCGCTCGCCTTCCTGGCCGAGATCGACGAGGCCGACGGCATCGGGACGGGCGACGGGGCCGGCGAGGGCTGACGGCCGCCTCGGCCCGCAGAGCGAGCTGCGGCTGGTGATCCGGCGCGAGCTGCGCGGCCGGTCAGACCGGCGGGTGCAGCAGCGGCCGGGCGAGGCCGGTGACCGCGGCGGCGCTGGCCATGCCGAGCAGGGCGCCGGCCGCCACGTCCCCCGGGTAGTGCACCCCGGTGTGGACCCGGGAGTACCCGACCGTGGCGGCCAGCAGGCCGAGCGGCACGGACGTCCACGGCAGGCAGGTGCCGACGGCGGTGGCGAAGGCGAACGCCGACGCGGTGTGCCCGGACGGGAAGGACGCCGAGACCGGCATCGGGACGTGCCGGACGAACGGCACCTGCGCCGCGTCCCGGTCCGGCCGGGGCCGGCGGGCCAGCTGCTTGCCGAGCAGGTTGGCACTGACCGAGGCGACCGTGACCGCCGCCACCCCGGCCGCCGCCGCCCGGCGGGCCGCACCCGGGCGGACGGCCAGCAGCGCGGCGATCGAGAACGAGATCTTGGAGTGGTTGGCGGCGGTCGACAGCTCCCGCAGCCAGGTGTCCAGGGTCGGCGTGGGGGTGGCGGCCACGGCCGCGTACACCGCCTGGTCGACGACGGTCAGTTCGCGGACCGTCTCGCGCAGGCGGACGGCGAGCGGGGAGCTAGTCAGCGTTCTCTCCGAGGGCGAGGTGGTAGAGCCGGCGCCAGTCGAGCGGCCCGGTGACCGGCGGTGCGCCGGGCCGGTCGCGCGGCACCCGGACGCGCAGCGCGCCCGGGCGGATCCGGCAGCGGACCGGGGTGGGGAAGTTCAGGGCCTCGCCGTCCACCGCGACCGGGATCGAGTCGGCGTCCGCGGAGACGGTGACCTCGGGGACGGTCACCGAGGTGACCGCCTCGGCCCGCCCGCCGCGCAGCGCGACGTCCGCGGCCTGCGCGGCGCCGGTCACCTTGATGCCGAGCACGCCGAGCAGCCCGGAGTCCAGGCGGGGCCGGCGGCCGGCCTCCATCAGGTCGGCCGTGGTGTACGGGTTGTTGCTGACCAGGATGGCCTGCGGCGCGTCCATCCGGTGCTTGCCGGCCTGCGCGGTCAGCCGGGGGCCGGTGGCGCCGACCAGCAGGTCGGGCAGGTTGGCCAGCGCGGTGGCGGTCTTGGCGTCGCGGTACTCCGGGCTCTGCACGATCTCGGCGTAGGTGCCGAAGGAGACCGTGTTGACGAACGCGCGGCCGTCGATGTCGCCGAGGTCGATGCGCAGCTCCTCGCCCGCGTCGGTCAGGGCGTCCAGGCAGCGGGACGGGTCGGTGCGGTCCAGGCCGAGGTCCATCGCGAAGTGGTTGCGGGTGCCGGCCGAGACCACCAGGAAGGGCAGGTCGTGCTCGGCGGCGATGGCCGCGACCAGTGCCTGGGTGCCGTCGCCGCCGGCGACGCCGAGCAGGTCGGCGCCGTCCTCGACGGCCTGCCGGGCGAGCGCGGCGACGTCCTGCGGGGCGGAGGGGTCGAGCAGGATCACCCGGGCGCCGAGCGCCTCGGCCCGCCGCAGCAGGTCGAACTTCGCGACCTTCCCGCCGCCGGACTTCGGGTTCATGATCAGGACGGCGCGGCGGGGCGGGGGAGTGGCGACGGCGGGGGACGTGTGGGTGTGCCGGTCCCGGTGCAGCGCCTGGCGGGCGCAGCCGAGCGACAGGCCCCACAGCAGCAGCGCGGCGAGGACGTCCGGCCAGAGGTCGCCGCTGGCGTAGATCGCGATCACGGTGGCGGGCGCGGCGAGCGCGAGCAGCCCGCCGAGCAGCCGGACCGGGCCGCGGTGGGCCACCAGCCACCAGACGCCGGCCGCGGTGAGCAGCAGACCGGCCAGGCCGGTGACGATGATCAGCGGGCTCCACAGCCCGGCGGCGAGCACCAGCACCAGCACGGCCGAGGCGGCGCACAGCAGGGCGGCGCGGGCGTAGCGTCGGGTGCGCAGGGGACCGCTCACGGTGCTGCTCCTCTCCTGGGTGAACTGATGCCCCGGGCCGCCGCAGGGCATCCCTGAGGTCACTCGAACGGGCGAGCGATCCCTACAGGCCCGGGATCCGCTCGTTGCGGTACAGGTCGACGAAGAGCTGGTGGTCGGTGCGGGCGCGGGCGCCGTAGGTGTGGGCGAAGTCGACCAGCATCGCGGTGAAGCCGGCCTCGTCCCGGCCGATCGCCTCGTCGATGGCGTGCTCGGTGGAGAACGGCACCAGGCTGTGGCCGCTGGAGGACTCGTCGGCGGCGGCGTGCATGGTGGCGGTGGCGCGGCCCAGGTACTCGGTGACGGCGAGCAGGTCGGCGGGCTCGTGCAGGTCGGTCCAGTCCAGGTCGGTGGCGTACGGCGAGACCTCGGCGACCAGCTGGCCGCGCCCCTGCAGGACGGTGTGGCCGAGCCAGGGGTCGCTGTGGGCCTGCAGGGCCCGCTGGGAGATGACGGTGCGGTGGCCCTCGTGCCGGAAGTACGAGCGGATCGAGGGATCGGTCACGTGCCGGGAGACGGCCGGGGTCTGGCCCTGCTTCAGGTAGATGATCACGTCGTTCTCCAGGGCGTCGGTGGGCCCTTCGAGCAGCAGGTTGTACGAGGGCAGGCCGGCGCTGCCGATGCCGATGCCGCGGCGGCCGACCACGTCCTTGACCCGCAGCGCGTCGGGGCGGGCGCGGGAGGCGGGCGGCAGGGTGTCCCGGTAGGCGTCGAAGGCGGCGAGCACCTCGTCGCGGGTGTCGTGGTCGAGCTCGATCGCGCCGTTGCCGAGCAGGAAGCGGCGGTCGTGGCCCTCGACCACGGTGTCGGTGTCGAGCATCGAGACCCGGGTCTGCACCCGGGCCCGGCGCAGCACCTCCAGGACCGGCCCGGTGGCGGTGTCGAGGGTGTACGCCTCGGCGCGGCCGGTGGCGGCGAGCCGGGAGATCTGGGCGCGGTAGGCCTCGGCGAAGCACCGGACCAGCTCGGTGATCGTCCCGTCGGAGAGCGCCTTGGCGTAGCCGATCAGGGCGAGCGAGGCGGCCAGGCGCTGGACGTCCCAGGTGAAGGCGCCGACGTAGGCCTCGTCGAAGTCGTTGACGTTGAAGACCAGCCGGCCCTCGGCGTTGAGGTAGGTGCCGAAGTTCTCGGCGTGCAGGTCGCCGTGGATCCACACCCGGCCGGTCCGCGCGTCCAGGAAGTCGCCGCCGTGCCCGGCGTACGCGCCGCCGTCGGCGACATCCGCGTAGAAGAGGCAGGCGGTGCCGCGGTAGAAGGCGAAGGCGGAGGCGGCCATCTTGCGGAACTTCACCCGGAACGCCGCCGGGTCCTGGGCCAGCAGGTCACCGAAGGCCGTGTCGAAGACCCGCAGGACGGTCTCGGATCGCTCGGCGGTGGACATGGCGGCTCCTTCGGGGCGGTGCGGGGAGGTACACCTGACCGACGAAGGAACCCCCGCGGTGGTTCCGGCCCGTCACACGGTCGGCGGGGTGCTCGGCGGCTGCGGCAGGACTGGGGGCGGCGGCAGCGGGTGCTGCTGCGGCTGCTGGTGCTGGTGCTGGTGGGGGAAGGCGGCCGGCTGCGGGTAGGGGACGTAGCCGGCGTACGGGGGCGGGAAGTACCCGGGCTGCGCCGGGCCCACCGCCCGGGTGACGCCGGTGACCACGCCGACCGCGACGGCCAGCAGCAGGGTGAGCAGCGGGACGGCGATCAGCGCCAGCTGCCCCGGGGTCTCGGTGGCCGCGGGGGCGCCGCCCCCGGTGAGCAGGCTGACCAGCGCGCTCGACGAGGCGTAGGCGTTGACCGCGAGCAGGACGGTGGCGGCGGGCTTGGCCCAGGCGCTGCCGCGGAAGGCGCCGACGGCCAGCACCACCAGGGCGACGCACAGCGCGGTGTCCTGGCCGAAGAAGCTGGCCGGCGCGACCACGTAGTGCTCGTAGCTGAAGCCCAGGGCATCCAGCAGGTAGGCCGGTCCGGCCTGGGTCACGTCGTACGCCAGCACGATCAGCTCCAGCAGCAGCTGGGCGAGCAGCAGCACGCCGACGGCGACCGCCCCGCCCTTGCCGGGCTGCCGCGGGCCGGGCGGTGGTACCTGTCCGTACACCATGGATCCCCCTCCGTGTCGGTGGTCGCGCCGAGGGTAGCGCGAGCCCGGGACGCGGGGCGAGTCCCGCGTCAGGAGCGGCCGGTGGGGGACTAGACTCGGTGCCGCGAACCCGGAAGCCGTGGTCCGAGCCCTGGTGGTGGCTCGGGCCTTACGTGTTTCAGCCCTCACCCAGGACCCCGGAGGCCCCGCCTTGAGCGACCAGCCGTACGCGCACCTGCACGTCCACACCGAGTACTCGATGCTGGACGGCGCCGCCCGGCTGAAGCAGCTGTTCAAGGAGGTCGAACGGCTCGGGCAGACCCATGTCGCGATGACCGACCACGGCAACATGTACGGCGCGGCGGAGTTCCACAAGCAGGCGACCGCGGCCGGCATCACCCCGGTGATCGGCATCGAGGCGTACGTGGCGCCGGAGAAGCGGTCCAACACCAAGCGCATCCTGTGGGGCCAGCCGCACCAGAAGAAGGACGACGTCTCGGCGTCCGGCGCCTACACCCACAAGACCATCTGGGCCCGGAACCGGGAGGGCCTGCACAACCTCTTCAAGCTGACCTCGCGCTCCTACGCCGAGGGCTGGCTGGTGAAGTGGCCCCGGATGGACAAGGAGATCATCGCCGAGCACGCGGCCGGCCTGATGGCGACCACCGGCTGCCCGTCCGGCGAGGTGCAGACCCGGCTGCGGCTGGGCCACTTCGACGAGGCGCTGAAGTCCGCCGCCGACTACCGGGACATCTTCGGCGCCGAGAACTACTTCCTCGAGCTGATGGACCACGGCCTCGACATCGAGAAGCGGGTCCGCGACGGCCTGCTGGAGATCAGCAAGAAGCTGAACATCCCGCCGGTGGTCACCAACGACTCGCACTACACCACCGAGGCCGACGCCGGCGCCCACGACCTGCTGCTCTGCGTGCAGACCGGCAAGAACCTCTCCGACCCGGACCGCTTCCGCTTCGACGGCACCGGCTACTACATCAAGTCGGCCGCCGAGATGTACGGCCTGGACTCCTCCGACGCCTGGCAGGAGGGCTGCCGGAACAGCCAGCTGCTGGTCGCCTCGCGCGTCGACACCGAGGGCATGTTCACGTTCAAGAACCTGATGCCGCGCTTCCCCATCCCGGAGGGCTACGAGTCCGAGGCGGACTTCTTCAAGGCCCAGGTGTGGAAGGGCATGGACTGGCGCTTCCCGGGCGGCTACGACGAGGAGCACAAGAAGCTCGCCGAGTACGAGATGGACACCATCATCCAGATGGGGTTCCCGGCGTACTTCCTCGTGGTCGCCGACTTCATCATGTGGGCCAAGGAGCAGGGCATCGCGGTCGGCCCCGGCCGTGGCTCGGCGGCCGGCTCGCTGGTCGCGTACGCCATGGGCATCACCGACCTCGACCCGATCCCGCACGGCCTGATCTTCGAGCGCTTCCTCAACCCCGAGCGCATCTCCATGCCCGACGTCGACATCGACTTCGACGAGCGCCGGCGCGGCGACGTGATCCGCTACGTGACGGAGAAGTGGGGCTCCGACAAGGTCGCCATGATCGTCACGTACGGCACCATCAAGGCGAAGGCCGCCATCAAGGACTCCTCCCGGGTCCTCGGCTACCCGTACGCGATGGGCGACCGGATCACCAAGGCGATGCCGCCGGACGTCATGGGCAAGGGCATCCCGCTCTCCGGCATCACCGACTCCTCGCACCCGCGCTACAGCGAGGCGGGCGAGATCCGCGGCCTGTACGAGACCGACCCGGACGTCAAGAAGGTCATCGACACCGCGCGCGGCATCGAGGGCCTGATCCGCCAGCCCGGCGTGCACGCGGCCGGCGTCATCATGTCCGCCGAGCCGCTGACCGACCACATCCCGGTCTGGACCCGGCACACCGACGGCGTCACCATCACGCAGTTCGACTACCCCACCTGTGAGGGCCTCGGCCTCCTCAAGATGGACTTCCTCGGCCTGCGCAACCTGACGATCATGGACGACGCCGTCAAGGCGATCGAGAAGAACAAGGGCATCAAGATCAACCTGCTTGATCTGCCCCTGGACGACAAGCCCACCTACGAGCTCCTCGCCCGCGGTGACACGCTCGGCGTCTTCCAGCTCGACGGCGGCCCGATGCGCTCGCTGCTGCGCCTGATGAAGCCCGACAACTTCGAGGACATCTCCGCCGTCCTCGCGCTGTACCGACCGGGCCCGATGGGCGTCAACTCGCACACCAACTACGCGCTGCGCAAGAACGGCCAGCAGGAGATCATCCCGATCCACCCGGAGCTGGAGGAGCCGCTCAAGGAGATCCTGGAGCCCACCTACGGCCTGATCGTCTACCAGGAGCAGGTGCAGAAGGCGGCGCAGATCCTGGCCGGCTACTCGCTCGGCCAGGCCGACCTGCTGCGCCGCGCGATGGGCAAGAAGAAGAAGGAGATCCTGGAGGCGGAGTTCGTCCCCTTCCAGAAGGGCTGCCGCGAGCACGGCTACTCCGACGCCGCGGTCCAGGCGGTCTGGGACGTCCTGGTCCCCTTCTCCGGCTACGCCTTCAACAAGGCCCACACCGCCGGCTACGGACTGGTCTCCTACTGGACGGCGTACCTCAAGGCCAACTACCCGGCCGAGTACATGTCCGGCCTGCTCACCTCGGTCAAGGACGACAAGGACAAGTCCGCGGTCTACCTCAACGAGGCCCGCAAGATGGGCATCAACGTCCTGCCGCCGGACGTCAACGAGTCCGACGCCGACTTCACCCCGCACGGCAACGACACCGTCCGCTTCGGCCTCACCGCCATCCGCAACGTCGGCGGGCCGGTGGTCGAGTCGATGATCCGCACCCGCAAGGCCAAGGGGAAGTTCGCCTCCTTCCCGGACTTCCTGGAGAAGGTCGAGTCGGTGGTGTGCAACAAGCGCACCGTCGAATCCCTGATCAAGGCGGGCGCGTTCGACTCGCTCGGGCACACCCGCAAGGGCCTGACCGCGCAGTTCGAGCCGATGATCGACAACGTGGTCGGGGTCAAGCGCAAGGAGGCCGAGGGCCAGTTCGACCTGTTCGGCGGCGACGCCACCAGCGACGAGCCGAGCTTCGGCCTGGACGTGGTCTTCTCCGAGGAGGAGTGGGACAAGGCCTTCCTGCTCACCCAGGAGCGCGAGATGCTCGGCCTGTACGTCTCCTCGCACCCGCTGCACGGCATCGAGCACGTCCTCGCCGACAAGGCCGACTGCGCGGTCGCCGACCTTGCCGAGCGCCCCGACGGCGCCATCGTCACCATCGGCGGCATCATCTCGGGCCTGCAGCGCAAGATGACCAAGCAGGGCAACGCCTGGGCGATCGCCACCGTCGAGGACCTGGCCGGCTCCATCGACTGCATGTTCTTCCCCGCCAGCTACCAGCTGGTCTCCTCGCAACTGGTCGAGGACGCCGTGGTGTTCGTCCGCGGCAAGCTCGACAAGCGGGAGGACGTGCCGCGCCTGATGGGCATGGAGCTGTCCGTCCCGGACCTCTCCAACGTCGGCGCGCAGCTGCCGATCGTGATCACCGTGCCCGACAACAAGCTGACCCCGCCGCTGGTCGCCCGGCTCGGCGAGGTGCTGGCCCACCACAAGGGCACCACCGAGGTCCACGTCCACCTGCGCGGGCGCACCAGGACCACGGTGCTGCGCCTGGACCGGCACCGGGTGAAGTCGGACCCGGCCCTGTTCGGCGACCTCAAGCAACTCCTCGGCCCGAGCTGCCTGGCGGGCTGATCAGGCCCGCTTCGGGGCGAGGGCGGCGAGCCGGCCGGACAGCGCCTCGGTGCGCGGGCGGTGGCGGGTGTTCTGGAACGACCGGATCAGCCAGCCGCCGTCCGCGCCGCGCACCAGCACGTAGGTCTGCACGGACAGCGCCCGCCCGGCGGGCCTGTCCCGACGGCCCTTCAGGACCGCGCCCCGGGAGTGGACCAGGGCGGTGTCCGGGCCCAGCATCGCCAGGCCGGTGATCTCGGCGTACAGCCGGGATCCCTTCAGCACGCCCTCGAACAGGCCCCGGTGGCCGTCGGCGATGCCCGCGCGGCCGACCAGGTGGCCGCCGAAGAAGGTCACGTAGTCGGCGTCCTCGGTGAAGCAGGCGGCGTACGCCTCGGTGTCGCCCCAGGCGGCGCGGTGGGTCTCGAAGAACGCGCGGACGGCGGTGGCGCTCATGGCTGATCCTCCGGTGCTCGGCTAGAATTGCTTGCATCGATGCAATAGTTGCATGGATGCAAGTACTCGGCAAGGGGAAGGCGGCGGCATGTCCGAGCGGGAGCGGGAGGCACTGGTCGGCGAGGGCGCAGTGGCGTACCGGGAGTACCTGGGCGCGGTGGTGCTGCACGGGCAGGCGGCGGCCGAGGTGCTCGGGCAGAACCCGACCGACGTGTACGCGCTGAACGTGCTGGCGCTGTCCGGGCCGCTGGCGGCGAGCGTGCTGGCCGGGCGGATCGGGCTCTCGCAGAGCGCCACCACCCGGCTGGTCGACCGGCTGGAGCGGGCCGGCCGGGTCCGGCGGGTGCCCGACCCCGCCGACCGGCGGCGGGTGCTGGTGGAGTCGATGCCCGTCCCCGCCGAGGAGGACGAGCGCGCCTTCGGGCCGGCCCGGCGCCGGCTCGGCGAGGTGTTCGCGGGCTTCTCCGAGGACGAACTGCGGGTGCTGTTCCGGTACTTCACCCAGGCCGCGCCCGCGCTGCGGGAGGCCGCCGCGGAGACCCGGGGGATCGCACCGCAGAACTAGTTCCGAACTTCCGCGCGAAAAGTTGTTATCTCCTGTGTCTCCTGGGATCTCCCAGGTGTCGGTCGCCCATCCCCTCATGGCCGACGAGGAGACACACATGGCACGCAGGAAGGCGGCGTCGTCGCACCGACGCCGGAGCAGCCGGAAGCTGCTGGTGACGGTCACCGGTCTGGTGGCCGGAGTGGCGGTCGCGGCCGTCGGATTCGGTGCGGTGACGGACGGTCTGCTGCCGCGGACCACGACGGCGGCGGCGCAGGACGTGGTGCCCACCCCGGCGGCCGGTCCGGAGCACAAGCAGGCCCCGGCGCCGATCACCCGGATACCGGACAACGATCCGTCCAAGGGCCTGGTGTACACCGGACTGACCGCGGCGGCGAGCGGCGACCGCTGCGTCGGCGTCTACAAGGTGTCCGAGGCGGGCCTGTGCACGCACGGGCCGGACGCGCCGCCCAAGGGCGTGGACATCCGCAAGAACACCGAGCCCGCCGTGGCCGCCGGTGACAAGGCGCCGGTGCTGCAGGGCGGTTCGACCGACCCGGCCGCCGCCGACCTGGTCAAGGACGTCCCGGTGGTGGTCGACGCGCAGAGCGGCACCGCCCTCGCCGCCGCGAGCCCGGCCGCGGCCGGCGCCGCCCAGGCCCCCGGTGCGGCGGCCGCCGCCGGCAGCGCGGTGGTCTGCGACGGCGACGGCAGCACCGGCAACCGCGTCCAGGTGCTCTACGTCCACGGGCCGAACCAGGACCGCTTCGCGCAGTACCTGCCGTCCTTCCAGAAGTGGGCCGCGGACACCGACGTCATCTACAACGCCTCCGCGCAGGAGACCGGCGGCGTCCGGCACGTCCGCTTCGTCACCCAGCCCGACTGCACCGTCTCGGTGCTGAAGGTCGAGGTGTCGGCGTCCGCGCTGCAGGAGTTCGGCGCGATGAACGACGCGCTCGCCTCGCAGGGTTACAAGCGCAAGGACCGCAAGTACATGGTCTTCGCCGACGCGCAGGTCTACTGCGGCATCGGCACCTTCGCCGGCGACGAGCGTCCGACCCAGAACAACCTGAGCAACTTCGGCCCCTCGTACGGCCGTACCGACTCCGGCTGCTGGAGCGGCTCGACCGCCGCGCACGAGCTGGGCCACAACCTCGGCGCGGTCAACAACAGCGCGCCGAACACCAGCAAGGGCGGCCACTGCGTCGACGAGTGGGACATCATGTGCTACTCGGACAGCCCGTACTACCCGCAGATGCAGACCCACTGCCCCGACCGGGCGCACGACGACCGGCTGGACTGCAACCACGACGACTACTACAACACCGCGCCGAAGGCCGGCAGTTACCTGGCCACGCACTGGAACGTCGCGGACAACCAGTTCCTGATCAACGGCAACGGCAGCAACCCGAACCCCACGCCGACCCCGACCCCGACGCCCACGCCGACCCCCACCCCGACCCCGACCCGGACCGGCTCCACGCCGACCCCGACGCCCACCCCCACCCCGACGCCGACCCCGACGCCCACCCCCACGCCCACCCCGAGCCCGACCGCGACCGGCTCCACGCCGACCACCGGCCCGGACGTGACGGTCGGCCAGCTCACCCCCAACTCGGCGGTGGTCAGCTGGAAGCAGACCGCGGGCGCGACCGGCTACGAGCTGATCTTCAACGGCCGCTCGCTGGCCACCGTCCGCGCCACCGTGGTGCGGATCGTCGGGCTGCAGCCGGACGCCCAGTACAAGCTGGCGATCGTGGTGCACGGCGCCGACGGCAAGGCCTCCAAGCCGGGCCGCACCGCGACCTTCCGCACCCCGGCCTCGGCCGGCCCGACCAAGCCCGGCACCCCGTACCTGCTGACCAACACGCTGACCGGCCAGGCCGCCGACATGTGGGGCGGCTCCACCCGTGACGGCGCCGTGCTGATCGGCTACCAGCGCACCGGGTACGCCAACCAGCAGTGGCAGTTCGAGGACGCCGGCGACGGCTACCTGCGGATCAAGTCGGTCCGCTCCGGCAAGTGCCTGCAACTCGGCGGCGCGCCGGTGCGCGGCCAGTACGTGATGCAGCAGACCTGCGGCACCGCCGACAGCCAGCAGTGGAAGCTCGCCTCGGACGGCGCCGGCTACCGCCTCACCGCCAAGGGCTCCTCGCTGGTGCTCGGCAGCAGCAGCCGCTGGTACTACGGCGGTTGGCTGCTGGAGCTGCAGCAGCCCGGCACCGCGGGTGCCGGCCAGAACTGGACCGTCCAGCCGGCGTCCTGACCCGACCCCGGTCGCACCAGGACCGGCGCGGGGGCGGCCACGAGCCAGGCCCCCCCGCGCCCCCGCCCCTTTGAGGAGACCGCCGCGATGCGAACCCGACTCGCCGCCGCACTCGTCCTGTCCGCACTCGCCGTCCCGGCGCTGGCCACCCCCGCCGGCGCCCACGGCGACACCATCCACTTCACCGTCACCGCGCTGGTCGACGGCCACACCAAGGCCGTGGCCACCTGGGACAACGACGGCGACCCGGTCGAGGAGAAGGTGGCGGCCACGCTCAGCGCGACCGCCACCGACGGCCGGACCGTCGGCCCCTGGCCGCTGGTCGCCGTCGACGCCGCCAAGGGCGACTACACCACCGCGCTGGCGCTGCCGCCGGGCAGCTGGAAGGTGACGGTGGAGTCCGGCTTCCCGGCCCTGGGCCGCGGCGAGGCGGACCTCACCGTCACCGCCGTCCCCGGCACCGCCCCGTCGGCCGCGCAGAGCGCCACCGCCGGCCCGGCGAGCGGGTCCGCCCCGGCACCGGACCGGACGGTATCGGGCTCGGCGGTGGCGAGCACCGGGCCCGCCGCCGCCCCCGCGAAGCGCGGCGGCCCCGGCGCGTGGGCCCTCGGCATCGGCGTCGCGCTCTGCGCGGTGCCGGCCGTGGCCGTCGCCCTGCTGCTGCGCCGGCGGGCTCAGCTCCAGCGGTAGCGGCGCTTCAGGCTGTCGACCACCAGGTTGAAGCGCGCCCGGTCCAGGGCGCACGCCTCGCGCCGCATGCCGCCGTCCCACACCCGCATCACGCGGTCCAGCGCGACCCAGGAGTCGCGCCCGGTGCGGTCCCAGGGGCCCGACCCGATCGGCACCCAGTCCCGGTCGTGGTCGTGGCCCTTGCTGGACAGCATCACGGTGAGCAGCGAACCGCCCTGCTCGCGGGCCACCACGAGCACCGGGCGGTCCTTGCCGCGCCCGTCGTTCTCCTCGTACGGCACCCAGGTCCAGACGATCTCGCCCGGGTCCGGGTCGCCGTCGTGGGCCGGCGCGTACTCGGTGCGCACCGCCCCCACCCGGGTCGGCTCGACCTCCACCGTCGCCTCGGGGCCGAACCGGCCCGGCTGGTACTCGTCCTGATCGATCATCTCGGCCATGCCGGAAGCCTCCCGAACCGCGCCGGGCCGGTCAAGTCGTTCCCGGCCCCCTGTTCGGTCCCGCGGGACGCCCCTATGGTCGGTGGTACGCCTACGGTTCGGGGGGATCGTGAACTTCACGCAACGTGTCGTCCGTCGAAGCGCTCTGCTGTCCCGCACCCTGCTCGGCCTGGTCGTGCTCTCGGGGCTGCTGCTGGTGCATGCGGTGGTCGTGGAGAACATCTCCTCGCCGACGTTGTGGCTGTGGCAGCTGAAGCTCCTCGACCTGCAGAGCGCCACCGACCTGCTGGTGGCCACCGGCGCGGCCACGCTGGCGCGCGCCCAGTACGCGCGAACGGTCCGCCCGGCGATCGGCGCGATCGGGCGCGCGGTGCCGGACCTCGCACCGGACAACCGGCTGGCGTGGAGCTTTCAGGTCACCAACGCGGCCCAGGACGTGGCGGTTGTCACCGACGTCTCCTACGGGCTTCTGCTCGTCCCGGCCGAGCCGGACGGGCCCGTCGACACCTTGTCCTGGACGGGCCGGGCCGAGGTGGACCACCGGTTGATCGAACGCGAGCTGGTCTGCAACGAGGACTACTGGCTGTCGCTGATGGGCGTGGGCCGTCCTCTGCCGGCCCAGGGTGCTGCTTTCGTCGGGTGGTTCACCGAGGAAGCGATGCGCGTGATCGTCGAACTCTACGTCCGGATCCAGGTGGTGGACCGGGTCGGGGACGTGCACGAGCGGGTCTTCCCGTGCCTGCGCGGCGCCGACCGCACGCCGCGCAACCCCAGCCCACTGCTGAACTGAACCACCTTCAGGCGCCCCGGAGTTCACGTGGGACCACGGCGTGCAGCGCGGCCGCGAAGGCGGCCACCGCCGGGTGCGCGGCGGCGCCCGCGCGGAAGGCGGTGCGGGTGCGGCGGTACATCGGCAGCCGGGTCAGCGCGACGCCGGCCGGGCGCTGGCCGACCGTGCCGAGATGGGGGACGAGGGCGACGCCCTGGCCGACCGCGACCAGGGCGAGCACGGTGGCGAAGTCGTCCACCTGGTGCCGGATCCGCGGGCTGAACCCGGCGGCCTGGCAGGCCCGCAGCGTCATCGCGTGGCAGAGGGTGCCCGGCCCGGCCATGATCCACGGCGAGTCGCGGTGCTCGGCGACGCTCCCCGCGGCGGGGGCCGCCAGGTACATCGGCTCGGTGAACACCGGCCCGGTGACGGCGATCCCGGGCTCGGTCTCGGTCGGCACCAGGTCGTACTCGTGCACCAGGGCGACGTCCAGCTCCCCGGCGCGCAGCGCGGCCGCGACACCCGCCGGGTCGACCTCGCTGACCATCGCCTCCAGCGCGGGGTGCCGGGAGGCGAGTTCGGCGAGCGCGGCGGGCACCAGCGCGCGGGTCGCGGACGGGTAGGCGCCGATCCGCAGCGGCCCGGCCAACCCCTGCCGGGCGTGCGCGAGTTCGGCGCCCGCGCGCTCCAGGCGCTCCAGCACCGCCTCGGTGTGCCGGACCAGGTTGTGCCCGGCCGGGGTGAGCGCGACCCGGCGGCCGGTGCGCTCCAGCAGGGGCACGCCCGCCTCCCGCTCCAGCACCGACAGCTGCTGGGAGACGGCGGACGGGCTGAAGGCGAGTGCCTCGGCCACCGCGGCGATGGTGCCGTGGTGGGCGAGTTCGCGGAGCAGCCGCAGGCGGCGGACGTCGAGCATCGGCTCAGCTTACGAGAACCATCGGAAATGTGAACTGGACCTGCACGGTCACCGCCCGGCAGGCTCGACGGCATGGAACTTCAGGGCATTCACGTCCCCCTGGTCACCCCCTTCGCCGCCGACGGCAGCGTTGCCCTCGACGCGCTGGAGCGGCTCGCCCACGACGCGCTGGCCGCCGGCGCGGCGGGCCTGGTCGCGCTCGGCACCACCGGCGAGCCTGCCGTCCTCGAACCCGAGGAGAAGGCCGCCGTGGTCGCCGTCTGCCGCCGGGCGTGCGACGCGCACGGCGCGCTGCTGACGGTCGGCGCGGGCAGCGGCCCGACCGGAGCGGCCGGCCGCGCGCTGGCCGAGCTCGACGGCGTCGCGGACGCGGCACTGGTCGCCGTCCCCGCCTTCCTGCGGCCCGGCCCGGCCGGGACGCTCGCGCACTTCGCCGAGCTCGCCGCGCGGAGCCCGGTGCCGCTGATGATCTACCACGTCCCCTACCGCACCGGGCAGCCGCTGGACGCCGCCACCCTGCTGGAGCTGCTGGCACTGCCCGGCGTCGCCGGAACGAAGTACGCGGCCGGCGGGATCGACGAGGAGACCGTCGCGCTGCTCGCCGCGGGCCCGGCCGGGGTGCTGGTCGGCGACGACCCGTACCTGTCGCCGATGCTGGCGATGGGCGCCGCGGGCGGCGTGCTCGCCTCGGCGCACCTGGCCACCGGCGACTTCGTCGAGCTCGCCGAGGCCTGGCGCAAGGGCGACGCGGACCGCGCCCGCGCCCTCGGCCACCGGCTGTCCACGCTCTCCCGGGCGCTGTTCACCGAGCCCAACCCAACCGTGATCAAGGGCGTGCTGCACGCCCAGGGCCGGATCCCCACCCCGGACGTCCGGCTGCCGCTGCTGCCCGCCTCGCCCGGCGCGGTGCAGCGGGCGCTCGCGGCGCTCCGGTAGCACCGGAAGTTTTGCGGCTGCGAACGACCCGCGCCGCAGGCCTTCCAGCGCCGGACGGCCACCGTTCACCCTGTGGGACGGCGGCCCCGCGAACCGGCCTGACAAGGCATGATGACTGTGCACATTCCAGGAGGAGGAAGTCGGATGAGGATCGGCATCGTAGGGGCCACCGGCCAGGTCGGCGGCGTCGTCCGCGAGATCCTGGCGGAGCGTAACTTCCCGGTCGAGCAGCTGCGGCTGTTCGCGTCGGCGCGCTCGGCGGGCCGGTCGCTGCCGTGGAAGGACACCGAGATCACCGTGGAGGACGCGGCCACCGCCGACTACACGGGCCTCGACATCGTGATCTTCTCGGCCGGCGGATCCACCTCCAAGGCCCTCGCGCCGAAGGTCGCCGCGGCCGGCGCCGTGGTGATCGACAACTCCTCGGCCTGGCGCCGCGACCCCGAGGTCCCGCTGGTCGTCGCCGAGGTCAACCCGCAGGCCGTGGCCGAGCGCCCCAAGGGCATCATCGCCAACCCGAACTGCACCACCATGGCCGCCATGCCCGTGCTGCGCCCGCTGCACGAGGAGGCCGAGCTGGTCGCCCTGGTCGTCTCCACCTACCAGGCGGTCTCCGGCTCCGGTCTGGCCGGCGTCGCCGAGCTGCACGACCAGGCGAGCAAGGTGGTGGACGGCGCCACCGCGCTGGCCCACGACGGCTCCGCGGTCGAGTTCCCCGCGCCGAACGTGTACCGGCGGCCGATCGCGTTCAACGTCGTCCCGCTGGCCGGCTCGCTCGTCGACGACGGCTCCAACGAGACCGACGAGGAGCAGAAGCTCCGCCACGAGAGCCGCAAGATCCTCGACATCCCCGAGCTGAAGGTCGCCGGCACCTGCGTGCGCGTCCCGGTCTTCTCCGGCCACTCGCTGCAGATCAACGCCCGCTTCGCCCGCCCGATCAGCCCCGAGCGCGCCACCGAGCTGCTCACCGGCGCGCCCGGCGTCGAGCTGTCCGAGATCCCCACCCCGCTGCAGGCCGCCGGCCGCGACCCGAGCTACGTCGGCCGGATCCGCGCCGACGAGACCGTCGACCACGGCCTGTCGCTGTTCCTGTCCAACGACAACCTGCGCAAGGGCGCCGCGCTCAACGCCGTCCAGCTCGCCGAGCTGGTCGCCGCCGAGCTGCGCGACTGACACCCGCCCGGCCCCCGTGCCGAGCCGACCGGCCCCGCTGCTCAGGCAGCGGGGCCGTCGTCGTGCACCGGCACCGGGGCGACCGTGATCGGCTGCGGCGGCGACAGCGCCCCGCCCGTCCACTGGTCGCCCGGCGCCCACCACTGGAACTCGCCGGTCCCGGTCGCCGGCACCTCGGCCCGCAGCAGCCCGTCCGGGTCGGCACCCGCCGACGCCACCGTGGTCCACACCGAGGACCCCGACGGCCGGAACTGCAGCAGCGCCACACTGCCGTACCGCGGCCGGAAACCGTTGCGGTCCCAGTCCGCCTGCTGCAGCCGCGCCGCCACCGTCACCCGCTCGCCGAGCGCCGCCCGCTCCGGCGCGGTCGCGTCGACCAGCCGGGCCGCGCGCTTCAACGAGAAACCCGCCGCCGCCTTCGCCACGTACCGGTCGCCGTCCTTCGCCCGCACCCGCAGGTCCACGAACCAGGTGCCCGCCTGGTCGTCGTACAGCTGCCGCGACGGCGCCGTGACGGTCGCCGTCCCCCGGCAGCTCGCCGCCGTGCCCGCCGGGTCGAGCGGCGTGCACACCAGCGGCGCGACCTTCAGCGCGCCGTAGCCCGGACCCCACAGGCCGATCGGGTCGACCGTCCGGATCCCGCTGTTGTCGGTCGCCACCACCTCCACCGGGAAGGTCAGCGACTCGCCCGGTCCCAGCTCCAGCGAACGGCCCCCGTTGATCCGCACCGCCGTCACCGCGGTGTCCCCGCTCGACGTCTCCGGCACCGTCGCGGGCACCAGCAGCAGGGCGACCGCACCCACCGCCGCCACCCCGCACAGGACCACCGCACTCTTCCGCACGGTGACCCAGTATTGCCGCCACCGCCGCCCGGTCCGAATCCGGCCGTTGCCGGACGGGAGGGGTAGCCGCCGTTCCGAGGGGTAAGGGAAGGCGCAACACGACCGCCGGACCACCGGGTGAGCCCCCACGACCCCGCCGGCGGGTGCAGGAGAGGTGGTGCCGGATGGACCGCTGCGTGGTACTGGTCGACGCGGGATACCTGCTGGGCGCGGCCGCCAGCCTGCTCGCCGGGGAGTCCTCGCGCTCCCGGATCTCCGTCGACCAGCAGGTCCTGATCAACGCCCTGCGGGAACGCGCCGAGGCCGAGACCGGCCTCCCCCTGCTGCGGATCTACTGGTTCGACGCCGCCATCGACCGGCGGCCCGCCCCCGAGCACCGGCGGCTGCGGGTCCTGCCCCGGGTCACCGTCCGGCTCGGCGCCCTCACCCGGGCCGAGGGGCGGTGGGTGCAGAAGGGCGTCGACGCCGCGATGCACGCCGAACTCTCCGAACTCGCCCGCAACCACGCCTGCGCGGACGTGGTGCTGGTCACCGGCGACGGCGACCTGCTGCCCGGCGTCGTGTCCGCCAAGGAACACGGCGTCGCCGTGCACCTGTGGGCCCTGCAGGCCGCCGACGGCGACTTCAACCAGTCCGAGGACCTGGTCGGCGAAGCCGACGAACGGCGCGTCCTCGACCGCGCGTGGATCGAGCGCTGGGTCCGCCCCCGCGAAGCACCCAGCGTCTTCCCCGCCGCCGCGCCCGACCCGGAGATCGCCGAGATCCTCGCCGCGCCGCCCGTCGGCCCCGCGACCGTCCCCGCACCCGCCCGGCGGCCCGTCGAACCGGCCGTCCCCGCGGTCGCCGCCGCGGCCGCCACCGCAGCCTCCGTCGCGGCCGCGGTGCGCCCCGCGGCGCTGCGGGTCATCCCCACCCCCAAGGACCTGGCCGACCGGGCCGCGCCGGTCGCCGCCGCGAGCGCCCCGCTCGGCGGGCCGGTGCTCCGCTGGTCCTCCGACCGCGGCTGGGTCGAACGGCCGCCCCGCGCCGACGGCCCGCCGGGCCCCGGCGCCGTCGCCCTCCCCACCCTCGCCGACCTCACCACCGACGCCCAGCGCTGGACCGACCGGGAGGAGGACATCACCTCGATCGGCGGCGACCCGCAGGAGGTCGGACAGGTCTTCGCCCGGCGCTGGATCGAACGGATCGGGACGACCGACCGGCTCGGCCCGCTCTGGACCGACTACCCGCGGATCCCGCACCGGCTCGACGGCGAGCTGCTCCGCTACGCGGCCCGCTTCGGGCTGCTCGCCCACAAGGACGACCAGATCGACGAGCACGACCGCTACGCCATCCGCGAGGGCTTCTGGAAGGAACTCGCCACCCGCGCCCCCACCCCACCCGCCGGCTGACCGCCCGCGGGGCCGGAACGCGGGGCCGGAACGGGGGTCCTTGTCCGGTTCTGGGTGGGGGGCGCGTAGAGTCTTCCGACGTGAGTGAGGCACCTCGGGACGGCGGCGGCGGGACGTGCTGCACGGTTCGTGGCGTGGTCAAGACCTATCGCGGTGCGGCCGGCGTCCGGGCCAATGACGGCATCGACCTGGACGTGCGGCGCGGCGAGATCTTCGGTCTGCTCGGCCCGAACGGGGCCGGGAAGTCCACGCTGGTCCGGCAGCTGACCGGCCTGTTGCGTCCCGACGAGGGCAGCATCGAGCTGCTCGGCCACGACATCGTCCGCCATCCCGACCGCGCCGCCCGGCTGCTCGCGTACCTGGGCCAGGAGTCGACCGCGCTGGACGAGCTGACGGTGGCGCTGGCCGCCGAGACGACGGGACGGCTGCGCGGGCTGACCCGGGCCCGGGCGCGGGCGGAGGCGGCCGAGGTGATCGCGGAGCTGGGCCTGGAGCCGATCGCGACCCGGCCGCTCGCCAAGCTGTCGGGCGGCCAGCGCCGCCTGGCGTGCTTCGCCGCGGTGCTGGTGGGCGAGCGTCCGCTGCTGGTGCTGGACGAGCCGACCACCGGTATGGACCCGGTGGCGCGCCGCGCCGTGTGGTCGGCGGTGGACCGCCGCCGGGCGGAGCGCGGGACGACGGTCCTGCTGGTGACCCACAACGTGATCGAGGCGGAGACGGTGCTGGACCGGGTCGCGGTCGTCGACCGCGGCCGGGTGATCGCCTGCGACACCCCCGGTGGTCTGAAGGCGCTGGTCGGCGGCGACGTCCGGCTCGACCTGGTGTGGCGCGACGAGCCGCCGCTGGAGCTGCCGGCGGTCGCCGAGCTCGCCGGGCGGGCGGAGCGCACCGGCCGCCGCTGGACCGTCCGAACCACCCCCGAGCAGGCCCGCGAACTGGTCGCCGCCGTCACCTCCGGTCCGGCCCTCGCCGCCCTCGACGACTTCACCCTCGCCACCCCGAGCCTGGAGGACGCGTACCTCAAGCTCGGCGGCCGGTCCGGAGGCCTCGCCCGATGACGCTGCTCGACGCCCCCGCGGCCCCCGACACCACCGCCGCGCCGCTCGCCGCGCGGGCCCGCCTGCTGCCCGCCCTGGACGCGGTGTACCGGGCGCAGCTGGCCCGGGCCCGGGTGTCGCGGATCCCGCTGCTGTTCGTGGCGACCTTCCAGTCGCTGGGCATCCTGGTGATGATGCGCGGCGTGGTCGACCCGGGCGACAACCCGTCCGCGCACGCCGTGGTGGCGGGTTCCAGCGTGCTGGTGGTGGCGTTCGTGGCGCTGAACCTGCTCGCGCAGTACTTCGGGCGGCTGCGGGCCACCGGCGGGCTCGACCACTACGCGACCCTGCCGGTGCCGCCGGCCGCCGTGGTGCTGGGCGCCGCCGCCGCGTACGCCTCGTTCACCGTGCCGGGGGCGCTGGTCACCGCGGTCGCCGGCTGCTGGATGTTCGCGCTGCCGCTGACCCACCTGTGGGTACTGCTCGCGGTCGTCCCGCTGGCGGGTGCGGCGCTGTCCGGGCTGGGCGCGGCGTGCGGCCTGCTCGCCCCGCGGCAGGAGATCGCCACCCTGCTCGGGCAGCTCGGCATGTCGGCGGCGCTGCTGCTGGGCGTGCTGCCGGCCGGGCGGATGCCGGGCGCGGTGCAGTGGCTGCGCGACCTGCTGCCCTCGACGTACGGGGTGGAGGCCTTCGCCCGGACGTTCGCCGACCGGCCCGACTGGGCGGCGGTCGGCGGCGACCTGGGGGTCTGCGCGGCGGTCGGCCTGGCCTCGCTGGCCCTCGCCACCTGGGCGTACCGCCGCGCGGTGCGCTGACCCGCCGCCCGGGGGGACGGGTTGATCGGCGCCCGGCCGGGGTGTCGTGAAACGATGGGCCGGTGACCGTTCCGAACACACCTACGGGTTCCCCGGCGGGCCAGGATCCCCTCGCCGTGCCGCCGCCGTACCTGCCCCAGCCCGAGCGCAAGCCGCGCGAGGTGGGCCCCGAGCTGCGGACGGGCGCCCTGCTGACGGTCGCCGGCCTGATCCTCGGGCTGGCGCTCGGCCTGTGCTGGCTGTGGCTGGCGCCCCGGGTGATGTTCGACGTCAAGAACGACCGGATCCTGTACGTGGACCCGGAGGGCGAGCAGCGGATCGGCGCCGACGGCGTCTTCGCCCTGCTCGGCCTCGCCTGCGGCGTGCTCTCCGCGCTCGCGGCGTTCCTGTTCACCCGGACCCGCGGCGGCGGCATCGGCATGGTGGTCGGCCTCGCGCTGGGCGGCATCGGCGGCTCGGTGGTCGGCTGGCAGCTGGGCATGAAGCTCGGCCCGACCAGCGACATCCGGGCGCACGCCCTGCAGGTCGGCAACGGGCACCGGATCAGCGGGGCGCTGGAGCTCGGCGCGCACGGCGCGCTGCTGGTGTGGCCGATGAGCGCGATGATCGTGGTCTTCGCGCTCACCGCGGCGTTCGGCAAGCGCGAGGAGGACCCGCCGCCGTACTGGGCCGGCCCGCAGTGGTCGCCGCCGCCGTACGGCCCGCCGTTCGCCGGTCCGCCGGCGGCCCCGGAGGCCCCCGGCGCGGCGCCGGCACCCGCTCGGCCGGGAGAGACCCCTCCCGCCCCTCCCGTGCCCCCGACGGACGCGCCCCCGGCCCCGCCCGCGCCGCCGAAGGACCCGTGGTCGGCACCGCCTAACTGATCGGTGGGGTCAGCGGCCGATCGCGGCCGTCCGCGCCCCGGTGAGCCGCACCAGCTCCGCCGGGGCCAGCTCCACCTCCAGGCCGCGGCGGCCCGCCGAGACGAAGACCGTCGGGTGGTCGAGCGCGCTCGCGTCCACCACGGTGGGCAGCGCGCGGCGCTGGCCGAGCGGGGAGATGCCGCCGAGGACGTAGCCGCTGCTCCGCTCGGCGGCCGCCGGGTCCGCCATCGCGGCCCGCTTCCCGCCGACGGCGGCGGCCAGCGCCTTCAGGTCGAGCTGGCCGGAGACCGGCACCACGCCGACGGTCAGCGCCCCGTCGACGTCGGCGACCAGCGTCTTGAACACCCGCTGTGCCGGGATCCCCAGCACCTCGGCGGCCTCGCCCCCGTACGACGCCGCCCCCGGGTCGTGGTCGTACGCGTGGACGGTGAACGCCACCCCGGCCGCCTCCAGCGCCACCGTCGCGGGCGTCCCGCCCTTCTTCGCAGCAGATTTCCTGGGCACGAGGACCCCCTCTAGTTCGGGCTGAAGGCCTGGCGGGTCAGGTCGATGGCCGGGAGCGAGGGCAGCCAGGCCAGCAGGGCGGTCTCCTTGCGCAGGAGCTCCAGTTCGCGGGTGAGGCGGGTGGCGGTGTCGGGGCAGGCGAGGAGCTCCTGCTTGACCGGGGTGGGCAGCACGGTCGCGGCGGCGACCAGGTAGGAGAGCACCTGCGGGTCGTCGGGGAGTTCGCGTTCGCCGCTGAGGCTGGCCTCCTTCGCGCCGGCCAGGCGCTTCTGGTAGGCCCGGAAGGCGCGGTCGACGCCGGAGGCGAGGGCGCCGGCGCCGGTGCCGGACTCCTCGGGCAGGACGGAGACGTTCCCGACCAGGTAGGGGCCGCTGGTGTCGACGGAGCGCAGCCGGATCCGGGTGGTGCCGGTGACGATCAGCTCGTAGCGGCCCTCGGCCTGCTCCCGGACGGAGGTGACGTCGGCGACGCACCCGACCTGGTGGAGTGCCTCCATCGGGTCGCCGGTGGTGGTGCCGAGCCCGTCGAGCGGGCCGGCGGGGTGTTCGTCGTCGCGGACGGGGGCGACCTCGCGGCCGTCCCTGATCGTGACGATGCCGAAGCGCCGCGGCTCGTCCTCCGGTTGCTTCAGCAGGTCGGCCACCAGGTGCCGGTACCGCTCCTCGAAGACGTGCAGGGGCAGCACCAGGCCCGGGAAGAGGACCGTGTTGAGCGGGAAGAGCGGGAGCCGTTCTGTCACGGCGGCAAGCGTAGTTGCCGCGGGCGTGCTCCTGTCGCCGGGTTTACCACCTGGTTGCGTGCCGGTCAGTTCCGCTGGAGGAGCCGGGTGACCCCGGCGACGGTGGTGGTGGCGAGTACCCAGCCGGTGAGGACGAGGGCGGCGGCGACCAGTTGGCCGGCGGTGCCGGGGTTCCAGCCGCCCTGGCCGAGGTCGACCAGCGGCAGCACCTTGCTGAGCGCGTACAGCGCGGGGACCCAGGTGGGGGCCTCGTCGGCCTTGAGCGGGGCGGGCGGGTGCCCGGTGAAGTACCAGGTGCCGGCGGCCCAGGCGAGGACCAGCCAGAGGGCGGCCCGGCCGGGCCGGTAGCCGTAGCCGATGGCGATGTCCTGGAGCCGGCCCCAGAGCCGGCCGGGCAGCGGCAGGGAGCGCCGGCGGCGGCGCTGCTTGGCGTACAGGACGGTGCGGGCGTCCTCGTCGGCGCCGTCGCGGCGCAGTGCGGCGGCCAGCTGCTCGTACGCCTCGGGCCGGTACTCGGGGGAGGAGCCGTCGAGCCAGGCGATCCGCCGCTCGACCGGGAAGGGCACGGTGGGCCGCAGCGACTCGTAGGTGAAGCCGGTGAGGCCGATCCGGTGGTGGCGCGGCCAGCTGGTGGGGGAGTCGACGAGGTTGCCGACCCGGGCGCGGCTGAGCGAGACGGCGCCGGTGGGCGGGGTGGGGCAGGCGAAGCGCAGTTCGGGGGTCTGGATCCGGCTGAGCGAGAGCTCCTGGCCGGCGCCGAGGTGGAACTCGGCGTCGGCGATCAGGCAGGCGTTGTCGAAGCGCCCGTCGGAGAGCCGGACCTTGCCCCAGGCCCGGAACGGGGTGCACGGGCGGCCCTCGGAATAGGGCTCGCCGTACCCGGAGCCGTACACCTCGGTGGAGCCGGCCCAGCCGCCGTCGTCCGAGCTGGAGAGGTAGAGGGTGTGGCCGACGGAGATCCGGGCGGCGTTGATCGCGTTGGGGTTGTTCGGGACGGAGCGCAGCTGGGCGCCGCGCAGCGAGAGCCGGCCGCCGATCCGGGCGGAGCGCAGGCTGAGCTCGCCGGTGAGTTCGATCCGGTCGGCCTCGAAGTCCTGGCTGACGGTGAGGCCGTCGGCGGAGAGCGCCCGGCCGTACTTGTCGGGGCCGACGACCGACTGGTTGAGCAGCAGGTCGGTGCCGAGCCGGGCGTCGGTGAGGCGGACGCCGCCGGGTATCCGGCAGCGGGCCAGGTGCAGGTCGCCCTCGGTGACCAGCCGGGAGGCCTCCAGACGGGGCAGGGCGCAGTCGACCAGGCGCAGGGTGCCGGCGCCGGCCTCGGACATCAGGACCTTGCGCTCGAAGCGGCAGGCGTGCAGCTCCACGTAGTGGCCGATGGCGCCGCCGGCCAGCCGCAGCGGGCCGGTGATCCGGGCGCCGGTGAGCTGCAGCGAGGCGACCCGCCCGGGGTGCGGTTCGGGGCCTGCCAGCAGCAGGTGGGCGAGGACCTCGGCGCGCACCGTCCGCTCCGCGCCCCACTCGTGGCCGCCGAACGGGTCGTCCGTCGCGGCGTCGTCCGCCCGCAGGTCGTACGGCACTCCGCTGCGGAACGCCTCCCAGAGCCCCTGCTCGGCAGGCGTCCAGTCGCTCGGCGGCTGCTCCACCGCTTCCTCCCCCGTGATGATCTTCGGCTGTCTCAGCCTTCGTATCACGGACTGAAATGCACGGAAGTCTGTTTCGACCACTCCTTACACTTGGCCCTGTGATCTCTCGAATCGATCTGCGCGGCTCCTCCACCGACCTGCGCACCGTGCTGCCCCGTGCCGAGTTCGACGTGGAAGCCGCCCTGGACAAGGTGCGGCCGATCGCGGAGGACGTACGCCATCGCGGCGTCGCGGCGCTGATCGAGATCACCGAGCGCTTCGACGGCGTGCGGCTTACCTCCACCCGGGTCCCGGCCGAGCAGCTGGACGAGGCCCTGGAGACGCTGGACCCGAAGGTGCGCGCCGCACTGGAGGAGTCGATCCGCCGCGCCCGCATCGTCCACGCCGACCAGCGCCGCGAGGGGCACACCACCCAGGTGGTGCCCGGCGGCACGGTCAGCCAGCGCTGGATCCCGGTCGACCGGGTCGGCCTGTACGTGCCCGGCGGCCTGGCGGTCTACCCGTCCTCCGTGGTGATGAACGTGGTCCCCGCGCAGGAGGCGGGCGTCCAGGGGATCGCGGTGTCCTCCCCGCCGCAGAAGGCCTTCGGCGGCCGGGTGCACCCGGCGATCCTGGCGGCGTGCAAGCTGCTCGGCGTGACCGAGGTGTACGCCGTCGGCGGCGCCCAGGCGGTCGCGATGTTCGCGCTCGGCACCGAGGAGTGCGAGCCGGTCAACCTGGTCACCGGCCCGGGCAACATCTACGTGACCGCCGCGAAGCGGCTGTTCGCCGGGAAGATCGGCATCGACTCCGAGGCCGGCCCGACCGAGATCATGGTCCTCGCCGACGACACCGCGGACGCCGCCGAGGTGGCCGCCGACCTGATCAGCCAGGCCGAGCACGGCCCGACCTCCGGCTCGGTGCTGGTCACCGACTCCGCCGCGCTGGCCGAGGCGGTCGAGGCCGAGCTGAAGACCCAGGTCGCCCGGACCAAGCACAGCGAGCGGGTGGCCGAGGCGCTGGGCGGCCCGCAGTCCGGGATCATCCTGGTCGACGACCTGGAGCAGGGCCTCGCGGTGGCCAACGCCTACGCCGCCGAACACCTGGAGATCCAGACCCGCGACCCGCGCGCGGTCGCCGCGAAGGTCCGCAACGCCGGCGCGATCTTCCTGGGCCGCTTCAGCCCCGTGTCGCTCGGCGACTACGCGGCCGGCTCCAACCACGTGCTGCCCACCGGCGGCTGCGCCTGCCACTCCTCCGGGCTGTCGGTGCAGGCGTTCCTGCGCGGCGTCCAGGTCGTCGAGTACGACCGCGAGGCGCTGGCCGGGATCGCCGCGCACGTGGTCAACCTGTCCACCGCCGAGGACCTGCCCGGTCACGGCGACGCCATCAAGGCCCGATTCGACTGGACGGTTCCGGACGCGTGACGAAGATCGACGACCTCCCCATCCGGGACGAGCTGCGCGGCCAGTCCCCCTACGGGGCGCCGCAGCTGGACGTCCCCGTCCAGCTGAACACCAACGAGAACCCGTACCAGCTGCCCGAGCCGCTGGTCGCCCGGATCGCCGAGCGGGTCGCCGAGGCCGCCCGCAACCTCAACCGGTACCCGGACCGCGACGCGGTCGAGCTGCGCACCGGCCTCGCCGCCTACCTGACCCGCACCACCGGCTTCCCGGTCACCCGCGGGCAGGTGTGGGCCGCCAACGGCTCCAACGAGGTCCTCCAGCAGCTGCTGCAGACCTTCGGCGGCCCCGGCCGCACCGCGATCGGCTTCGAGCCCTCGTACTCGATGCACGCGCTGATCGCCCGCGGCACCGGCACCGGCTGGATCTCCGGCCCGCGCAACGAGGACTTCACCGTCGACCTCGACGCGGCGGTCACGGCGATCGCCGAGCACCGGCCGAACGTGGTCTTCGTCTGCTCGCCGAACAACCCGACCGGCACCGCCGTCGCCGCCGAGACCGTGCTCGCCCTCTACGAGGCCGCCCAGGCCGCCGGGCCGAGCATCGTGATCGTCGACGAGGCGTACGTCGAGTTCTCGCACCGCGCCTCGCTGCTGCCGCTGCTGGAGGGCCGCCCCCACCTGGTGGTCACCCGCACCATGTCCAAGGCCTTCGGCGCGGCCGGCCTGCGGCTCGGCTACCTGGCCGCCGACCCGGCCGTGGTCGACGCGGTGCAGCTGGTCCGCCTGCCGTACCACCTCTCGGCGGTCACCCAGGCCACCGCGCTGGCCTGCCTGGAGCACACCGACACCCTGCTCGGGTACGTCGCGCAGCTCAAGGACGAGCGCGACCGGCTGGTCGACGCGCTGCGCGGCCTCGGCCTCGCGGTCACCGACTCCGACGCCAACTTCATCCAGTTCGGCCGCTTCGCCGACACCCACGCCGTCTGGCAGGCGATCCTCGACCGCGGCGTCCTGGTCCGCGACAACGGCGTGCCCGGGTGGCTGCGGGTCACCGCCGGCACCCCCGCCGAGAACGACGCCTTCCTGGACGCCGTCCGTTTCGTGATCAAGGAGCTGTAACCCCGTATGTCCCGTATCGGACGCGTTGAGCGCACCACCAAGGAGACCGCGGTCCTGGTCGAGATCGACCTCGACGGCACCGGCAAGACCGACATCTCCACGGGCGTCGGCTTCTACGACCACATGCTCGACCAGCTCGGCCGCCACGGCCTGTTCGACCTCACCGTCAAGACCGACGGCGACCTGCACATCGACACCCACCACACCATCGAGGACACCGCCCTCGCGCTCGGCGCCGCCTTCAAGCAGGCGCTCGGCGACAAGGTGGGCATCTACCGCTTCGGCAACTGCACCGTCCCGCTGGACGAGTCGCTCGCCCAGGTGACCGTCGACCTCTCCGGCCGCCCGTACCTGGTGCACACCGAGCCCGAGAACATGGCCCCCATGATCGGCGCGTACGACACCACCATGACCCGGCACATCCTGGAGTCGTTCGTCGCCCAGGCGCAGATCGCCCTGCACGTCCACGTGCCGTACGGCCGCAACGCCCACCACATCGTCGAGTGCCAGTTCAAGGCGCTCGCCCGGGCGCTGCGCTACGCCTCCGAGCGCGACCCGCGCGCGGCCGGCATCCTCCCCTCGACCAAGGGTGCACTGTGAGCAAGACCGCGATCGCCCTGATCACCGTGGGGCTGTTCCTGGCCGGCGGCTGCTACTCGTTCTGGAAGCAGAAGCTGCCCAAGGGTGTCATCGGCGTGCTCGCCATCGGCGCGGTCATGTGCCTCGCCGCTGGCGTCATGCGGCTCTAGAGACCGACGGAGACAGGAAACCGATGGGCAAGAACGTCGTGGTGCTGGACTACGGGTCCGGCAACCTCCGATCGGCGCAGCGAGCGGTCGAACGCACCGGCGCCGACGTCACCGTCACCTCCGACTTCGACGCCGCGATGAACGCCGACGGGCTGCTCGTCCCCGGCGTCGGCGCCTTCGAGGCCTGCATGCGCGGCCTCAAGGAGGTCCGCGGGGACTGGATCATCGGCCGCCGGCTCTCCGGCGGCCGCCCCGTGATGGGCATCTGCGTCGGCATGCAGATCCTCTTCGAGAAGGGCGTCGAGCACGGCGTCGAGACCGCCGGCTGCGACGAGTGGCCCGGCACCGTCGAGCCGCTGGACGCCCCGATCGTCCCGCACATGGGCTGGAACACCGTGGACGCCCCCGAGGGCAGCCGGATGTTCGCCGGGATGGACGCCGACACCCGGTTCTACTTCGTCCACTCCTACGGCGTGCGCACCTGGGAGCTGGAGGTGCACAGCGCGCGGATCAACGCGCCGCTGGTCACCTGGGCCACCCACGGGCAGCCGTTCGTCGCCGCCGTGGAGAACGGCCCGCTCTGGGCCACCCAGTTCCACCCCGAGAAGTCCGGCGACGCCGGCGCCGCCCTGCTGACCAACTGGGTCAACACCCTCTGACGCCTGGAGCACCTGATCGTGTCCCGCCTCGAACTCCTCCCCGCCGTCGACGTCCGCGACGGCCAGGCCGTCCGCCTGGTCAAGGGCGCCTCCGGCACCGAGACCTCCTTCGGCGAGCCGCTGGCCGCCGCCCTCGCCTGGCAGAACGCCGGCGCCGAGTGGCTCCACCTGGTCGACCTGGACGCCGCCTTCGGCACCGGCTCCAACCGCGAGCTGCTCGCCGAGGTCACCGGCCGCCTCGACATCAAGGTCGAGCTGTCCGGCGGCATCCGCGACGACGCCTCGCTGGCCGCCGCCCTCGCCACCGGCTGCACCCGGGTCAACCTCGGCACCGCCGCCCTGGAGACCCCCGAGTGGGTCGCCAAGGTCATCGCCGAGCACGGCGACAAGATCGCCGTCGGCCTCGACGTGGTCGGCACCACCCTGCGCGGCCGCGGCTGGACCCGCGACGGCGGCGACCTCTACGAGGTCCTCGCCCGCCTGGACTCCGAGGGCTGCGCCCGCTACGTCGTCACCGACGTCAACCGCGACGGCACCCTGACCGGCCCCAACCTGGAGCTGCTGCGCAACGTCTGCGCCGCCACCGACAAGCCCGTTGTCGCCTCCGGCGGCGTGTCGTCCCTGGACGACCTGCGGGCCATCGCCACCCTGGTTCCGGAGGGTGTCGAGGGCTCGATCGTGGGCAAGGCCCTCTACGAGCAGAAGTTCACTCTCGAAGAGGCCCTGGAGGCTGTGTCCCGATGACCGATTCCCCCGCTGTCACCGCCCGCGTCTCCGGTTTCTCCCCCTGGGAGGACGTGTACGGGTTCTCCCGGGCGGTGGCAGCCGGGGACTTCGTCCTCGTCTCGGGCTGCACCGCGTTCGACAACGGCCTGATCCACGGCGAGGGCGACCCGTACGAGCAGACCGTCGCCGCCTTCGGCCTGGCCCTCAAGGCCCTCGCCCACTACGGGCTGACCGAGGCGGACGTGGTCCGCACCCGGATGTACATCACCCACGTCCGCGACTCCGACGAGGTCGGCCGGGCGCACAAGAAACTCTTCGACGCGGTCCGGCCGGCCACCACCCTGGTCGTGGTCGAAGGCCTGATCGACTCCCGGATGATGGTGGAGGTCGAGGTCGACGCCCACCGCCCCGGTCTCGCGAACAGCCTGGAAGGCAGCAACCAGCCGTGACTCTTGCCGTACGTGTCATCCCCTGCCTGGACGTCGACGCCGGGCGGGTCGTCAAGGGCGTCAACTTCCAGAACCTCCGCGACGCCGGCGACCCCGTCGAGCTCGCCAAGCTCTACGACGCCCAGGGCGCCGACGAGTTGACCTTCCTCGACATCACCGCCTCGTCCGGCGACCGGGAGACCACCTACGACGTGGTCCGGCGGACCGCCGAGCAGGTCTTCATCCCGCTCACCGTCGGCGGCGGCGTGCGGACCGTCGACGACGTCAACAAGCTGCTGCGGGCCGGCGCCGACAAGGTCGGCGTCAACACCGCCGCGATCACCCGGCCCGACCTCATCCGGGAGATCGCGGAGCGGTTCGGCCGGCAGGTGCTGGTGCTCTCCGTCGACGCCCGCCGCTGCCCCGAGGGCACCGTCACGCCGTCCGGCTTCGAGGTCACCACGCACGGAGGACGGCAGGGCACCGGGCTCGACGCGATCGAGTGGGCCGCGCGGGCCGCGGAGCTCGGCGCCGGCGAGATCCTGCTCAACTCGATGGACGCCGACGGCACCAAGGACGGCTACGACCTGGAGATGATCCGGGCCGCCCGCAAGGCCGTCTCCATCCCCGTCATCGCCTCCGGCGGCGCCGGCAAGCTCGCCGACTTCGCCCCCGCGGTCGACGCCGGCGCGGACGCGGTGCTGGCCGCCAGCGTCTTCCACTTCGGCGACCTGACGATCGGCCAGGTCAAGGACGAACTGAGGAACACCGGGCACCCGGTCCGCTAGCCTGCAGGGCATCGTTTTCAGGGGCTCGGGGAACTGCGAGGCCAGCCCCGTGGTCGGCGTCGCAGTTCTCCCCCAGCCTTCGGCCGGGAGGTACCCCCACGAGCCCCTGTTGTGGTTGATCTACTGCCTCGGCTCGGGCTTGAGCAGCGCGAACGTGGCGCCGAAGGGGTCGGCCACGATCGCGATCCGGCCGACCGTCGGGACGTCGTCCGCGGGCATGACCACCGTGCCGCCCGCGGCCGTCGCCGCGGCGACCGTCGCGTCGGTGTCGGCGACGGCGAAGTACACCAGCCAGCCGGCGTCCATCCCCGGGTGCACGCCGGCGACCCCGCCGAACGCGGCCGCCGGGTCGTCACCGCCGCTCTCCGTCATCAGCACCGTGTACTCGACGCCCGGGATCCCCGGGTCGCCGGCCCGCCAGTCGAACAGCGACTGGTAGAAGCCGACGGTCGCCTTCTGGTCGTCGGTGTGCAGCTCCGCCCAGACGAAGGTGTTGTCCTCGCCCACCGCGTCGAGGCCCTTGGTCTCGCCCGGCTGCCAGACGGCGAACTGCCCGCCCGCCGGGTCGGTGAACTGGCCCATCGAGCCGGCGGCCATCACGTCCATCGGGGGGACGCGGACCACGCCGCCGCCCTGCTCGACGCCCTTGGCCGTGGCGGCGGCGTCCGGGGTCGAGAAGTAGACCGTCCAGCCGGACTTCGCGCCCTCCTCGGTGAGCGGGCCGATCGCCGCGACGGTGTCGCCGTCCTGCTGGAAGAAGCCGTAGCCGCCGGCGTCCGGACCGGCCGACTGCAGGCTCCAGCCGAACGTCGCCTCGTAGAAGGCGGCGGCCGCCGCGGTGTCGGGGCTGCCGAGGTCGATCCAGCAGACGGAACCCTTGGTGTAGTCGGTGGTCACCATGCGCGTACTCCTTCGGACGGCTGTGGACATGCCGGGATGACCGTCCGTCGGCGCTGTGACGTACGGCACGTTCCCGAGCCATCGTCAGGCTGGCACACCCCACTGACAACTCGGCGGGACCGGGCGGATCAGGGGAGCGGGAGCACCCGGGCGAGCGCCGCCACCGCCTCCGGTGCGCCGTCCGCGACCACCGCCGCGCGGGCTCCGCGCCCGTACGCGAACAGCACCAGCTCGCCGGGCTCGCCGGTGACGGTGACCGTCGGGCCGTCCTTCGGGCCCACCGTGGCGGTGCGGCCGTCCGGGCGGGCCAGGGTCAGCCGGACCGGCGGCTTGGCGCCGGCGCCGAACCGGACGACCATCGGCAGCCGCTTCCACAGCGCGTCCGCGAGCCGCGGGTCCGGCTCCGCGGGCGACGGGTCGTCGCCCGCCCGGCGGACGTCCTCGGCGTGGACGAAGTACTCGATCAGGTTGGCCGCCTCGTCCGCGCCCGGGAGGGCGAACAGCGAGACCGTCGGCGGCCCCGACCGGAAGGTCCGCACCAGTTCCTCGTAGGGGCGGGCGGCGTAGCCGTCCTGCACCCGCTGCGTCCACCCGGCCAGCGCCTTCACCTGGATCCCGGCGGCGGCGTCCATCCGCCGCTCCCGCAGCACCAGGTGGGCCGCCATGTCCCTGGTCGTCCACCCCGCACACAGCGTCCCGGCGTCCGGCCCCGCCGCTTCCAGCAGCCCGGCCAGTCGCTCCCGCTCACCCCGCGCAAATGTCATGGCGCCAACCATAGAACCGCCCCCGGACGCCCGGTCTTGAAGGTCCGCCGTCGGCGGAGGATCGTGGAGGCACGGCTGGGCACGGGCCGGCGGACGGTCGAGTCCGAGGGGGCCCATGGAGAGTGCCATGACGTTCGTCCAGATCGTCGAGTGCAGGACCGACCAGGTCGACGCCCTCAACAGCCTGATGGACACCTGGGTGGAGCAGACCCAGGGCCGGCGGACCGCCACCCACTCGATCGTCGGCACGGACCGCGACAACATGCGGCACGTGGTCGAGATCGTCGAGTTCCCCTCCTACGAAGAGGCGATGCGCAACTCGGACCTGCCGGAGACCGACCGGATCTTCCGCGAGATGGTCGCGCTCTGCGACGAACCGCCCACCTTCACCAACCTCGACGTGGTCCGCGACGAGCAGCTCAACAAGGAGCTCGCGATGCGGTTCTTCGCCGTCGCCAACGGCCCCGACGACGTGATGATCGACAGCTTCGTCGCCGCCGACTACCACGACCACGACCCGGGTGCCCCGATGCAGAGCCAGAGCCGCGAGGACCTCAAACGCCAGATGGAGATGTGGCGCGGAGCCTTCGACTTCACCATGAACGTCGAGGACATGATGGCCGAGGGCGACCAGGTCTGCTGTCGCTGGTCGCTGCGCGGCAAGCACACCGGCGAGTTCATGGGCCTGCCGGCCACCGACAAGGTGGTCGAGGTGACCGGCACCACCATGATGCGGTTCAAAGACGGCATGCTGGCCGAGTCCTGGTGGCAGTGGGACAACGCCGGCATGCTGCGCCAGCTCGGCCTGATCAAGATGTAGCGGCTACTTCAGGTGCCCGGTCAGCTTCCGGCCGTGCTGCTGGTTGCTGACGGTCATCGTGCAGGTGGCCTCGTGCATGCCCTGCTTGTAGAAGTCCAGGTACGGGCCGATCGGGAAGCCGTAGTAGGGGCCGCCGCCGCCCTGGCGCTGCTCCCACTCGGCCAGCGGGGCCTTGCACAGCTCGCGCAGGGTGCGGCCGATCAGGGCGTCGTTGGTGAGCCCGTCGGGCAGGACCACGTTGGCGATCGCCTCGCCGTCGTGGGTCTGCTCGCACGGGCGCGCCTCGGCGCGCGTGATCGCCTCGCTGAGCTGCGGGTGGTCGAAGCAGGTGCCCGGTGTGAAGTACGGGTACGGCAGCACCCGGGACGGGCTCGGCGAGGGGCTGGGGGAGGCGCTCGGCGGCGGGGGCAGGGCCTGCTTCTTCTTCCCGTCCGGCCACAGCAGGACGGCCACGCCGACCACCAGCACCAGCACGGCGGCCACCACGGCCCAGATCCGTCGCTTGCCCACCCCGACCCCCTCAGTTCCAGCGGCTGCCCATTGTGACCGCAGAGCCGGGGCGGCGTCAGGGGTTCGGCGCTACTGCCCGTCGTCGAGGGCGGCGAGGTGCCGCTCCACCGACGCGACCTTGGCGGTCAGGCCGCCGGTCACCCCCACCCGGTCGTCGATCTTGATCACGGTGGAGACCCGGTTGCTGTACGCCTTCACCGCCTCGATCGCGGCCCGCACCACCGGCATCACCTCGTCCCACTCGCCCTCGACGCTGGTGAACATGGCGTCCGTCCGGTTCGGCAGCCCACTCGCCCGCACCACCTTCACGGCGGCGGCCACCGCCTCACCGACGTCCTCCCCGATCCCCAGCGGCGTCACCGAGAACGCGACGATCATCCTGGTACTCCTTCACTCCCGAGGGTCGACCCGGCCACCTTACGACCCGTCACTCCGGGTCGGTGAAGACGGCGAGGGCGGCGTCGCGGACGTCGGGCCGCGGGTGGCTGCGGAGCGCGGCCAGTTCGTTCCGCCAGTCCTCGGACCAGCCGCCGGACCGGCCGCCGCCGGCGACCACGGTGACGGCGAAGAGGCCCGCGGCCGTTCCGCCGTCCGTGCGGAGCAGCCGGGCGGTGGCGAGCGCCGCCCCGGTGGGCGCCGTGACCTGGGAGCGGCGGCGCAGGTGCTCGGCGGCGGTCGCGGCGAGGACCGGACGGTCCCTCAGCAGCCGGGCGAGGTGGAGGAGTCGCCCGCCGGCGTCCGGGGCGTCCGGGCTGATCGCGGTGACCAGCACGGGCACGGCCGTCGGCAGCAGGGACGGCTCGTCGGCGAGCAGCAGGCCGAGTGCCCAGCGGGTGGCGCTCTGGGTGACGGCCGGCGCGTTGAAGCTGTACCAGGACTGGGCGAGGGTCTCGATCCGCTGGCGGGCCGGCTGGTCCCGCCCGGGCCGTGCGGGTTCACCGGACCGGACGGCGGCGACCAGGGCGGCCAGGGTGTCGGCGAGGACGCTGCCGGGCGCGCAGCCGCCGAGCGGGTGCGGGGCGTCGCTGTGGGCGACCGTGGCGAGCGCGCCGGCGGCGGCCCGCCAGCCCTCGCGCAGGCCGAGCGCGGTGACGGGGGCGGCGAGCGCGGCCACCGCCTCGGGGGCGTGGCGGACCCAGCCGGTGAACTCCCGTCGGGCCGGGTCGGCGACGTCGTGGTGGTCGGGGTCGGTCAGCAGCCGGGCGAGCAGGGCCGCGAACCGCGGTCGGTCGGCGGCGGGCAGCTCGTGCGGGCGGACCGCGCCGAGCAGCGGGGTGCGCTGCCAGGACGGGCCGTCGGCTGCCTCGGTGAGGACGTCCCAGAGCGCGAGGTCGGCGAGCCGGGCGAGGGCCGCGGTGATCACGGCGCGCCGGACGTCGGGGTGCTGGCCGGGCATCCGGTGGGCGGCCCGCAGCAGGGCCGCGCCCTCGGGGACGGGCAGCCGGTCGGCGGCCAGCCGGACGGCCTGCTTGCGGCTGGTCACCTTGGCGGCCGGGTCGACGGCGATCCGGTGCAGCGCGGGTGCGAGGAGGTCGGCCGCCGCGTACCGGGCGGCCCGGCCGGCCGCGGCCAGGGCGACCCGGGCACGGTCGTCCCCGGCGTGGGCGAGCAGCGCGGGCAGGGTGTCGGCGGGGTGCTCCGTCCAGGGCAGGGCGGCCAGCGCCGCTTCGGCGAGGACGGTGTCGGGGGAGCCCGCGTACCGGTGCAGCAGGTCGAGGCCGACGGTGGGCAGCGGGGCGGCCGCGGCGAGCAGGGCGGCGCGTTCGTCGAGCGGGCGGTCCGGGTCGGCGAGGCCCGCGGCGAGCAGGTCGGCGGCCGCCCGGTGCTGGGCCGGTGTCCAGCGGTCGGCGGCGGTGGTGTCGGGCCGGGCGGGGGCGAAGCGGGCGCCGGGCCCGGCGGGGGTGAGCAGTGCGTCCAGCAGGTCGGTGCGGTGCCGAGTCAGGACGGCCTGGACGGCCGGTCGGGTGGCGGCGCTCGGTTCCAGTGCCAGGACCGCTTCCACCCGGTCGGCGCGGCCGGCCGGGTCGGCCAGCAGGTGCCCGGCGGCCCGGTCGAACGCCGCGTCGCCGCCCGTGCGTAGCACGCCTTCGAGCAGGGCGAGGAGGACGGGGGAACGCCGGGTGCGGGCGCCGAGGGCGTCGGCGACGGCCAGCAGCAGCTCGGCGTCCGGGGTCGCGGCGGAGCGTTCCAGGGCCGGGCGGAGCCGCTCCACCAGGGCGTCGGCCGGGCCCGGCGGCAGGGCCAGCGGCGGCAGCGGCAGTGCGGCGGGGCGGAGCCGGGCGAAGGTCCGGGCCGCCCAGTCGGTGATCTCCGGGACGGCGTCGGGCGCTCCCAGCACGGCGAGGACGAACCGGCCCAGCCCGATCCGGGTGCCCGGCGAGCAGTCGCGGGCGGCGAGGGCGTCGTCGGTGATCCGGTCGAGCGGGCCGGCGGCGGCGGGTTCGAGCAGTCGGACCGGGATCGCACCGAGGCCTCGCAGGGCGTCGTTCCGGACCGGGTCCTGCTCGTTGCGCAGCTGCCCGAGCAGTTCCAGCGCCTCGGTGACCGTCGCCGGGTCACCGGAGTGGGCGGCCTGGGACACCACCAGCAACCAGGCGTAGCCGCGCTCCTCGGGGTCGGGGGCGTGGGTCGGTTCCAGCAGCCGGGGCCTGGCCTCCTCGGTCGGCAGCAGGGCCAGCCAGTGGCGTTCGCCCGGCTCCTCGGCGAGCAGGGCCCGGGCCCGCGCCCACCGCTCGGCCGGGGGCAGGGTGGCGAGGACGTCGGACCGGTCCCAGTACCGGTAGTCCCCCGGAAGGGCGGCCACCAGGTCGAGGAGGCCGGCGCGCTGCTCGGCGGGCAGGGCGCGCAGCAGGGCCAGGAGGTCCGCACTGTTGCGCCGTCCCAGCCGGGCCCGCCCGGTGAGGTCGGTCGCGCTCAGCGCGCGGACCAGCGCGGGCCGCATCGGCGGGACGTGCCGGTCGTGCGGAACGGTGAGCAGCAGCCGGACGGTGCGGTCGGCGTCGACGGCGGCGAGGTCCGGCAGCCGGTCGCGCAGCGGGCCGGGGAAGGACCTCGGCGGGTGGCGTTCCAGCAGCTCCAGTGCCCGCAGCGGCCGCTGCCCGGCCGCCGCGGCCAGGCCGGGGGCGTGCCACTCCCAGTACGTCGGGCGCAGCGTGAACGGCAGCTCGGCGAGCTCCTGCGCGGCGAGGTCGAGGACGGCGTCCGGATGACGCCGGCCGAGGGTGGTGGTGAAGGTGAACGCGTGGGCCAGGACGGGCAGTTCGCGGGCCACCACGGCGGGCGGGCAGAGCGGCAGCAGCGGTGCGGCGGCGGCCGCGCCCCAGCGCTCGCGCAGCGCGGGCAGCAGCCGTTCGGCCAGCTCGGCGCGGCGGGCCCGCAGCACGGTGCGGACCAGTTCGTCCCGGATCGCCGGGCCGGCCGTCAGGACGGCCCGGGCGACCGCCTCGTCGGGGACGGGCAGGGCCCGGATCGCGCGGTGGGCGTAGCGGCGGACCACGCGGTCGGGGTCGGTGAGGTGCTCGGTCAGCCAGGCGGTGTCCCGGCCGGCGAAGGCGGCCAGGGCGGCGAGGCGGCGGCCGTACGGGCCGTGGGCGGCGAGCTCCGCCAGCAGGGGTGCGCGTGCGCCGGGGTCGAGGGCGGCGGCGGTGCGGGCCACCGTGCGCAGGCGGAGCGGATGGGACAGCGGGTCGACGTCGGCGAGCAGCCGGTCGGCGGTGAGTCGTGGCATCGGCGGCGATTCTGCCGACGTGCCGCGTCGATCGCACCGGGTTTTCGCGGTAGTACGCTGTCGGGCGGCACGACCCGGTTCGAAGGGTCGAATTTCATGCGGGTCGGAATCGTCGGGCACGAGGGGCTCTCCGAGATCTCCGAGATGCTCGTCCGGGGTGAGCTCTGGCGGCTCGTCACGTCGTACGGTGCGTACGACCTGGTCGGTGTCGGCTGCCTGGCCGAGGGGCCGGAGACGTGGTTCGCGCAGGCGGTGCTGGACCACGGCGGCAAGGTCGAGGCGATCGTCTCGGCGAGTGCCGGGCGGGTCGGGGCGTTCGGCGGCGAGGGGTGTTCGCGCACCCGGCAGCGGCTGCTCAACGAGGCGAACGCGGTGCACCGGCTGGCGGCCGAGGAGGTCGGCGGGCTGGGGGACGACACCTGCCGGGCGCTGGTCGGCATGGTCGAGGAGCTGATCGCGGTGTGGGACGGCGAACCCGGCAGCGAACCGGCGCGGGTGGTCGGGGCGGCGCAGCAGGCCGGGCTGTACGTCCAGGTGGTGTGGCCGGACGGCTGCGAGAGCCCGCGTCCGCGTCCGTAGCGGTGTCCGCCGGTTGGGAAGGCGCGTCGTCGGAGGCGTGGGGCCTGCGAGAATGACGGCATGTCCAGCTCTCCCGCCGCCCCCGGTTCCACGTCCCTCGACCCGGCGATCGCGGCCCGCCTCAAGCGCACCGAGGACGGCCTGCTGCCCGCCGTCGCCCAGCAGTACGACACCGGCGAGGTGTTGATGCTCGGCTGGATGGACGACGAGGCGCTGCACCGCACCCTGACCACCGGCCGCTGCACGTACTGGAGCCGCAGCCGCAGCGAGTACTGGGTGAAGGGCGACACCTCGGGTCACGTCCAGCACGTGAAGAGCGTGGCGCTGGACTGCGACGGCGACACCCTGCTGGTCCAGGTCGACCAGGTCGGCGCCGCCTGCCACACCGGCGACCGGACGTGCTTCGACGCCGACGTCCTGACGGCCGCTCGCTAACCTTGCTCCACCTGTCCGATCCCCACTGTCCGACCGACCGAACGGTGCCGCCCGCCATGGACCTCGCCGCCTTCCGTACGCTCGCCGCAGACACCCGGGTCATCCCGGTGACCCGCCGCCTCCTCGCGGACGGCCTCACCCCGATCGGCGTCTACCGCTCGCTCGCCGCCGAGCGGCCCGGCACCTTCCTGCTGGAGTCCGCCGAGCAGGGACGCAGCTGGTCCCGCTACTCCTTCGTCGGGGTGCGCAGCGGCGCCGTGCTGACCGTCGACGAGCAGGGCGGGGCCCGCTGGCTGGGCGAGCCGCCGGTCGGCATCCCGCGGACCGGCGACCCGCTGGAGGTGCTGCGCGCGACGCTGGAGGCGCTGCACACGCCGCGGCACACCGACGACGGGCTGCCGCCGCTGACCGGCGGCCTGGTCGGCTACCTGGGCTACGACGTGGTGCGGCGGCTGGAGAAGCTGCCCCAGCTGACGCCGGACGACCTGAAACTGCCGGAGCTGACGCTGCTGCTGGCGACCGACCTGGCGGTGCTGGACCACGTCGACGGGACGGTCACCCTGATCGCCAACGCGGTCAACCACAACGACCTGGCGACCGGCGTCGAGGACGCGTACGCCGACGCGGTGGCCCGGCTGGACGCGATGGAGGCCGACCTGCGCAGGCCGGTCGACCCCGGGCTCGCCACCTTCACCCCGACCGGCGCGGACGCCCGCTCGCCGTTCGGCGGGGAGCCGTACCGCAAGGCGGTCGAGGTGGTGAAGGAGCGGATCCGGGCCGGCGAGGCGTTCCAGGTGGTGCCCTCGCAGCGGTTCGAGGCGCCCTGCCCGGCGTCGGCCCTGGACGTGTACCGGGTGCTGCGCACGACCAACCCCAGCCCGTACATGTACCTGTTCCGCTTCCCCGGGCCGGACGGCGGTGCGGAGGGCGGCTTCGACGTGGTCGGGTCCAGCCCGGAGGCGCTGGTGAAGGTCGCCGAGGGCGAGGCGATGGTGCACCCGATCGCCGGCACCCGGCACCGCGGCGCCACCCCGCACGAGGACGCCGAGCTCGCGGCCGAGCTGCTCGCCGACCCCAAGGAGCGGGCGGAGCACCTGATGCTGGTCGACCTGGGCCGCAACGACCTCGGGCGGGTCTGCGAGCCCGGCTCGGTCGAGGTGGTGGAGTTCATGCAGGTCGAGCGGTACAGCCACGTGATGCACATCGTCTCCACGGTCACCGGGAAGGTCGCGCCGGGCCGCAGCGCGCTGGACGTGCTCACCGCGTGCTTCCCCGCCGGGACGCTCTCGGGGGCGCCCAAGCCGCGGGCCATGCAGATCATCGAGGAGCTGGAGCCGACCCGCCGCGGGCTGTACGGCGGCTGCGTCGGGTACCTGGACTTCGCGGGCGACTCGGACACCGCGATCGCGATCCGCACGGCCGTGATCCGCGACAGCACCGCCTACGTCCAGGCGGGCGCGGGCGTGGTCGCCGACTCCGACCCGCACGCCGAGGACACCGAGTGCCGCAACAAGGCCGCGGCGGTCCTCCGCGCGGTCGCCACCGCGGCGACCATCGCCTAGGGCACGGCCCCTGTCGGGGCCCGGCGTTCGCGGTGCGATAGTTGTTCGGTGACTCAGAACCGCCGTTCGCTCTCGTTGATGCTGCTGCTGACCGTCGCCGGTGCCGTGCTGGTGCTGACGGCGGTGGGGCGGACCTGGGCGGAAGGGGTGGTCACCGGGGTCGACGGCGGGCGGCTGGAGGTCGCGGCCCCGGGCAGCCGGCTGACCGGCCTGCCCGGCGGGCTGGCCCTGGTGGCGCTCGCCGCGGCGGTCGCGGTGTTCGCGGTGCGCGGCCGGGCGCGGGTCGCGGTCGGCGTGCTGACCGTGCTGGCCGGGCTGGGCGCGGCCGCGGGCGCGCTGATCGGCGCGCGGGACACCGCCGGCCTGGACGCCGTGGCGGCGGCCAAGCTGGCACTGGCCGGTGCGCAGGCGGCCGAGGTGACCCGGACGGTGTGGCCGTGGGTGGCGCTGGCCGGCGGGCTGCTGCTGGCACTGGCGGGCGCGGCCACGGTGCGGTTCGGCGCGCACTGGCCGGCCATGGGCAGCCGCTACGAGGCGCCCTCCCGGACGGCCCGGCCGAGCACCGACTCCCCGGCCGACCTGTGGAAGGCGCTGGACCGCGGCGAGGACCCGACCACCACCTGAGACCCCCGCGGGCGGCGAAACCGAGACGCAGATCTCACCGCCCGGACCGGGGCCCCCGCTTGGGCCTGCCGCGGGCGGACCGGCACAATGGGAGGCGTCAACCCGCCGAGCGCCTCACCGCCGCCCGGCAGGGCCCCGGAGAACAAGGAGCACCATCAGATGTCGAAGGCTGCGCACGGCCACAATCCCGCCGCCTGGACCGGCGTCACCATTTCGTTCATCGGCTTTTGCATCAGCGGCGTCGCGATGATCATGCCGAACGTCCTGCTCTTCTGGGCGGGTATGGCGGTCGTCGTGATCGCCGGTGTCGTGGGCAAGGCGATGTCGATCGCCGGCATGGGCAAGCAGCCCAGCAAGCACTTCGCCCCGGTCGCCGAGGAGCGCACCCCGGTCGCCGCGGGCTGACCACGCGACGCAGTCGCAACGGCGGGCCGCCACGCCCGCCGTTCGGCGTTCCGGGTGAAATACGCGCGGACGGGGGCACAATCGTCGGCGTGAACGCTCCCGCCACCCCGGCCCCGGGCCAGAAGAGTTCCGCGCTGCGCCGGCTGGTCCGCCCCGTCGCCGCGCTGACCGCGGTCGCGGTGCCCACCGCGTACGTGGCGCTGGTGGACCCGAACACCCCCGGCCACTACCCGGTCTGCCCGGTGCTGCAGGCGACCGGCTGGTGGTGCCCGGGCTGCGGCGGACTGCGCGCCGTGCACGCGCTGACCAGGGGGGATCTCACCACGGCGGGGCACGACAACCTGCTGGTGCTGGTCCTGGCGATCGTGCTCGGGGTGCTGTGGGTGCGCTGGGCGTGGGCGGCGCTGACCGGCGGGACGGCGCCGGGCGCGCGGATCGGGCTGCGGCAGACGGTGCTGCTGACGGTGGTGCTGGGCCTGTTCATGGTGGTCCGCAACCTGCCGGTGGGGGCGGGGCTGGCGCCGCCGGCGGTGTGAACCGGCGCCCGGGGTGGTCCGCTCCGCGAGACGCGCGCCGGACGGATGCGCTTCGCGCCCCCTGTGACCGATACCATCGAAGGGCCAACGGGGGTGTCGGACGCATGATCCTCACCGGATCGTGCGAGTCACCCTCCTGGTCTTGACCGTCTGCCGGAACCGGGGAGAGCCCGTCTCGCCCCGGCCGCCGGCCAGCAACATGATGGGGGCCTCCTGTGAGTGTGCTCGACGAGATCATCGTCGGGGTCCGTGAGGACCTCGCCGAGCGACAGGCCCGGGTCTCGCTGGACGAGCTGAAGGAGCTCGCCGCGAAGGCGCCCGAGGCCAAGGACGGCGTGGCCGCCCTGCGTGGCGACGGTGTCCGGGTGATCTGTGAGGTCAAGCGTTCCAGCCCGTCCAAGGGCGCCCTCGCGGCGATCGCCGACCCGGCCGCCCTAGCCGCGGACTACGCGGCCGGCGGTGCCGCGGCGATCAGCGTGCTCACCGAGCAGCGCCGCTTCGGCGGCTCGCTCGCCGACCTCGACGCGGTCCGCGCCGCGGTGGACACCCCGCTCCTGCGCAAGGACTTCATCGTCACCGCGTACCAGCTGTGGGAGGCCCGCGCGCACGGCGCCGACCTCGCGCTGCTGATCGTCGCGGCGCTGGACCAGCCCGCGCTGGTCTCGCTGATCGAGCGGGCCGAGTCGATCGGGCTCACCCCGCTGGTGGAGGTCCACGACGAGGAGGAGATCGCCCGCGCGGTCGACGCGGGCGCGCGGATCATCGGGGTCAACGCCCGCAACCTGAAGACCCTCGAGGTCGACCGGAACACCTTCGGCAACGTGGTGGACGCCATCCCGGCGCACATCGTCAAGGTCGCCGAGTCCGGCATCCGCGGCCCGCACGACCTGATCACCTACGCCAACCAGGGCGCCGACGCGGTGCTGGTGGGCGAGTCCCTGGTGACCGGCAAGGACCCGAAGGCGGCCGTCGCCGACCTGGTCGCGGCCGGCGCCCACCCCGCGCTGCGCAACCCCGGGCGGAGCTGAACCAGGCCATGTCGCTCGCTTCCCGTCTCGCCCCCGGCTGCCGCCCGCGCGGCTGCCGCGCGCCCGCACGCCGGGTGCTGGGGCGGCGGGTGCGGTACGTGATCGGCTGTGAGCCCGGTCAGGTACCGGGCCGCCGATGGCGCAGGACGCGCGGCTGACGCCGCTCATCGCCCTTTCCTGCCCAGCCATCACTTCAGCTAGGACTCTTCCATGTCCGAGAACTACCTTCCGGGTACCCAAGTCCCGGACGCCCGCGGCTACTTCGGCGCGTACGGCGGTCGCTTCATCCCGGAGGCGCTGGTCGCCGCCGTCGAGCAGGTCGCCGAGGAGTACGAGAAGGCCAAGGCCGACCCGGCCTTCGCCGCCGAGCTCGACGCCCTGCTCAAGGACTACACCGGCCGGCCCAGCCCGCTGACCGACGTCCACCGCTTCTCCGCCGAGGCGGGCGGCGCGCGGGTCCTGCTCAAGCGCGAGGACCTCAACCACACCGGCTCGCACAAGATCAACAACGTGCTGGGCCAGGCGCTGCTCACCAAGCGCATGGGCAAGACCCGGATCATCGCCGAGACCGGCGCCGGCCAGCACGGCGTGGCCACCGCCACCGCCTGCGCGCTGTTCGGCTTCGACTGCACCGTCTACATGGGCGAGGTCGACACCCAGCGCCAGGCGCTGAACGTCGCCCGGATGCGGATGCTGGGCGCCGAGGTCGTCGCGGTGAAGTCCGGCAGCCGCACGCTCAAGGACGCGATCAACGAGGCGTTCCGCGACTGGGTCGCCAACGTGGACTCCACGCACTACCTGTTCGGCACGGTGGCCGGCCCGCACCCGTTCCCGATGATGGTCCGCGACTTCCACCGGGTGATCGGCGTCGAGGCCCGCCGGCAGGTGCTGGACCGCACCGGCCGGCTCCCCGACGCGGTCGTCGCCTGCGTCGGCGGCGGCTCCAACGCGATGGGCATCTTCCACGAGTTCATCCCGGACGCCGGCGTGCGCCTGATCGGCTGCGAGGCGGCCGGCGAGGGCGCCGAGACCCCGAAGCACGCCGCCACCCTGACCAAGGGCGACCCGGGCGTGCTGCACGGCTCCCGCACCTACGTCCTGCAGGACGAGGACGGCCAGACCATCGAGTCGCACTCGATCTCGGCCGGTCTGGACTACCCGGGCGTCGGCCCGGAGCACGCGTGGCTGAAGGACACCGGGCGGGCCGAGTACCGACCGGTCACCGACGACCAGGCGATGCAGGCGCTGCGCCTGCTCTCCCGCACCGAGGGCATCATCCCGGCGATCGAGAGCGCCCACGCGCTGGCCGGCGCCCTGGAGCTCGGCCGCGAGCTCGGCCCGGAGGCCACCATCCTGGTGTCGCTCTCCGGCCGCGGCGACAAGGACATGCACACCGCCGCCGAGTACTTCGGCCTCTACGACGCTGCCAACGGGGGTAAGTGACCATGGCCTCGAAGCTCACCGACACCCTCGCGGCGGCCAAGGCCGAGGGCCGCGCCGCGCTGATCGGCTACCTGCCGGCCGGCTTCCCCACCGTGGACGGCGGCATCCGGGCGGTCGGCGCCCTGATCGAGGGCGGCTGCGACGTGGTCGAGATCGGCCTGCCGCACTCCGACCCGGTCCTCGACGGCGCCACCATCCAGACCGCCGACGACATCGCGCTCAAGGGCGGCGTCCGGATCAAGGACGTGCTGCGCACGGTCGCCGAGGTGGCCGCCGCGCACCCCGCCGCGCCGGTGCTGGTCATGACCTACTGGAACCCGGTCGACCGCTACGGGGTCGCCCGGTTCGCCGCCGACCTGGCCGCCGCGGGCGGCTCCGGCGTGATCCTGCCGGACCTGCCGGTCGAGGAGTCCGAGGAGTGGCGGAAGGCGGCGGGCGAGCACGGCCTCGACACCGTCTTCGTGGTCGCCCCCAGCAGCAAGGACCCCCGTCTGGCGGAGGTCACCGCGGCCGGCTCCGGCTTCGTGTACGCGGCCGCCGTCATGGGCGTCACCGGCACCCGGGCCCAGGTCGGCAACCTCGCCGAGGACCTGGTCGCCCGCACCCGGGCCACCACCGACCTGCCGGTCTGCGTCGGCCTCGGCGTCTCCAACGCCGCCCAGGCGGCGGAGGTCGCCGGCTTCGCCGACGGCGTGATCGTCGGCTCCGCCTTCGTCCAGCGCATCCTCGACGCCGACGGCGACGAGGAGGCCGGTCTGGCGGCGGTCCGCGAGCTCGCCGCGGACCTGGCGGCGGGCGTCCGCAAGAAGTAGTCCGCAAGAAGTAGCCCGACCCGGCAGGAAGCAGTCCCACCAGGGCCCGGGGCACCGTCGTGACGGTGCCCCGGGCCCTCGTGCTGCTCGAACTGCGGCGTCCCGGTGCCCGTGCGACGGTGAAAACTCCACCAACCCGAGCACGAAGGAGTGCCCATGCAGGCCGACGACCTCACCGACGACGTGCTGCGCCGACTGCGCGAGCCGAGGTCCTACCCGGCGGTCTCGCTCACCCTGCCGACCCACCGGCGCGAGCCGGACAACGCACAGGACCCGGTCCGGCTGCGCAATGTCCTGGCCGAGGCCGGCAGCAAGGTCGACGGCGACCCGCAGATCTCCCGGCAGGACCGGATCGACCTGTTGGCCAACCTGGAGCGGGCGGCCGACGAGGCGGACCTGCGCCACGCGCGGGACGGCCTGGTGGTCTTCGCCACCCCGTCGGAGTACCAGCTGTGGAGCCTGCCGCGGGAGGTCCCCGAGCGGGTGGTGCTCAGTGACACCTTCCTGACCCGCAACCTGGTCGCGGCCCGCGCCCAGGCCCGCCCGTACTGGGTGCTCGCGCTCGCCGCCGACCGGGCCACCCTGTGGAGCGGCGTCGAGCAGGAGCTGGAGCAGCACCGCGACGACGGCTTCCCGGCGGCGCCGGAGCCGGTGCAGTGGGACGTCCAGCGCGAGGAGCGCACCGGCGGCAAGCCGAGCACCTTCATGGACGAGGAGACCCGGCAGTTCCTGCGGACCGTGGACGCCTCGCTGGCCGCCGTGCTGGAGGCCGACCCCCGGCCGCTGTACGTGGTGGGCCTGGCCCAGGCGGTGAGCCTGCTGGCCGAGCTCGGCCCGGCCTCCCGGAACCCGGCCGCGACGGTGCTCAAGGGCGGCCTGCAGGACGGCCCGGCTGCCGCGCTGCTGGAGGCGGTGGCCCCGGCGGCCAAGGAGGTCCGTGAGGAGCGGCGGCGCCGGATCGAGCAGGCGCTCGACGAGGCGCGCGGGCGGAAGACCTTCGCGGCCGGGCTGGACGAGATCTGGGAGGCCGTCCGGGCGGGCCGGGTCGACATGCTCGCGGTCGAGGAGCACTTCCAGCAGACCGTGAAGGTGACGGACGGTCACCTGGCCCCGGTCAACGGGGAGGCCGCCTCGCCCACCGCGTGGGAGCAGGGCGTGCGTACCGACATCGTCGACGAGGTGGTGGAGACCGCCCTGGACGGCGGCGCCGAGGTGGTCTTCCTGCCCGACGACCGGCTCGCCGACCACGGGCGGATCGCCGCCGTGCTGCGGTTCTGACCGCCGGGCCCGGAACCGATCGGGTGAAAACCCGCGGGAGTTCGCATCACCGTGCGCGGGGGTGCAGTTGAGTCGGTGAAACGTTCGTCGGCGAAAGGGCTGTCCGTGCCGCACCTGCACCGTTCCGTGCTGGCCCGGGCGGCCGCCGCCGCGTTGGCGCTGGGGGTGGCGTTCGGCGCGGAGACCGCGGTGGAGGACGCGCTGGCCAGGCGGGGCGCGGAGCGTGCGCAGCACGACGAGTACGTCTGCCACCAGATGACCCGGCTGGCCGGCGAGGTGCGGGCCAGCCGTTCGGAGTCGGACGGCCGCCCGCCGCTGGGCGGGATGGTACCGCCGTCCCGCTGCGCGGCCGCCGCGCGGGGGCGTTGAATTCGGACATTCGATCGGTTTTGCTCACTCAAACGGCTTAATTCGCCAATGTGGAGGAACCGCACGCCTTCCCCTACGGTTCATCAGGCAGGAGTACGGCCCGATGAATTTCCGAGGGGGAGCCCGATGGCCAGTCAGCAGACCGTCCGGCCGCGCGCGCAGGGCGCGTTGCGCCGGGCGGTGGACGGCTCGGCGGGGGAGTGGATCGGCCTGGGGGTGCGGCTCGCGCTGGCCGTGGTGTGGGGCTGGGCTGGGCTGGCGAAGATCTCGGACCCTGCCGAGGCGGCCCAGGCGGTGCGGGCGTACGAGATCCTCCCCGAGTCCCTGGTGAAGCCGGTGGGCTGGGGGCTGCCCTTCCTGGAACTCGCGCTCGCGCTGCTGCTGTTGCTGGGCCTGGGGACGCGGATCGTGGCGATCGTCTCGGCCGTGCTGCTGCTGGCGTTCATCTCCGGCATCGCGTCCGCGTGGGCGCGCGGCATCTCGATCGACTGCGGCTGCTTCGGCGGCGGCGGTGCGGTCGACGAGTCCAAGACCGAGTACCTGCAGGAGATCCTGCGCGACACCGGGTTCCTGCTGCTCGCCGCCTGGCTGATCTACCGGCCCCGGACGAAGTTCTCGGCCGACGCCTGGCTCGCGTCCTGACCACCTCTCCGCCCTCGAACACCCCGGACACACGTACCCATGAGTGAGAAGAACCGAGAAGGCAAGCGCACCGCCCGCGAGCGGATGATCCAGGAGCGGGCGGCCGACGAGGCGCGCTCCCGGCGCAACCGCAAGCTGGTCGTCGGCGGCGTGGTGGTCGCGGTGATCGCGGCCGCCGTGGTCACCGGTGTGGTGGTGCAGAACGAGCGCTCCAAGCCGGAGACCCCGGTCGCCGCCCCGCAGGGCGCGATCGGCGACAAGAGCCTGGTCCTCCCGGCCGGCCCGGCGAACGCGCCGTCCGTGCTGACCGTGTACGAGGACCCGCGCTGCCCCGCCTGCGGCACCTTCGAGCGGACCTTCTCGCCGACCATCAACCAGCTCCAGGACCAGGGCAAGCTGTACTCCAACGTCCACGTGGTCTCGTTCATCGACCGCTCGCTCGGCGGCAACGGCTCCAAGTACGGCGCCAACGCCCTGGCCTGCGCGCAGGATGCCGGGCACTTCCGCGACTACCACGACGTGCTCTACCGCAACCAGCCCGAGGAGACCGACGACTCCTTCGGCAACAAGCAGACCCTGATCGCCCTGTCCAAGCAGGTGCCGGGGCTGGACACGCCCGCCTTCGAGGCCTGCGTCAACGACAACAAGTACGCGGGCTGGGTCTCGGCGGTGCAGCAGGACTTCGACAAGTCCAGCTACAAGTCGACGCCGACGGTGCTGCTCAACGGCACCCCGATCTACCCGAAGAAGGGCGACGAGCAGATCTCCCCGGAGAACCTGGTGAAGTGGGTGAACGAGGCCAACGCGGGCAAGCCGCTCGGCACCACCGGTCCGAACGGGCAGAGCCCGGCGCCCACCTCGACGGCCGCCGAGTCCAACACCCCGCCGTCCCCCTGACCCGGGGAGACCGACGTCAAGCTGTGACCCGCTCCGGTGCCGGTGCGCCGGGCGGGACACGGTAGCGTCGACCCTGCCATGGATCTCGCATACATCCCGAGCCCGTCGCGGGGCGTCCTCGAACTGGGACCGATTCCGCTTCGCGCCTACGCCTTCTGCATCATCATCGGTGTCGTCGTGGCCGTATGGCTCGGCAGCAAGCGCTGGGTCGCGCGCGGCGGCGGCAAGCACACGGTCGGCGACATCGCCGTCTGGGCGGTGCCGTTCGGCCTGGTGGGCGGCCGGCTCTACCACGTGATCACCGACAACCAGCTGTACTTCGGCCCGGGCAAGCACCCGATCGACGCGCTGAAGATCTGGGAGGGCGGCCTCGGCATCTGGGGCGCCATCGCGTTCGGCGCGGTCGGCGCCTGGATCGGCTGCCGCCGTCGCGGCGTGCCGCTGCCCGCCTACGCCGACGCGATCGCGCCGGGCATCGCGCTGGCCCAGGCCTGCGGCCGCTGGGGCAACTGGTTCAACCAGGAGCTGTACGGCCGGCCGACCACCCTGCCGTGGGGCCTGGAGATCCACAAGACCCTGCCGGACGGCACCGTGATCACCGGCACCTACCACCCGACCTTCCTGTACGAGTCGCTGTGGTGCGTGGGCGTGGCGCTGCTGGTGATCTGGGCGGACCGCCGCTTCACCCTCGGCCACGGCCGGGCGTTCGCGCTGTACGTGGCCGCGTACACGGTGGGCCGGTTCTGGACCGAGTGGCTGCGGATCGACGAGGCGCACCACTTCTTCGGGCTGCGCCTGAACGACTGGGTGGCGATCGCGGTCTTCCTCGGCGCGGTCGCGTACCTGGTGATCTCGGCGCGGACGAAGCCGGGCCGCGAGGACCCGGATTCGATCGACCCGCGGGCCACCGAGGAGGCCCGGCGGGAGGCGGAGATGGCCGAGAGCGACCAGCAGCAGGCCTCCTGACCTGGGCCGACAGCACTTCTGAGGCCGCCCTCACCCAGCGTGGTGAGGGCGGCCTTCCGCGTGTTCGGACAGCCTTACTTTGCTGGAAAGTCGCAGGTCAACGGGCTACGTTCAAGGAGTGGAGCCCTGCCGGAGCGGCCAGGGGGGACGTTCGAGCAGGAAGGTGCGTACACGATATGAGCACGATCGTCGCGGAGCCGGAGATCGACAACACCCAGCCGCGGATACCCGCCGCCGGGCACCACCGGGACGTCAACGGGGGCTGGCTGCGACCGGCCGTGTTCGGCGCGATGGACGGCCTGGTCTCCAACTTCGCGCTGATGACCGGCGTGGTCGGCGGCGCGGTCTCCAGCTCCACGGTGATCCTCACCGGGCTGGCCGGGCTGGCGGCCGGCGCCTGCTCGATGGCGGCGGGCGAGTACACCTCGGTGGCCTCCCAGCGCGAGCTGGTGGAGGCGGAGATCGAGGCGGAGCGGATCGAGCTGCACCGCAACCCGCACGGCGAGCTGGCCGAGCTGGCGCAGCTCTACATCGACAAGGGCGTGGAGCCGAAGCTGGCCCACCAGGTGGCCAAGCAGCTCTCCTCCAGCCCGGAGCGGACCCTGGCGGTGCACGCCCGGGAGGAGCTCGGGGTGGACCCGGACGACCTGCCCTCGCCGCTGGTGGCGGCGGCCTCCTCGTTCGTCTGCTTCGCCGCGGGTGCGCTGCTGCCGCTGCTGCCGTACCTGCTGGGGGCGACCGCGCTGTGGCCGGCGCTGATCGTGTCGCTGGTCGGCCTGTTCCTGTGCGGCGCGGTGGTGGCCCGGGTGACGGCGCGCAGCTGGTGGTTCAGCGGGCTGCGGCAGCTGGTGCTGGGCGGGGCCGCGGCGGGGGTCACCTACCTGCTGGGCATGCTGATCGGCGGGGCCGTCGGCTGACCCGCGACCGATTGTCGGAAGCCACATAACATTGCATGGTTATGCTGAAGTATGCGTGATGTTCCGCACATGGGATAGGCTGGCTACCTGTTCTAGTCTCAGCATCCGGCCGTCGGACCCGCAGATTCGCATCCGTCGGTGCGGCCCCGGGATGGAATCGCAGGCAGCCCATGATCGCCTCGTGTGGCGGCAGCGTTTCGCCCCTGTTTCACCCCGCCCGACCCCGGGCACACTGGTGGGGACGCGCAAGGTGGCGCGTCCTCTCATCGCCCCCGTGACCTGCGGATTCTGTCCGCCATATGGACCACGGATTCCAGTTCGCGGGATCTTGGGCATCATGTAACCTGCACGAAATCGCATCAGGGCCAACGTCGTCCCTCTGCACCTGCACTTGCCAAAGACGACGACGGGAGAGCCGATGCTGTCTGCATCCACGCACTCCGCCAACGAGAACGCCCAGGCCTCCGGCCCGTACGCGCTCGTTCCGGATGCACGCCCCACGGCCCAGGGTCTGTACGACCCGCGCAACGAGCACGACGCCTGTGGCGTGGGCTTCGTGGCCACGCTGACCGGCATCGCCGACCACAAGATCGTCGAGCAGGCGCTGACCGTCCTGCGCAACCTGGAGCACCGCGGCGCCACCGGCGCCGAGCCGGACTCCGGTGACGGCGCGGGCATCCTGACCCAGATCCCGGACGCGTTCCTGCGCTCCAAGGTCTCCTTCGAGCTCCCCGAGGTCGGCTCGTACGCGGTCGGCATCGCCTTCCTCCCCGACGAGGACACGGCCGACGCCGCCGCCGTCGCCACGATCGAGGCCATCGCGGCCGAGGAGGGCCTGACGGTCCTCGGCTGGCGCGACGTCCCGGTCACCCCCGACCTGCTGGGCGCCACCGCCCGCAGCGTGATGCCGCGCTTCCGCCAGGTCTTCGTCGCCGGCGGCGACAAGTCCGGCATCGAGCTGGACCGGGTCTCCTTCGTGGTCCGCAAGCGCGCCGAGCGCGAGGCGGGCGTCTACTTCCCGTCGCTGTCCGCGCGCACCATCGTCTACAAGGGCATGCTGACCACCGGCCAGCTGGAGCCCTTCTTCCCCGACCTGTCGGACCGGCTCTACGCCTCCGCCGTCGGCCTGGTGCACTCGCGGTTCTCCACCAACACCTTCCCGAGCTGGCCGCTCGCCCACCCGTACCGCTTCGTCGCGCACAACGGCGAGATCAACACGGTCAAGGGCAACCGGAACTGGATGACCGCCCGCGAGTCCCAGCTCGCCACTGACCTGATCCCGGGCGACCTGGACCGGATCTTCCCGATCTGCACCCCGGACCACTCCGACTCGGCGTCGTTCGACGAGGTCCTGGAGCTGCTCCACCTCGGCGGCCGCTCGCTGCCGCACGCGGTGCTGATGATGATCCCGGAGGCGTGGGAGAACCACGCCACCATGGACCCGGCCCGCCGCGCGTTCTACCAGTACCACTCCAACCTGATGGAGCCCTGGGACGGCCCGGCCTGCGTCACCTTCACCGACGGCACCCAGATCGGCGCGGTCCTGGACCGCAACGGCCTGCGCCCGGCCCGGTACTGGATCACCGAGGACGGCCTGGTCGTCCTCTCCTCCGAGGTCGGCGTCCTGGACATCGCCCAGGAGAACGTGGTCAAGAAGGGCCGCCTGCAGCCCGGCAAGGTCTTCCTGATCGACACCGCCGAGCACCGCATCGTCGAGGACGAGGAGCTCAAGGCCCAGCTGGCCGCCGAGCACCCGTACGAGGAGTGGGTGGCGGCCGGTCAGATCCAGCTCGCCAAGCTCCCCGAGCGCGAGCACATCGCGCACACCCACGCCTCGGTCACCCGCCGCCAGCAGACCTTCGGTTACACCGAGGAGGAGCTGCGCGTCATCCTCGCCCCGATGGCGAAGACCGGCGGCGAGGCGCTCGGCTCGATGGGCACCGACTCGCCGATCGCCGCGCTGAGCGAGAAGCCGCGCCTGCTGTTCGACTACTTCGTGCAGCTCTTCGCGCAGGTCACCAACCCGCCGCTGGACGCCATCCGCGAAGAGCTCGTCACCTCGCTGCTGTCCAACCTGGGCCCCGAGGGCAACCTGCTCGACGCCTCCCCGTCGCACTGCCGCTCGGTCGGCATCACCTTCCCGGTGATCGACAACGACGAGCTGGCCAAGCTGATCCACATCAACGCGGACGGCGACCAGCCCGGCCTCAAGGCCGTCACCCTGTCCGGCCTGTACAAGGTCGCCAGCGGCGGCGCCGGCCTGGCCGCGCGCCTCGCCGAGATCGCCGCCGAGGCGGACGCCGCGATCGCCGACGGCGCCCGGATCGTCGTGCTCTCCGACCGCCACTCGGACGCCGAGCACGCGCCGATCCCCTCGCTGCTGCTCACCTCCGCGGTCCACCACCACCTGATCCGCACCAAGCAGCGCACCCAGGTGTCGCTGGTGGTCGAGGCCGGTGACGTCCGCGAGGTGCACCACGTCGCGCTGCTGGTCGGCTACGGCGCCGGCGCGGTCAACCCGTACCTGGCGATGGAGTCGGTCGAGGACCTGGTCGCCCAGGGTGTCTTCGTCCAGGGCATCGAGCCCGACAAGGCCATCAAGAACCTGATCAAGGCGCTCGGCAAGGGCGTCCTGAAGGTCATGTCGAAGATGGGCATCTCCACCGTGGCCTCGTACCGCGGTGCCCAGGTCTTCGAGGCCATCGGCCTGGCCCAGGAGCTGGTCGACAGCTACTTCGCCGGCACCACCACCAAGCTCGGCGGCATCGGCCTGGACCAGATCGCCAAGGAGGTGGCCGCCCGCCACGCCAAGGCGTACCCGGCCTCCGGCATCCCGGCCGCGCACCGCGCGCTGGAGATCGGCGGCGAGTACCAGTGGCGCCGCGAGGGCGAGCCGCACCTGTTCGACCCGGAGACGGTCTTCCGCCTGCAGCACTCGACCCGCAACAAGCGGTACGACATCTTCAAGCAGTACACCGACCGGGTGAACAGCCAGTCCGAGCGCCTGATGACGCTGCGCGGCCTGTTCAAGCTGGACGGCCTCGGCCGCACCCCGATCTCGGTCGACGAGGTCGAGCCGGTCAGCGAGATCGTCAAGCGCTTCTCCACCGGCGCCATGTCGTACGGCTCCATCTCGATGGAGGCGCACGAGACGCTCGCCATCGCGATGAACCAGCTGGGCGGCAAGTCCAACACCGGTGAGGGCGGCGAGGACCCGGAGCGCCTGTACGACCCGGCGCGCCGCTCGGCGATCAAGCAGGTCGCCTCCGGCCGCTTCGGCGTCACCTCCGAGTACCTGGTCAACGCGGACGACATCCAGATCAAGATGGCCCAGGGCGCCAAGCCCGGCGAGGGCGGCCAGCTGCCCGGCCACAAGGTCTACCCGTGGGTCGCCCGGACCCGGCACTCCACCCCGGGCGTCGGCCTGATCTCCCCGCCGCCGCACCACGACATCTACTCCATCGAGGACCTGGCTCAGCTGATCCACGACCTCAAGAACGCCAACCCCGCGGCCCGCATCCACGTGAAGCTGGTCTCCGAGGTCGGTGTCGGCACCGTCGCCGCGGGCGTCTCCAAGGCGCACGCCGACGTGGTGCTGATCTCGGGTCACGACGGCGGCACCGGTGCCTCCCCGCTGACCTCGCTGAAGCACGCGGGCGGCCCCTGGGAGCTCGGCCTGGCCGAGACCCAGCAGACCCTGCTGCTGAACGGTCTGCGCGACCGCATCGTGGTCCAGACGGACGGTCAGCTGAAGACCGGCCGCGACGTCGTCATCGCCGCCCTGCTGGGCGCCGAGGAGTTCGGCTTCGCGACCGCCCCGCTGGTGGTCTCCGGCTGCATCATGATGCGCGTCTGCCACCTGGACACCTGCCCGGTCGGCGTCGCCACCCAGAACCCGGTGCTGCGCGACCGCTTCTCCGGCAAGCCGGAGTTCGTGGTGAACTTCTTCGAGTTCATCGCGGAGGAGGTCCGCGAGATCCTCGCCGAGCTGGGCTTCCGCTCGATCGAGGAGGCCGTCGGCCACGCCGAGCACATCGACGCCGAGGCCGCGATCGACCACTGGAAGGCCGCCGGTCTCGACCTGACCCCGCTCTTCCACGTGCCCGAGCTGCCCGAGGGCGCGGCCCTGCACAACACCACCGGCCAGGACCACTCGCTCGACAAGGCGCTCGACAACCAGCTCATCGAGCTGGCCGAGGACGCCCTGGAGCGCGGCGAGGCCGTCCGGATCCAGCTGCCGATCCGCAACGTCAACCGCACGGTCGGCACCATGCTCGGCCACGAGGTGACCAAGCGGTACCGCGGCGAGGGCCTGCCGGAGGGGACGATCGACGTCACCTTCACCGGCTCGGCCGGCCAGTCGTTCGGCGCCTTCGTGCCGAAGGGCGTCACCCTGCGGCTGGAGGGCGACGCCAACGACTACGTCGGCAAGGGCCTCTCCGGCGGTGTGGTGATCGTCCGCCCGGCGCGCGACGCCGCCGCGATCGGGGCCGACGCGCAGAACCACGTGATCGCCGGCAACACCATCGGCTACGGCGCCACCTCGGGCCGGATCCACCTGCGCGGCAAGGCCGGCGAGCGCTTCGCCGTCCGCAACTCGGGCGCCACCCTGGTCGTCGAGGGCGTGGGCGACCACGGCCTGGAGTACATGACCGGCGGCCGGGTCGTGATCATCGGAGAGACCGGCCGCAACCTGGCGGCGGGCATGTCCGGCGGCATCGCGTACGTCCTGGACCTGCGCCCGGCGAACGTCAACAGCGGCATGGTGGGCATCGAGGCCCCGAGCGCCGCCGACCGCGAGTGGCTGCGCGACACCGTGCAGCAGCACTACGAGGAGACCGGCTCCACCGTCGCCGCCGAACTCCTGGCTGACTGGGGCAGCGGCGTCTCCCGCTTCTCCAAGATCATGCCGACCGACTACAAGGCTGTGCTCGCCGCCAAGGACGCCGCTGAGCGCGATGGCCTCTCCGAGGCCGAGACCACTCGCAAGATGATGGAGGCGGCACATGGCTGACCCCAAGGGCTTCCTGACCACGCCCAAGCAGCTGGCGGAGCGCCGTCCGGTGGACGTCCGGCTCCGTGACTGGAACGAGGTCTACGTCGAGCGCAGCCTCCTTCCGATCATCACCAAGCAGGCCGGCCGCTGCATGGACTGCGGCATCCCGTTCTGCCACAACGGCTGCCCGCTCGGGAACCTCATCCCCGAGTGGAACGACCTGGCCTTCCGGGACGACTGGTCCGGTGCGATCGAGCGCCTCCACGCGACCAACAACTTCCCGGAGTTCACCGGCCGCCTGTGCCCGGCTCCCTGCGAGTCGGCCTGCGTGCTGGGGATCAACCAGGACGCGGTGACCATCAAGAACGTCGAGGTCACCATCATCGACAAGGCCTGGGACGGCGGCGGGGTCACCCCGCAGGTCCCGGAGCGGCTGTCCGGCAAGACCGTCGCCGTGGTCGGCTCCGGCCCGGCCGGTCTGGCCGCCGCCCAGCAGCTCACCCGGGCCGGCCACACCGTGGTGGTGTACGAGCGCGCCGACCGCATCGGCGGCCTGCTGCGCTACGGCATCCCCGAGTTCAAGATGGAGAAGCGCCACATCAACCGCCGCATCGAGCAGATGCGTGCGGAGGGCACCCGGTTCCGCACCGGCGTCCACGTGGGCGAGGACATCACCGGCCAGGACCTGCGCTCGCGCTTCGACGCGGTCGTCATCGCGGCGGGTGCGACCACCGCGCGCGACCTGCCCGCCCCGGGCCGCGAGCTCAAGGGCATCTACCAGGCCATGGAGTACCTGCCGCTGGCCAACAAGGTGCAGGAGGGCGACTACGTCGACTCCCCGATCAGCGCCAAGGGCAAGCACGTGGTGGTCATCGGCGGCGGCGACACCGGCGCGGACTGCGTCGGCACCGCCCACCGCCAGGGCGCGGCCTCGGTCACCCAGCTGGAGATCATGCCGCGGCCGAGCGACGAGCGCCCCGGCCACCAGCCCTGGCCGACCATGCCGATGACCTACAAGGTCACCTCGGCCCACGAGGAGGGCGGCGAGCGGATCTACTCCGTCAACACCACCCACTTCAGCGGCGACGAGGAGGGCAACGTCCAGGAGCTGCACCTGGTCGAGGTGGAGTTCAAGGACGGCCGCTTCGAGCCCGTCCCCGGCACCGAGCGCGCCATCCCGGCCCAGCTGGTCACCCTGGCCATGGGCTTCACCGGCACGGACGTCAAGAACGGCCTGGTGGAGCAGCTTGGCGTCGACCTGGACGCTCGGGGTAATGTGGCCCGCGACGGAAAGTTCGCCACCAACGTGGACGGCGTGTACGTCTGCGGCGACGCGGGCCGCGGACAGTCGCTGATCGTCTGGGCCATCGCGGAGGGCCGCTCGGCCGCCGCGGCGGTCGACAAGTTCCTGGGTGGCAAGACCCCGCTGCCCGCCCCGATCCGCCCGACGGACCGCCCCCTGGTGGTCTGACCCGCGGGTCACCGCACGACCCCGCTGTACCTGCAGGTACTGCCTGAGCCGCAGTACCTGCAGCAAAATCCCTCACCCTGAACCGCCGGGCCCGCACTGCCCGCCCGGCCGCACGAAGCCGACCCGCCAGAGCCGCCGGGGACGGTCCCCGCGGCGCCTGTCCGCTCCCCGACCAGTTGGGGGCAGGCGCCGTTTCGTGTTTTCCGTGTGCGGTGACGGCATCTCCGTGGCATGCGCACGGCCACTATGGGAGACGGCCCTCCCCAATGTCGGTGGGAGATGGCAGACTTCACGCCGCGGGGACGGACCTGAGGGGAGGCGGGGATGACGGGCGTACAGACCGGTGGTGGTGCCACCGTGCGCCGGATGCTGCTCGGTTCGCACCTGCGGAGGCTGCGCGAGGCCCACGGCGTCAGCCGGGAGGACGCCGGGTACTCGATCCGCGCCTCCGAGTCGAAGATCAGCCGGATGGAGCTCGGCCGGGTCGCCTTCAAGGCCCGCGACGTCGCCGACCTGCTCACCCTCTACGGGCTCGCCGAGGGCACCGAGCGCGAGGCGCTGCTCGCCCTGGTCGGCGAGGCCAACGCCCCCGCCTGGTGGCAGGGGCTCACGGACGCGGTGCCGTCCTGGTTCCAGCAGTACCTCGGCCTGGAGGAGGCCGCCGACCGGATCCGCGGGTACGAGGTCCAGTTCGTCCCCGGGCTGCTGCAGACCGAGGCGTACGCGCGCGCCGTGATGCGGGCCGGCAGCCCGTCCGCGAGCGAGGAGGAGCTGGACCGGCGGGTCGCCGTCCGGCTCGGCCGGCAGCGCCGCTTCCTCGCCGACGGCACCACCGCCCGGGTCGACCTGATCCTGGACGAGACCGCGCTGCGCCGCGCCTGCGGCGGCCCCGAGGTGATGCGCGAGCAGCTGGAGCACCTGCTGGCGCTGGCCGAACGGCCCTGGCTGACCCTGCGCGTGCTGCCGCTCGGCATGGGCGCGCTGGCCGCCGACAGCGGCGCCTTCACCGTGCTCGGCTTCCCCGAGGACGACCTGCCCGACGTGGTGTACCTGGAGCAGTTCACCACCGCCCTCTACCTGGACAAACCCGTCGAGGTCGCCGAGTACACCGAGGCGCTCGACCGGCTGGCCGAGGCCGCCGTGGTCGGCGGGCCGGCGCGGGATCTTGTCCGGAGGGTGCTCCGGGAGAGCTGATCCATCATTAGGATGATGATCCGTCAAGTTCGGTCGCTTGCAGCGCTGAAAGGGATCAGATGTCCTCCTTCGCGGACCTCGCACAGCAGTACATCGACGGCCAATGGCGCCCCGGCACCGGCTCCTGGGACATCGTCGACCTCAACCCGTACAGCGGGGAGAAGCTCGCCTCCATCACCGTCGCCACCGCCGAGGAGATCGACCTCGCCTACCGCGCCGCCGAACGCACCCAGCGCGGCTGGGCCCGGCTCAACCCGTACGCGCGGCGGCTGGTCTTCGAACGGGCACTGCGCCTGATCGAGGAGCGCGAGGAGGAGATCACCCGCACCATCATCGCCGAGCTCGGCGGCACCTACCTGAAGGCCGGCTTCGAACTCGCCCTCACCAAGGACATGCTGCGCGAATGCATGCAGCTGTCGCTGCGGGCCGAAGGCCGGATCCTGCCCTCGCCCACCGACGGCAAGGAGAACCGGCTCTACCGGCTTCCGGTCGGCGTCGTCGGCGTGATCAGCCCGTTCAACTTCCCGCTGTTCCTGTCGATGAAGGCCGTCGCACCCGCGCTCGCCCTCGGCAACGGCGTGGTGCTCAAGCCCCACCAGGACGCCCCCATCACCGGCGGCACCCTGATCGCCAAGATCTTCGAGGACGCCGGACTGCCGGCCGGCCTGCTCAACGTCGTCCTGACGGACATCGCGGAGATCGGCGACGCCTTCATCGAGCACCCGGTGCCCAAGGTGATCTCCTTCACCGGCTCCGACTCGGTCGGACGGCACGTCGCGACGGTGGCCGCGAGCCACTTCAAGCGGACCGTGCTCGAACTCGGCGGCAACAGCGCGCTCGTCGTCCTCGACGACGCGGACGTCGACTACGCCGTCGACGCCGCCGTGTTCAGCCGCTTCGCCCACCAGGGGCAGGTCTGCATGGCCGCCAACCGGGTGCTCGTCGACCGCTCGCTGATCGCCGAATTCACCGAGAAGTTCGTCGCCAAGGTCGCCACCCTCAAGGTCGGCGACCCCCAGGACCCGGCCACCCAGCTCGGCCCGCTGATCAACACCGCCCAGGCGGACGCCATCACCGCACAGGTCGACCGGGCGGTCGCGGACGGGGCGACGGTGCTGCTGCGCGGCGCGACGGTGGGGGCGCTCGTCGACCCGGTCGTGCTCACCGACCTGCCGGCGGACGCGGAGATCCTGCGGCGGGAGATCTTCGGGCCGGTGGTGCTGCTGGTGCCGTTCGACGGCGAGGAGGAGGCGGTCCGGATCGCCAACGACACGCCGTTCGGGCTGTCGGGCGCGGTCCACACCGGGGACGTCGAGCGGGGCGTGCGGTTCGCGCAGCGGATCGAGACCGGGATGATCCACATCAACGACGGGACCATCCACGACGAGCCGATCGTCCCCTTCGGCGGCGAGAAGAACTCCGGCGTCGGACGGCTCAACGGCGAGGCGACGGTGGACGCCTTCACCACGCTGAAGTGGATATCCATCCAGCACGGCCGCTCCCGCTTCCCGTTCTGACGTCCGGCGCCGGCCCCACACCCTGCCCCGGCGGGACCTTCGGCGGTCGCCGAGGTGCCTGCGGCGCCCGGATCCGCCTCCGGCGAGGCCTTCGGCGGTGAGCGGTGCCTCCGGCGCGGGGGGTGGCGCCTCCGGCGGGGGCCTCCGACGGCGGGGCGGTGCCTCCGGCGGGGGTCTTCGCGGGAGCCCGCCGGTTCGCCTCCGGCGGGGGCCTTCGGTGGCTGCCGAGGTGGCTGCGGCGCCCGGATTCGCCTGCGGCGGGGGCCTCTGGCGGCGGGGCGGTGCGCCTTCGGTGGGGGCTTCGGCGGGGCCGCCGGTTTGCCTCCGTCGGGGGTCTTCGCGGGGCCGCCGGTTCGCCTTCGGTGGCCACGAATTCGCCTCCGGCGGGGGCCTTGGTGGAGCCTCCGGTTCGCTTTCGGCGTTGTATGGGTGGTGTGCCCCGGGCTCGGGTGGGTCCGGGGCTGTTGTGTGTTCAGGTGAGGCCGAGGACGGTGCCGAGGCGGCGGAGTTCGTGGTCGAAGTAGGTGTGGGGGTCGGCGATGATGCGGGTGCGGTGGCCGAAGAGTTCGAGGGAGAGGGCGCCGGTCAGGTAGGTCCAGGCGGAGAGGCCGGCGACGACGGCGTCGGCGGGGGTGTCGGGGGGCAGGCGGTCGAGCAGGGGGCGGAGCGCGTCGTGGACGGCTCCGTCGGCGGGCGGGTGGGCCGCGGGGCGGTAGCGGCCGGTCGCGGCGGCCTCGGAGAAGAGTCCGCCGATCAGGTAGGGCAGTCGGACGCCCGGGGCGACGGTGTCCTCCGGTGCGGCGTAGCCGGGGACGGGCGAGCCGTGGATCAGCGCGTACTCGTGCGGGTGGGCGAGTGCCCACGCGCGGACGGCGTGCCCGATCGCGAGCCAGCGCTCCAGTAGCGTCGCGGGCCCGGTGGCGGCCTGCTCGGCGGCGTCGCCGAGGGCGTCGTAGGAGTCGGCGATCAGCGCGGTGAGCAGGGCGTCCCGGCCGGGGAAGTACCGGTAGAGCGCGGAGGCGGAGACCAGGCCGAGGTCGCGGGCGACGGCGCGCAGGGAGAGTCCGGCGGGGCCGTGTTCGGCGAGTTGCCGGCGGGCGGATTCCTTGATGTCCCTGGTGAGTTCGATCCTGGCCCGTTCGCGGGCGGTGGGGGCCTTCGGCGGGGTGGACATACCGCACATCCTGGCAGCCGCTGGAGAACACCCGCAACATTCGAGTACAGTGTTCTCGATCGAGAACAGTGTTCTCCATTTGAGGGGAGTCCGTCATGAGCACCCACCTGGTCATCGGCGCCGGACCGGTCGGCAGCGCCGCCGCCCGGCTGCTCGCCGAGCGCGGCGAGCAGGTCACCGTCGCCACCCGCAGCGGCCGCACCGCACTGCCGCTGCCCGAGGGCGTCCGCCGGATCCGGCTGGACGCGGCGGACCCGGCCGCCCTCGCCGAGGCGGCCCGCGGCGCCGACGTGCTCTACAACTGCGCCAACCCGGCCTACCACCGCTGGGCGAGCGACTGGCCGCCGATCGCCGCCGCGCTGCTGGCCGCCGCCGAGAGCAGCGGTGCGGTGCTGGCGACGGTGGGCAACCTGTACGGCTACGGCGCCGTCGACGGGCCGATGACGGAGACCACCCCGCTGCGGCCGAACTCGGAGAAGGGCCGGATCCGGGCCCGGATGTGGCAGGACGCGGAGGAGCTCCACCGGGCGGGGCGGATCCGCGCGACCGAGGTGCGCTCGTCCGACTACCTGGGCGCCGGAGCGGTCGGCATGCTCGACAACCGGGCGTTCAAGCGGGTGCTGGCCGGGAAGTCGGTCCAGGTGCTGGGCGACCCGGACGCGCCGCACACCTGGGCGTACACCGGGGACGCGGCCCGGCTGCTGGTCGCCGCCGCGGCCGACGAGCGGGCGTGGGGCCGGGCGTGGCACACCCCGAGCGGGCCGCCGCGCAGCCAGCGCCAGGTCCTCGCCGACCTGGCCGCGGCGGCCGGGCGTCCCGAGGTGAAGGTCGGCCGGATGCCGGGCCCGGTGCTGGCGCTGGCCGGCCTGTTCAACCCGGCGGCGCGGGCCGTCCGGGAGACGGTCTACCAGTTCGAGCGGCCGTTCGTCGCCGAGTCCGCCGCCACCGAGGCGCACTTCGGGTTCGGGCCGACCCCGTGGAGCGAGGTGCTCGCCGACACCCTGGCGGGGGTCAGCTGAGGCCCCCGGCGGCGAGCCAGTGCTCGGCGACGGCGGTGCGCAGGTAGAGGACGGTGCGGCCGGTGGGGTGGCGGGCCAGCAGGCCGGCCGCGGTCAGCGCGGTCAGGTGGTGGGAGACGTTCGGCGCGGACAGGCCCAGACGGGCGGCGAGTTCGGTGGTCGAGGCGGGGGAGGCGAGTGCGGCCAGCAGGCGGGCGCGGGTCTCCCCGAGCACGCCGGCGAGCGCCGCCGGGGCGGCCGGGGCGCTCTCCCACAGGGTCGCCACCCCGGCGGGCGGGTAGACCAGGCCGGGCCGGTACGGCGGCTTGGCCTGCGACCAGACGCCGGGCCAGGCGAACACCGCCGGCACCAGGACCAGCCCCCGCCCGCCGTCCAGCCGCCGTTCGGCGCGGTACCAGCGGTGGGCGATCCGCAGCGTGCCGTCGGCCCAGGTGACCCGCGGGTGCAGGTCCGCGAAGAGTGCCGCCGGGCCGCCGGTGGACATCTGCCGGGCCCGGCGCAGCACTTCGCCCTCCACCAGCCGCCGGATCCGCGGCCAGGAGGGCTCCAGCGCCGCCGCGAAGTAGGCGCGGATCTCGGCCGCGAGCCGCTCCAGGCCGGCCGCCGGATCGGCGAGCAGCGCGGCGGGCGCGTCGAGGCCCGCCAGGTCGGCCCGCACCTGCTCCGGCGGGGTGACCACGAGCTGCGCCAACTCCTCGTCCAGGGTGGGGGCGTAGCCGGCGGGCACCGGCGTGAGGAAGTCCGGCACCGCGACGCTCGGGACCGGTACCAGCGCCGACAGCAGCCCGAACTCCACGCCCGCCAGGGCCGCGCGGGCGGTCCGCACCCAGGGCAGGTGGACGGCGTGCGCCCCCGGCTCCTTGAGCACCTGGAGGCTGGTCACCACCTCCCACAGCGGCGAGTGGGCGAACCGGGTCAGCGCCAGGTCGGCCGCCGAGAACTCCCAGCTGAGCACCGCTTTCCTCTCCGAGGATTCGACCAGGACGAAATCTCTGGGCCACCCTAGCCGAGCGCCCGAGGATCGCCCCATGACCACCGCGATCCTCGGCCGGCGCCCGCGCGTCCACGGCCCGCACCACCTGCTCGGCGCCCACCTGATCGACAGCCTCGGCAGCGGCCTGCTGCTGGCCTTCACCGTCGTCTGGTTCGCTCGCACCACCGACCTGACACTGACCGCGGTCGGCGCCGCGATCAGCCTCGCCCGGCTGCTCGCCCTTCCCACCGCGGTCCTCACCGGCCCGCTGGTCGACCGGTACGGCGCCCGCCCGGTCGCCGCCTGGGCCAACGCCGGGTCCGCGCTCGCCTACACCGGCTTCCTCGGCGCCCGGCAGGTCTGGCAGATCGTCACCGTGGTGCTGCTCGCCCAGATCGGCACCGCCGCGTACTGGACCGCCTCCACCGGCCTGGTCGTGCTCGCCGCCGAACCCGGGCAGCGCCCCCGCTGGTTCGCCCTGGTCGGCTCGCTGCGCAACGCGGGCCTCGCGGTCGGCGGCGCGCTCGGCGCCCTGCTGCTCGCCGTCGGCGGGACGGACGGCCTGCGGCTCACCGTGCTGCTGAACGCGCTCAGCTACGCCGTGGCGGCGGGACTGCTGCTCGCCTGGCGCCCGGCCGCCGTCCCGCCCGCCGCGCGGGCCGCCGCCGCGGGCGGCTACCGGACCGTGCTGCGCGACCGCCGCTACCTGCTGCTGGTCGCGGTCAACCTGGCGTTCGTCTTCGCCTCGCTGGTGCTCGGCCTGCTGCTCGCCGTCTACCTCACCGAGGGCCTGCACCGCCCGGCGTGGCTGGCGGGCTCGCTGCTGGTGCTCAACAGCGTCCAGGTGGTGCTCACCCAGACCGCCGTCGCCCGGCTGCTCAGGCGGTACCGGCCGACCCGGGTGGTGGCCGCCGGGTCGCTGCTCAACGTGCTGGCCTTCGCCGGCTTCGCCGCGGTCGCCGCCGCGCCCGGCTGGGCCGTGCTCGCCGGGGTGTTCGCCGCGATGCTGGTCTACAACCTCGCCGAGACGGTGGCCACCCCGTACAAGGAGGAGCTCACCGTCCGGCTCGCCGCACCCGGGCTGCGCGGCCGCTACCTCGCCGTCAACCAGCTCGCCTGGACGCTCGGGCAGGCCCTCGCGCCGGGCCTGTTCACCCTGCTGCTCGGCCTGGGCCCGGCGTGGCCGTGGGTCTTCCTCGGGGCGCTGGGCCTGGCCGCGGTGCCCGGACTGCTGCTGCTGGAACGCCTCGGCGTGCCTACTGCGGACGCTTGAGCAGGAACTCCTCGAACTCCACGCCGTAGAAGCGGTCGGTGCGGCCCACCGGCGCCATGCCGAGCCGGCGGCAGACCGCGGCGGACGGCTCGTTGCCTGGGCGGACCACCGCGTGGATCGCCGGGAGGCCGTCCGCGAAGCCCTTGGCCACCACGGCCCGCGCCGCCTCGGTCGCCCAGCCGTGCCCCCAGGAGTCCGGGTGCAGGTGCCAGCCGACCTCCACCTCGCCGTCCCCGCCCGGCAGCGGCATCAGCAGTACGGTGCCCGCTACCACGGCGGTCTCCCGGACCTCCACCGCCCACAGGCCGTACCGGGGGTCCGCCGAGCGGTCCCGGAACCGCCCGATCAGGGCGTCCGCCTCCGCCGGCTCCTGCAGCGCCCGGGGCTCGGCGCCGAGCCAGCGGGCCACCTCCCAGCGCGAGTAGATGTCGAACGCCCGCTCCCGCTCCGACGGCTCCCAGAGCCGGACGACCAGTCGCTCGGTCTCGATCACGGTCTTCCCCCAACGCTCGGTACTGGACTGGCGGTCAGCGTACGCCGCGGGCCGGGGCCCGTGCCCGCCCGTTCCGGGCGCGCCGCGGCGGCCGGCCCCCACCCTCCGGAGGGGACCGGCCGCCGCGGGGTCACGGGGTCAGGAGAACAGCGGGACGCCGCCGCGCACCAGACGCCAGGTGACACCGCCGAAGTCGGCCGGGTCGATGACGCCCTTGGCCTTCACCCAACCGATCATGGTGTTGCGGATCTCGTCCGAGTTCGCCCAGACCTTGGTCGCGTTCGCCACGTGCGGGAAGTTGCCGCCACCGTTGGCCCGGTAGTTGTTCACCGCGAGCACGAACTGTGCCGCCGGGTCGATCGGCTTGCCGTCGTACGACAGGTTGACGATCCGCGAGCCGACCGGCTGCGACACGTCGATGTCGTAGGAGACGCCGTACACCGCGTCGTAGTTGTAGTCCGGGGTGTTCAGCGCGTTGGTCAGGGTGTCCAGGTTGACCGGGTCGCCGGCGGCCAGCTGGGCGTAGTACTTCGCCGAGTACTCCAGGTAGTCCTTGACCTGGGCACCCGTCAGGATCCGGGCCTCCAGGGTGTTCTCGTAGATGTACAGCCCGGCCGCGTCGCGCAGCTTGACCTCGCCGGACGGGATCACCGCGGTGCGGTTGAACGGCGCGGCCTGGGCCAGCACCGGCAGGCTGCCGTACTGGCCGCCGGCCAGCGCCGCCTTCACGGTGTCGGCCTGCACCCGGCCGATCAGGTCGATGATCGGCACGTCCTTGAACCGGGCGTCGGCGATGGTCAGTTCGGCCTTGCAGGTGCCGATCACCTGGTTGACGTAGCCGACCACCTTCTGGTGCTGCGCCTCGATCAGCGCCACGATCTCCGGGTCCTCCGGCACCGTGTTGGTGTTGATCACCCGGGCGGTGAGGGACGTGACCGCCCACTTGCCCTTGGAGAACTCGACCTCGAAGTCGAAGCAGGACAGGCGGTAGCCCCAGCAGTACGGCTCGGTCAGCACGACCGTCTTCCCGGTCTGCTTGTTGACCACCCGGCGCTCGGCCATCTCCTTGTGGGTGTGGCCGACCAGCACCGCGTCCACGTCCGGGACCTGCTCGGCGAGCGAGACGCAGGCCTGCTCGGGGAAGGGGATCTGGTCGCCGTACGAGGAGGGCTCGTCCATGCCCGAGTGGGCGGAGACGATCACGATGTCCGCGCCGGCCGCCTTCAGCCGGGGCACGTACTTCTTGGCCTGCTCGACGATGCCCGCGAAGACCAGCTGGCCCTGCACGTTGGCCTTGTCCCAGATCGCGATGCCCGGGTTGGTCAGGCCGAGGATGCCGACCCGCACCGGACGGCCGTGGCCCAGGTGCAGCTCGCGGATCACGTACGGCGGGAAGGCGGGCTTCTCGTCCTTGGCGTTCAGCGCGTTGGCGCCCAGCAGCGGGAAGTCCAGCTGGCGCTCCCAGGCGCGCAGCAGCGGGATGCCGTAGTTGAACTCGTGGTTGCCGAGCGCGGCCGCGTCGTACTTCATCGCGTTCATCGCGGCGGCCATCGGGTGCACCGGGCCGCGGCCGCGGCCGCTGATCGGCTCCACCCGGGCGTAGTAGTAGGACAGCTGGGTGCCCTGGATGGTGTCACCGGCGTCGATCAGCAGGGTGCGGTGGCAGCCCTTCTCCTCGCGGATCTGCTTGATCAGGGTGGAGATCTTGGCCAGGCCGATGTCGTTGTGCGCCTTGTCGTCGTACTCCGCGTCGGTGAAGTAGTCCCAGTTGAGGATGCGGCCGTGCAGGTCGGTGGTGCCCATGACGGTGAAGGTCTGCTTGGCCTTCGCCTTGCCGGGCGCGGACTCGGCACCGGCCGCCGAGGCGGGGGCCGCGGCGGCGACCGACGCGCCGCCGGCCAGGGCGGCGCCGGCCGCGGTGGCGGCGGAGCGGGTGACGAAGTCACGGCGGTTCAGGGGCATGGACTACTCCAACGTGGGCAGGTGAAGGCGCAGGTGACGCGCGTAGAGAAACGCGCGTAGAAGTCTGCCCGGAAAGGTGCCCCGCGACCAGCCCCCGGACGTTTCCTGCGGGTGAGATCTTGGCGACGGGTTGCCGTACAGACGTCCGCCGGGGCCGCGTACGATGGTCGGACGTAACGACAACTCACGGCCCGTCGCCGGACGTTGTGTCAGTTTGTTAATGCAATCTTTCGCGAACGTCCACGGGTAGGCTTCGCGGAACCGCGCTGTTACGCACCGGTAATGCCTACGCTCTGAAGGCATGCGCCGAGCAAAAATCGTCTGTACCCTCGGGCCTGCCGCGGACTCGTACGACCAGATCAAGGCACTGGTCGACGCCGGCATGGACATCGCCCGACTCAACCTCAGCCACGGCTCCCACCTGGAGCACGAGGAGCGTTACCACAGGGTCCGCAAGGCCTCCGACGAGACCGGCCGGAGCGTCGGCGTCCTCGCCGACCTCCAAGGCCCGAAGATCCGGCTGTCCACTTTCGCGGACGGGCCGGTACTCCTTGAACGCGGTGACGAGTTCACCATCACCGTCGAGGACGTCCCCGGAGACCGCGAGACCTGCGGCACGACCTACCCCGGCCTCGCCGACGACGTCTCCAGCGGCGAACGGATCCTGGTCGACGACGGCCGGGTCTGCCTGGAGGTCGTCCGCGTCGACGGACCCCGGGTCCACTGCGTCGTCGTCGAAGGGGGCCTGGTCTCCGATCACAAGGGCCTCAACCTCCCCGGCGTCGCCGTCTCGGTGCCCGCGCTCAGCGACAAGGACGTCGCCGACCTGCGCTGGGCCCTGCGGACCGGCGCCGACCTGATCGCCCTGTCCTTCGTGCGCAGCGCCAAGGACGTCGACGAGGTCCTGCGGATCATGGCCGAGGAAGGCCGCCGGATCCCCGTCATCGCCAAGATCGAGAAGCCCCAGGCGGTCGAGAACCTCGACGAGATCGTCGACGCCTTCGACGGCATCATGGTCGCCCGCGGCGACCTCGGCGTCGAACTGCCCCTGGAGCAGGTGCCGATCGTGCAGAAGCGGGCTGTCAAGCTCGCCAAGCGCAACGCCAAGCCGGTCATCGTCGCCACCCAGATGCTCGACTCGATGATCAACACGTCCCGGCCCACCCGCGCCGAGGCCTCCGACGTCGCCAACGCCATCATCGACGGCACCGACGCCGTGATGCTCTCCGGCGAGACCTCGGTCGGCAAGTTCCCGGTCGAGACCGTGAAGACCATGAGCCGGATCATCGAGGCCGCCGAGGAGGACATCCTCGCGGCCGGACTGCCCGAGCTCACCGAGGCCGGCAAGCCGCGCACCCAGGGCGGCGCCGTCGCCCGCGCCGCCGCCGAGATCGGCGACTTCCTCGGCGCCAAGTACCTGATCGCCTTCACCCAGAGCGGCGACACCGCCCGCCGGCTCACCCGCTCCCGCTCCCCGATCCCGGTGCTCGCCTTCACCTACGAGCCCGCCGTCCGCAGCCAACTCGCCCTCACCTGGGGCGTGGAGACCTTCCTCGGCCCGTTCGTCCCCACCACGGACGAACTGGTCGCGCAGGTCGACGCGGCGCTCATCGGGCTCGGCCGCTGCGAGCGCGGCGACATCGTGGTGATCACCGCGGGCTCCCCGCCCGGCCTGGCCGGCTCCACCAACCTGGTGCGCGTCCACCACGTCGGCGAGCTGGACAACTGACCTGTTGGTGTAGCGAGTTCACCACTGCGCGGCGGGTCCGTCCCGGTCCTGCAACGGACCGGGACCGACCCGCCGCGCGCGGGTAGCTTCCACCACAACGGCGCCCCGCACCCCGTCCAGGCGGCGCCCAGGGAGGGAGACACCCGTCATGCGTACCAGCCCCGCAGCCAGACCCGTCGCCGCACTCGCGGCCGTCGTGCTCGTCGCGGCCCTCGCCACCGCCTGCGACGACCTCGGGCAGGACAAGGCCGAGCCCGCCCCCGTCGCACCCGCCACCGCCTCCGCCGCCGCGGGCGCCGGGACGGCCGGCGCGGCCGCCGGCAAGGCGAAGACCGTGCAGCTCGGCAAGACCGTCTACAAGGGCGGCCTGAAGTTCGACGTCGCGACCGCCAGCTACCAGCCCGGTGAGAACGGCGACTTCAAGGTCGTGGTCGACACCACCGTCACCAACACCTTCAAGACCAGCGCCGTCCGCGACTGGCCCGACTTCGCCCTCGACATCGCCGGCACCCCCGTCCGCGGCGACTACGGCACCGCCGTCCCGCCCACCCCCAGCGCCTCCAACCGGCTCCCGCTCACCTTCACCGGCCACAGCGAGCCCGGACACCCCTTCGCGTTCGACGGCACCTCCCTCGTCCTCGGCGACGCCGCCGAGGCCCAGGCCGTCCTCCCGCTCGGCACCGGCGGACGCGAGGCGGCCGACCTCAAGCCCCTCGACCTCACCCTCCCCGGCGCCGGCCTCACCTCCGGGCGCCTCACCCTCACCCTCAAGACCGCCCAGCTCCGCGCCGACTTCGGCGACGGCGCCCCCGGCGGCCTGCAGCGCGGCCAGCGCGCCCTGTTCGTCGTCTACGACATGAAGGGCAACGTCGGACCGGCCGGCATGGCCGTCGCCGGCGAGGTGCTGCGCCTCAAGCTCCCGAACGGCCAGGAGGTCGGCCCCAGCCGCGCCCCGATCGAGGCGATCTACCCCGACCACCCGCTCTACCAGGACCAGGTCGCCTGGTTCGTCTTCAGCGGCGCCACCGACGGCGACTACACCCTCACCGTCACCGACGCCCCCTCCGCACCCGGCGCCGCCGTCTTCCACGCCACCGGCCTCAAGGCCTCCGGCCCGCTCGGCTGACCGCCGAACCGAACCGAACCGAGCCGACCGTCGGTCGTTCAGCCGGCCTGGTCACCCGTTCCCGAACGGGCCGTGACCAGGCCGGACTCGTACGCCGCGATCACCGCCTGGGCCCGGTCCCGGACCCCGAGCTTGTCGAAGATGCTGGTGATGTAGTTCTTCACCGTCGAGGCGCTGATCCCCAGCTCCCGCACGATCCCCGCGTTGTCCAGCCCGGTGGCGATCAGCCGCCACACCTCGACCTCCCGGGGCGTCAGCCCGCCGGCCGCTGCCGCCTCCGGTGCTGGCGGCGGCGGGGCGGCCGGCACCCGCACGTACGCCGCGATCAACCGGGTCAGCAGCCGAGGCGCGACCGCCGCCTCACCCCCGTGCACCGTGCGGATCGCCGCACCCAGCTCCTCCGGCGAGACGTCCTTCGGCAGGAACCCGTACGCACCCGCCCGAAGCGCCGCCACCACGTACTCGTCCATGTCGAAGGTGGACAGCGCCAGCACCCGGCAGCCGGGCAGCACCCGGGCCAGCCGCTCCGTCGCGGCGACCCCGTCCAGCACCGGCATCCGGATGTCCATCACCACGACGTCCGGACGCAGCCGCTCGGCCAGCACCACGGCCTGCTCGCCGTCCCCGGCCTCGCCCACCACCTCCAACGACGGGTCGGGCGACAGGATCAGCGACAGACCGCGCCGCACCAGCGGCTGGTCGTCCACGATCAGGACCTTGACCGGCGCCGTCACCGCACCCGCTCCCCGCGCTCCACGGCGGCCTCCGCCACCTCGTCCGCCGACAGCGGCAACTCGGCGAGCACCGCCCAACCGCCGCCCGGCCGCGGACCGGTCCGCAGCGTTCCGCCGTGCAGCGCCACCCGCTCCCGCATCCCGACCAGGCCGTACCCCGACCCGGCAGGCAGCTTCTCGCGGCCCGGCGAACCGCCGTCACCGGCCTGCCCGCCGGCGCCGTCCCGCCCGCCGTCGTCCCGCACCTCGACCGTGACCCGGTCCGCCTCGTACGCCAGCCGGACCAGCGCCCGGGCCGGCCCCGCGTACCTGCGCGCATTGGTCAGCGACTCCTGGACGATCCGGAACACCGTCAACCCGACCGTCGGCGGCAACGGCCGTGCCCGGCCCTCGACCCCCAGCTCCGTCGGCAGCCCGGCCGCGCACGCCTCGGCCACCAGCCGGTCCAGGTCGTCCACCCCCGGCTGCGGCGCCGGCGGAGCCGACTCCGGCTCGTCACCCGCCCGCAGGACGTCCAGCAGCTGACGCATCTCGCGCAGCGCCATCCGCCCCGACGACTCCAGGGTCACCAGGGCGTCCCGGACCACCTCCGGATTGCCGACGTTCGCCCGGGCACCGCCCGCCATCAACTGCATGCTCGTGATGTGGTGCGCCACGATGTCGTGCAACTCCCGTGCGATCCGCCGCCGTTCGTCCGCCACCGCACGGTCCGCCAGCAGCCTGCGGTTGGCCGCCACCTCCCGCTGCCAGCGCGACACCGCGAGCCCCGCACCCCCCACCAGCAGTACCGTCAACGGGGCCGACACCGCCGCCTGCCACCCCGGCACCCGGACATGGCTCTGCGCCAGCGCGGTCACCACCGCCGTCGCCGCCCCCGCCGCCACCGTCACCGGGACGGCACACGTCCGCGCGACCGTGAACAGCGCCACCGCCGGGACCGCGCCGAAATGGCTGGTCGGCGGAGCGAGCAGGTCCGCCACCGCCCCCAGCGCCACCACGGCCCCCAGCACCGCCACCGGGTACCGGCGGCGGACCAGCAGCGGCAGCGCCGACAGCACCACCAGCACGAAGCCCGCCAGACCCGGCTCCTCGTGCCGCTCGACACTGCTGAAGAGCAGGTACGTGAGCAGATCCAACAGGCCGGCACCGACCGCCACCAGCGCGTCGGCCTGCGTCCACGGCGAGCCGTCGGCCGCCGCCCCGGAGACCGCCGCCCTGTTCTCGGGGCGCTGGCGCCCGCCCATGTCCGCTCCTCCTCGTACCCGGTGGCCGATCAGCCCCGATGCCCGATTCTGGCACCCGCCCGCACCCCCCGGCATGCCCCCCGCGACCGACCCCGGGACGCGGGACCAGGACCACGCTCCCGGTCCCCGGACCCGACCGGGGAGCCCGGGCCCCCGCACGGATCATCCGAAGCCAGGACGCCCCGCCCCCACCCGGGTGATGGTCTGGAGACCGGCCGCGAACCGCCGGCCGACCCACCATCAGCCATCAGCAGGAGGACGACGTGATCCGCGCACTGACCGGATACGCCACCAGACACGCGTGGAAGGTCATCGCCCTCTGGGCCGTCGTCGGCATCGGACTCGGCGTCCTCGGCCCGATGCTGCTCGGCCGCGTCACCCAGGCCCAGTCCGCCGACTTCCTGCCCAGCGGCTACGACTCCGCCGCCGCCCTGCGCATCGCCGAGGAACAGTTCGGCGTGAAGCCCGACGCCACCACCGCCACGATGCTCGTGGCCCGCACCGACGGCACCCCCCTCACCGCCGCCGACCAGCAGCGGATCGAACGCGAGGCAGCGGACCTCGGCCGGCACCGGGTCACCATGCCCCGCAAGGAGGACGAGCCCGCCTTCCTCGTCCCCGACCACTCCCAGACCCCCCGCATCGCCCCCGCGATGCTCGCCCCCGACCGCAGCTTCGAACTGTTCGCCGTCGAGCTCACCGGCAACGCCGCCGAACCGGGCGTCCAGGACGTGTACCGGACCTTCCGCGACACCGCCCGCACCCAGTACACCGACGCCGGCATGCGCACCGGATTCACCGGCGGACTCGCCGCCGCCGCGGACACCGCGGACGCCAACCGCACCGCCACCACCGTCGGCGGATTCCTCGTCGTCGGCCTCATCGTCCTGCTCAACGTGCTGGTGTTCCGCAGCGTCCTCGCCGCCCTCGTCCCGCTCCTGGCCGTCGCCATGATCAGCGGGGCCGCCACCGGCGCCGTCGCCGGCGCCGCCGCCCTGACCGGCCTCACCCTCGACTCGGGCACCCCCGGACTGATCTCCGTCGTCCTCCTCGGCATCGGCATCGACTACCTGCTGTTCCTGCTCTTCCGCTACCGCGAACACCTCCGCAACCGGCCCGACCAGCCCGCCCGCGAAGCCGCCGCCCAGGTGTCCGCCCGGGTCGGCACCGCCATCACCTCCGCCGCGCTCACCATCGTCGCCGCCTTCGCCACCCTCGGCACCGCCACCTTCGGCCAGTTCCGCTCCCTCGGACCCGCCATCGCCGTCGCCGTCCTCGTCATGCTCCTCGGCAGCCTCACCCTCATGCCCGCCCTGCTCGCCGCCTGCGGCCGCAAGCTCTACTGGCCCTCCCGCAGCCTCCGCCGACCGCCCCGCGAACGGCTCGCCACCCGCTACGGCACCCTCCTCGCCCGACGGCCGCTGCCCCTGCTGCTCGCCGCCGTCGCCGTCCTCGCCGCACTCACCGCCGGAACCCTCGGCATCCGCATGGACTACGGCCTCGGCGGCCGGACCGACACCCCCGCCGCCGCCACCGCAGGCGAGATCACCCGCGCCCTCCCCGCCGGCGTCTCCGATCCCACCACCGTCTACCTCACCGCCGACGACGCCACCCCGCTCACCACCGCCCGGCTCGACGACCTCACCCGGGCCCTCGGCACCGTCGACGGCATCGGCCGGATCGCCCCCGCCGTCCTCAACGACACCCGCCACGCCGCCCGCATCGACCTCTACCTCACCGCCGACCCGCAGAGCCAGGACGCCCGCGACCTCGCCGCCGGCCCCGTCCGCGACACCGTCGCCGCCCACACACCCCCCGGCACCACCGCCCACGTCGGCGGCACCGCGGCCACCCTCGCCGACATCTCCACCGCCGTCGACCACGACCTCCGGATCGTCTTCCCGGTCGCCGCCGCCCTGATCGGACTGATCCTGCTCCTCCTGCTGCGCAGCCTGCTCGCCCCGGCCGTCCTGATGCTCTCCGTCGGCCTCGGCTTCGCCGCCACCCTCGGCGCCGCCACCCTCCTCTTCCAGCACCTCCTGGACGGACCCGGCGTCAACTTCACCCTGCCGCTGGTCCTCTTCCTGTTCGTCGTCGCCCTCGGCACCGACTACAACATCCTCGTCACCGACCGGATCCGCGAAGAGATGCGACACCCCGGCCCGCCCCGCGCGGCCGTCGCCCGCGCCGTCCGCCACAGCGGCCCCGCCGTCGCCACCGCCGGCCTCGTCCTCGCCGGTTCCTTCGCCACCCTCGCCACCACCCCCGGCACCGAACAGGTCGCCTTCGCCCTCACCCTCGGCATCCTGCTCTCCGCACTCGTCCTCTCCCTCGTCCTCGTCCCCGCCCTCGCCGCCCTCCTCGGCCGCACCCTCTGGTGGCCCCTCCGCCCGACCCACCCCGAGCCAGCCCCCGAGCCCGCGCCGGACCGCTCAGCCCTTCGGGCCGACGTGCGCGTCCAGTAGCGCCACCGAGGCCCGGCGGGCGACCGACACGTTCACCGCCCCGGACGCCCGCCGGGCCGCCCTCCACCCCACCCCGACGGCATCGAGCGTGTCGGTGAACAGCCGAACGATGTCGGGGGAGGTGTTGGTGAAGAAGTACCGTGGGTACTCGTGCCGCCGGACCTCCCCACCCACCGTCCGCGTCGCCCAGTTGGCGATCCGGCACCCGTCCGAGTGGATCAGCCCGCGCAGCAACTCCCACGGATGACGGTCCACCAGCTCCCGCTGCCACGGCGCGAGGACGATCGGGCGCTCGTGCTTCTTCCCCGGCCCGTGCTGGGGAAGGAGGCACGGCCAGTGCTTGCTGCGGCTCACCATGTAGGTACAGCCGGGCGCCCGGACCCGGTGGGTCGCGTTGTGGGGCAGGACCGACCGGACGGCGCGCTCGCACGTGTCGATCAGCCCCGGCCACGCGTTGCCGCAGGCGATGCGAAGGGCGTACCCCCCGCGGCGCTCGGGGCTGATGCAGCCGTCGCCGAGGTAGAGGCCGAGGAGGTAGGTACAGGCGTCGGACGGGACGGTAGGGCTGAGGTGCCCGGACGGGGCGGGGCACTCCGCCGTCATTCGGGGGCTCGGATCGACCCGGGCGGTCCAGGCGCGGATCGCCGAGCGGGAGATCCCGGTGGACCGGCTGACCTGGCTCAGTGACAGGCCGGAGATGTGGAGTGCCAGAGCCCGCTCACGGGTTGCCATGTCGTACATGGTGGCGATGGTCCGTGGGCCGCGGCATTCTCGCGGAGGCCGGGCGCGGACGCCACCTGAAGTGGTGAAGATCGCCAACCCTCTGGCGTCCTTGGATTTGAAGGTAAGTGCCCCGAGTGGGATTCGAACCCACACTGAATGGTGTTTGAGACCATCGCCTCTGCCCTTGGGCTACCGGAGCTCCCAGCGAATCCAAGGTCACCCTCGGTGTGCTGTGTCTCAAACATACCGTGTCTAGGTAGGCTCATGCATGCAGTACCCCCGCCGGAACGAGGAGCCCCGTGAGCACCGCCGACGAGCAGCCCGAGCCGCTTGAGACCGAGTCGCCCCAGATCACCCGAATTGTGATCGCCGAGGACGAGGCGCTGATCCGTCTCGACCTGAAGGAGATGCTGGAGGAGGAGGGGTACACCGTCGTCGGTGAGGCCGGGGACGGGGAGACGGCGGTGAAGCTGGTCGAGGAGCTGCGGCCGGACCTGGCGATCCTCGATGTGAAGATGCCGGTGCTGGACGGGCTGTCGGCGGCGGAGCGGATTCACGAGCAGCACCTGGCGCCGGTGTTGATGCTGACGGCGTTCTCGCAGCGGGAGCTGGTGGACCGGGCCCGGGACGCGGGTGCGATGGCGTACATCGTGAAGCCGTTCTCGAAGAGCGACCTGGTGCCGGCGATCGAGATGGCGGTGTCGCGGTACACCGAGATGCGGACGCTGGAGCTGGAGATCGCGGATCTCTCGCAGCGGCTGGAGACCCGCAAGCTGGTGGACCGGGCGAAGAGCGTGCTGCAGACGAAGTTCGGGCTGACCGAGCCGGCGGCGTTCCGGTGGATCCAGAAGACGTCGATGGACCGCCGGATGACGATGGCGGCGGTGGCGGAGGCCGTGATCGAGGAGGGTGCGGCCCAGGACCGGAAGAAGGCCGAGTCCGAGGGCTGATCGGGGTCGATCGGGGGGAGCGCCCCGTCGTGCGTCTGCGCACGGCGGGGCGTTCGCATGTTCGGACAAAGTGGTGTGAGACCTCGGGGTGGGGTCGGAGCGTCTGGTACGGGTGAGGGCAACGACGGCGAGGACGAGGGATCCCGGCATGGGGCTTGAAGAGGATCTGGGCAGGCTCCTGGGGCAGAGCGTCGAGGACGTGATGCCGCCGGTGGGGGACCTGGTGGCGGAGGGGATGCGGCTGGGGCGTCGTCGCCGGCGGTTGCGGAGGGGGTTGCAGGCGGCGGGTGCCGCGCTGGCGGTGGCCGGTGCGGTGGCCGCGGGGTCGCTGGTGGTGCCGGGCTTCGTGGGTTCGGAGCCGGTGCAGGCGGCGAGTGCGGCGGTGGGCCCCACGGGGGTGGGCCCATCGCCGGCACAGCAGTCACCGTCCCAGCAGTCGCAGTCGCAGTCGCAGTCTCAGTCGCCCGCCCAGCCGGAGGTGTCGCCGGCGCCGACGGGTCCGCTGGTGGACATGACGTGGCAGGCGATGCTGAAGATCTTCGCGGACCAGTTGCCGCCGGGTGGGCGGCTGTTGAACCTGGATCCGTTCGCGGTGAAGTTCAACAACGTGGGGATGTCGCGGCACTACATCGAGCTGCAGTACGACGACGGCGCGGGTCCGGCGACGGTGATGGTGACGCTCGGCCGGAGCGTGCGGATGTCGAGCGGGGGGTTCTCCTGCGCGACGTGGACCGGCAGCTCGGACGAGGGTCCGCGACGGGCCGGGTCGGAGAAGCCGATGTGCCGGGAGACGACCCTGCCGGACGGTGCGGTGATGACGAGTTACATCACCGGGACGGACGCGGTGGGCCTGTACGACCAGGGGGTGAAGGTCGAGCGGTCGAACGGCGACTTCGTGCAGATCGTGGCGGCGAACGCGACGCTGGACCAGTACACGGGGCAGTCGGGTCAGCCGATCACGGTGACCCGGGACCGGCCGCCGCTGGGGCTGTCGGGCTGGGAGGCGATCGCCCGCAGCGCGCTGTGGCAGCAGCAGGTGCCGCTGTCGACGGCGGTGGCGGGGGTGGAGTTCGCGAAGTCGGTGGGGCGGTTCCCGTGTCCGGACGACGCGAAGGCGGCGGACTGCGTCATCGACTGATGCGTCGGCAGAGCGGGGGAAAGCGGGGAGCCCCGCCGGTCCGGGGGGATCGGCGGGGCTCTCGCGTGTGACGGGACGTCGGGAGGAGTGTCAGTCCTCGCCGAGGTAGGACTTGCGGACGGATTCGTCGCGCAGCAGGTCCGCACCGGTGCCGTTGAGCACGATGTGGCCGGTCTGCATGACGTAGCCCTGGTCGGAGAGCGAGAGCGCGGCCTGCGCGTTCTGCTCGACGAGCAGGATGGTCATGCCGGAGGCCTTGAGCTCGACGATGGTCGCCATGATCTTCTGCATCATCAGCGGGGACAGGCCCATGGAGGGCTCGTCCAGCATGAGCAGCTTGGGCTTGGACATCAGGGCGCGGCCCATGGCGAGCATCTGCTGCTCGCCGCCGGACAGGGTGCCGGCGGCCTGCTTGCGGCGTTCGCCGAGGATGGGGAAGAGCGTGTAGGCGCGCTCGACGTCCTCGGCGATGCCGGCGGTGTCCTTGCGGAGGAAGGCGCCGAGGAGGAGGTTCTCCTCGATGGTCATCCGCGGGAAGATGTGCCGGCCCTCGGGGGAGTGGGCGAGGCCGAGCGACACGATCTTGTGGGCGGGGACCGTGTTGAGCGGTTCGCCGTCGAAGGTGACGGTGCCGGCGGTGGGCTTCAGCAGGCCGGAGAGGGTGCGCAGGGTGGTGGTCTTGCCGGCGCCGTTGGTGCCGATCAGGGTGGTGACCTCGCCCTGGTTGACCTTGAAGCTGATGCCCTTGACGGCCTCGATCTTGCCGTAGGAGACGCGGAGGTCGTTGACCTCGAGCAGAGCGGTCACTGGTCGTCCTCCGTGCCTGCGGTGGTTCCTTCGAGCGGGGCGCCGAGGTAGGCGGTGATGACCCGCTCGTCGTTCTGGACGGTCTCCTTGTCGCCCTCGACGATCTTCTGGCCCTGGACCAGGACGGCGGTGCGGTCGCACAGGTTGAAGATGAACTTCATGTCGTGCTCGATGACCAGGATCGCGATGCCCTTGTCGCGGATCGCGAAGACCAGCTCCTCGGCGGCGTTGGTCTCCTGGGGGTTCATGCCGGCGGTGGGCTCGTCGAGGAGGAGCAGGCCGGGCTCGCTGGCGAGCGCGCGGGCGATCTCCAGCTTGCGCTGCTCGCCGTAGGGGAGGTTGCGCGAGAGGTGCTCGGCCTTGTGGGCGAGGCCGCAGAACTCGAGGAGTTCCATGGCCTTCTCGCGGCTCTCGGCCTCGGCGCGCTTGTAGCCGGGGCCGCGCAGGATGGCCGAGAAGAGGCCTTCCTTGGTGCGGGTGTGCCGGCCGACCAGGACGTTCTCCAGGACGGTCATGTTGGCGAACAGCCGGATGTTCTGGAAGGTGCGGGCGATGCCGGCCTCGGTGACCAGGTTCGGCTTGGGCGGCAGGACCGTGCCCTTGTACTTCACCGTGCCCTCGGTGGGGACGTACAGGCCGGTGAGGCAGTTGAAGAAGGTGGTCTTGCCGGCGCCGTTGGGGCCGATCAGGCCGACGATCTCGCCCTCGCGGACGGTCAGGTCGACGTTGTTGACCGCGGTGAGGCCGCCGAAGCGCATCACGACGCCGGAGGCCTCCAGGACCGGCGCGCCGGTCGTGGTGGTGGGGGCGGTGTCGGTGGTCATCTGGGTGTTCACGCCCCTGCCTTGGTGAGTGCGTCGGCCGGCTCGGCCTGGGCGGGGATGTCCGCCTCGTGGAACTCGAGCTTCTGCCGCCGGTTGGCGATGATGCCCTCGGGACGGAGGCGCATCAGCAGGATCAGCGCGATGCCGAACGCGAGCAGCTGGTAGTTCTGCAGGAACTGGAGCTTGGCCGGGATCAGGAAGAGCAGCGCGGTGCCGACCAGCGGGCCGCTGACGGTGCCCATGCCGCCGAGGATGACCGCGGCGAGCAGGAAGGCGGAGTTCGGCGGGACGGCGCCGGCGAACAGGTACTGGTCGGGCGAGACGGCGCTGGCCACGTGGGCCTGGACGGCGCCGGCCAGGCCGGCCAGGGTGGCGCCGAGCGCGAAGGCGATCAGCTTGACCCGGAAGCCGTTGATGCCCATGGCCTCGGCGGCGGTCTCGTCCTCGCGGATGGCGACCCAGGCGCGGCCGATCCGGGAGTCGGCGACCCGGGTGAAGACGGTGACGACGATCGCGGTGACGACCAGCATCAGCAGCAGGTAGTTGCCGAACTTGCCGAGCTGGAAGCCGAGGATGTCGTGCGGCTGGCCGAAGTCGAAGCCGAACAGCGAGACGTCCGGGATGGCGGCGACGCCGTTGGGGCCGTTGGTGAGGCTCGGGCCGGAGGTGCCGTCGAGGTTGTTCATCGAGATCCGGAAGATCTCACCGAAGCCGAGGGTGACGATGGCGAGGTAGTCGCCGCGCAGTCGGAGGGTCGGCGCGCCGATGACCACGCCGAAGACCAGGGCCGCGGCGGCACCGATCAGGACGGCGACGGGGAAGGGCAGGTGCACGCCGCGGAAGACCGAGAACTGCGATCCGGAGACCAGGGCGGCGGCGTAGGCGCCGACGCCGAGGAACGCGACGTAACCGAGGTCGAGCAGGCCGGCCAGGCCGACCACGATGTTCAGGCCGAGGGCGACGGTCGCGAAGATCAGGATGTTGACGCCGATCAGCGTGTAGACGTCGCTGCTCTGGGTGAACGGGAAGGCGGCCGCGGCGGCGAAGGCCGCGCCGGTGGTGACGGTGCGGTGCTTGCCGGTCAGGTCGCGCAGGCGGGCGAGCAGCCCGGTGGCGATGAGCGCCTGGGTGGTGAAGCCGACCAGCAGCAGGTAGCCGATGAACAGCTCGCCGTCCTCGGCGGAGACGCCGAAGGTGGCGGCGACCAGGCCGACCGCGAAGACCGCGATGATCAGCAGGATCTCCAGCCAGGAGGCCAGTGCGCGCGGTGCGGGCAGCTGGCGCTCGATCCGGCCGATGCGCAGCCAGGCGTCGGCCAGGAGCGCGAGCTTGAAGAGCGCGATCGCGCCGGGCAGGGCGACGAAGAACCAGGTGTTGGTGGTGAAGATGGGCTCGATGCCGTCGGGGATGACGGTCAGCGCGAAGCCCTGGTCCAGGCCGATCCGGAAGACCACGGAGGCGACGGCGACGGCGTACCACCACCACTGCACGGTGGGGTGCTTGACCGTGGTGCGGCGGTCGAGGGGCAGGCCGAGGGCGCCGAGGACGGCGATCAGCGAGCCGGCCGCGGCGACGAAGCCGCCGGGCTCCAGGTTGGCGAGGCCGCCGAGCTGGACGGAGATGGCGATCACCGAGTACCAGCAGACCGCGAGGGTGCCGGTGGCGGCGAACAGGATGCCGTTCTTGGAGCCGGAGGGGCTCATCCAGCGCACGCCCGGGGTGCCGTGGGCGGCGAGCGCCAGCAGCGTGGTGAGCGTGCCGCCGACCAGGGCGAGCCACTGCAGGCCGGCCGGGGAGCCGTAGTAGGTGAGGTCGCCGGGGAACTCGTCGGTCCAGGTCCAGGACATCATCGCGGAGGCGGCGGCGATGATGCCGCCGGCGATGGTGACGGCCTTGGCGACGCCCTCCGGGACGGGGAGGACGGGCGTGGTCTCGTGGGTGGTGGTGGTCATCTGCCTCACGCCCGGTCTGCGACGCGCTCGCCCAACAGACCCTGGGGCCTGACGAGCAGAACGACGATGAGAAGGACGAACGCCCACACGTTGGCCCAGGCGGCGCCGCCGAGCTGGTGCATGCCGGGGACGTTCTGGATGTACGCGGTGGCGACGGCCTCGGCGACGCCGAGGACCAGCCCGCCGAGCATCGCGCCGTAGATGTTGCCGATGCCGCCGAGGACGGCCGCGGTGAAGGCCTTCATGCCGGCCATGAAGCCCATCATGAAGTCGACCTGGCCGTAGCGGAGGCCGTGCGCGACGGCCGCGACGGCCGCGAAGGCGGCGCCGAGGGCGAAGGCGATCACGATGATGCGGTCGGTGTTGATGCCCATCAGCTTGGCGGTGTCCGGGTCCTGCGCGGTGGCCTGCATGGCGCGGCCGGTGCGGGTGAGGCGGACGAAGCTGGCCAGGATGATCATGCAGAGCGGCGCGGCGATCAGCAGGAAGAGGTCGTTGCGCTGCAGGTGGAAGGCGCCGAACTCGATCGGGCCGCCCGCGAACTGCGGGAAGGTGAGCGCCTTCTTGGCGTTCGGGTAGAAGGCCCAGACCAGCTGCTGGAGGGCCAGCGAGAGGCCGATCGCGGTGATCAGCGGGGCCAGTCGGGGTGCGCTCCGCAGCGGGCGGTAGGCGAAGCGCTCGGCGCCGGTGGCCACCAGGACGGAGGCGATGACGCCACCGATGATCATGATGGGGAGGGCCACCCAGAGCGAGGTGCCCGACGGCAGCGCCATGTAGGCGGTCAGCGCGCCGAAGCCGCCGATCATGAAGATCTCGCCATGGGCGAAGTTGATGAGCTGGACGATGCCGTAGACCATCGTGTAGCCGACGGCGATCAGGCCGTACATCAGCCCGAGCATCAGGCCGTTGGCCAGGTTTTGCGGCAGTTCGTGCACCGCAGCCTCCGTGTTGGGGGGTATGGGAAAGGCGGGGGGCGCTCTTGGCGCCCCCCGCCCGGACTAGCGCTTGGTGTCCGTCAGACGGATCAGCCGGTGTAGGTGCCGCTCTTCACGGAGGCCCACTTGTTGTCCTTGACGGTGTAGACCGTCAGCTGCTTGTTGCTGGTGTCGCCGTACTGGTCGAAGGAGACCTTGCCGGTGACGCCGTTGAAGGAGACCTTGCCCATGGCCTCGACGACCTTGGCGCGGATGTCGTCCGGCACCTTGCCGTTGTTGGCGGCGACGACGGCCTTGACGGCCTCGATGACCGACCAGGCGGCGTCGTAGGAGTAGCCGCCGTAGGCCGCGTAGGGCTCCTTGTAGCCGGCCGCCTTGTAGTCCGCGATGAAGGTCTTCGCGTCGGGCAGCTCCTCGACCGGGGCGCCGACCGAGGTGGCGAGGTCACCGTTGCTGTTGTTGTTCGACAGCTTGATGAACTCGTCGTCGTACAGGCCGTCGCCACCGAACAGCGGGACGGCGGCGCCGGCCTTCTTGATCTGGTCGGAGAGCGGGCCGCCCTCGGGGTACTCGCCGCCGTAGTAGACCGAGTCGGCGCCGGAGGACTTGACCTTGGTGGCGACCGCCGAGAAGTCCTTGTCGTCCGGGTTGATGTGCTCGGTGCCGACCACGGTGCCGCCGAGCTTCTTGAACTCCTCCTGGAAGATGTTCGCGAGGCCCGCGCCGTAGGTCTTCTTGTCGTCGATGACGAAGACCTTGGTCTTCTTGGCGTCGTTGAAGAGGTACTGGGCGGCGAACTTGCCCTGGACCACGTCGGTGGTGGCGGTGCGGAAGTACGAGGCGTACGGGCGGGTGAACTTGCCGGTGCCCCAGTCCGGGCCGAGGCTCAGCTGCGGGTTGGTGTTGGCCGGCGAGACCTGGGCGAGCTTGCCGTCGTTGAAGACCTTCTGCATGGTCAGCGAGACGGAGGAGTTCAGCGGGCCGACCACGCCGACGACGTTCTTCTCGCCGACGAACTTGGTGGCGTTCTGCTGGCCCGAGGTCGGGTTGGCCTGGTCGTCCAGGGCCTCGAGCTCGAAGGTGACGCCGGGAACGACCTTGTCCTTGTTGGCCTTCTGGACGGCCAGGTCGGCCGAGTTCTTGATGCCGAGGCCGAGGGCGGACAGCTTGCCGGTGAGCGGGGCGTCGACGCCGATGACGACCTTCGTGGTGCCGCCGGCGTTCTCGGAGCCGGACTTCTCACCGCGCGAGCCGCAGGCGGAGAGGGTGAGCGCTCCGGTGACTGCAATGCCCACGACAATCAGTGAACTCTTACGCACGAGGGTCCCCTTCTGGATCAGGAAAGCACCGCGCCCTGTGATGGCGGTGCCGGGTCGCGCGCTGGGCCAGGGGCCCACTCGGTTGGCGCGGTGACTGGCCGTGACTCTAAACCGGCTTTGCCGCGTCGGGCAGTGGGTCCGGACATGCTGTGATTCTCTTGTTATGAGTACCCCCTGAAGAAATCTCACATGGTGGTCATCCGACCCTCCTGGAGCCCGTGATTCCGGGCTTCGTCTCACTCTCCGAATACGCTTGCAGGCCAAAGCCCTGGTCACGCAACGAATGTCCGATAATCGAACTGCTGTGTTCGGGTGGGGATCACTGGTCGCGTGCGTCCGAATATCGGGAATCCGGGCAGGCCAGACGGATGCTCGCGGACAGGTCGCGCGCGTAGGCCGCGCCGAGGATCTGGCTGACGGTCTGCATGGCGCGCGTGTTACGCAGCGTTACATCCAGGTAAGGCAGTGAGGACTCCGCCGGCGCCGCCGAGCAGTCGGTCACCCGCAGCGTGACCAGCAGGACGGCGCCCCCGTCCGGCGCCAGGGTGCGGGGCAGCGAACCCGTCACCTCCAGCCGCAGCCCCCGGTAGCCCTGGCTGATCCCCAGCAGCTCCAGCGGTACCGGCCCGTCGTTGTGCGCCGAGAGGCGGAAGGCGAAGGCCCGCGGGTCCTGCGCGGACGGGCCCTGGTAGGAGAACCGGGCCACCTGGGAGGGGTAGGGCGGCGGCGGGGAGTTGGCCGCGTGGTCCGGCCGGTGCGCCGCGTGCCGGACCGTCGCCGCGGTGGCCAGCGCGAGCAGCAGTGCGGCCAGCCAGTACTTCTGACGGCGGGTCAGCATCGGGGTGGGCGGGAGCGGCGGGGGCGGCGGGGCGGCCGAGCCGTCACCCGCCTCCACCGGGCCGAGGAAGCCGTGACCCGCGCCGGGCGGTTCGCCCCCACCGGCCATGCCACCGCCCCCTCGCGTCGCCGTCGAATCGCAGCCAGGAGGTGCCCGTGACGGCGTCCGGCCAAACCGGCGAGGGGGTGGCGGGCTTCGTTCCTACAGGTCGCGCAGCATGCAGGTGAGCCGGCAGCTGGTGATCCGCTTGCCGGTGTCGTCGGTGATCGCGACCTCGTAGGTGGCCGCCGTCCGGCCCTTGAACACCGCCGTCGCCACGCCCGTGACCAGGCCGGACATCGCCGAGCGGTGGTGGGTCGCGTTCAGGTCGACGCCCACCGCGTAACGGCCCGGACCGGCGTGCAGCATGGCGCCGATCGAGCCCAGGGTCTCCGCCAGCGCCGCCGAGGCGCCGCCGTGCAGCAGCCCGTACGGCTGCTGGTTGCCGTCGACCGGCATGGTGCCCACCACCCGGTCCGGCGAGGCCTCGACGATCCGGATGCCGAGCTTGTCGCCCAGGTGCCCGCCGGAGAAGGTCTCCGCGCTCACCCCCAGCTTGGCGAAGTGGTCGAGGACGTCCTGGGGCACGTTGAGGACGGGGGCCGGGTCGGTCATGGTGCTCCTGCCGATCGAGGGTGCACAGCTCGTGTCGACTGTGATCGTACGACCGTGTACCCGCCGGTAGGAACGGGCGGTTTGCGTCCTTGCGTCCGTTGTCGGTGCCGGGCCATAGGATCTGTCCCTGGCAGTGGAACCGGCAGGACGGGACGTTGACGTGGCTACGCAGAGTGCAGGCAAGAAGGCGGCCGCCCGGCCCCGGCTTATGCTGCTGGACGGGCATTCGATGGCCTACCGGGCGTTCTTCGCCCTGCCCGTGGAGAACTTCAACACCACCACCGGTCAACCCACCAACGCGGTCTACGGCTTCGCCTCGATGCTCGCCAACATCGTCCGGGACGAGGCGCCCACCCACCTCGCGGTCGCCTTCGACCTCTCCCGGCAGACCTTCCGCTCCGTCGAGTTCCCCGACTACAAGGCCAACCGCGCCAAGACGCCCGACGAGTTCAAGAGCCAGGTCCCGCTGATCGGCGAGCTGCTCGACGCCATGCGCGTCCCGCGAATCACCGCCGAGGGCTTCGAGGCCGACGACATCATCGCCACCCTGGCCACCGCTGCCGGAGCGGCGGGCTTCGACGTCGATGTCGTCACGGGCGACCGCGACTCGCTGCAGCTGGTCAGCGAGCACGTCACCGTCCTCTACCCCATCAAGGGCGTCTCCGAGTTCACCCGGTACACCCCGGAGAAGGTCCAGGAGAAGTACGGCGTCCTGCCGAGCCAGTACCCGGACCTCGCGGCGCTGCGCGGCGACCCGTCCGACAACCTGCCCGGCATCCCCGGCGTCGGCGAGAAGACCGCCGCCAAGTGGGTCAACCAGTTCGGCTCCTTCGACGAGCTGATCGCCCGCGCCGACGAGGTCAAGGGCAAGATCGGCGAGAAGCTGCGCGAGCACCTCGACTCGGTCAAGCGCAACCGGGTGCTCACCGAGCTGGTCCGTGACGTCGAACTGCCGCTCGGCGTCCCGGACCTGGAGCGCACCCCGTTCGACGGCGAGGCGGTCTCGCAGATCCTGGAGGCGCTGGAGTTCCGCAACCCCAACTTCCGCGAGCGCGTCCACGGCATCGACCCCGGCGCCGGGCAGGGCGCCGAGGTTGCCGAGGCCGCCCCCGGCATCGAGGTCGACGGCGAGCTGCTCACCGTCCCCGGCGCCCTCGCTGCCTGGCTGGACGAGCACGGCAAGGGCCTGACCGCCGTCGCCGCCGTCTACGAGTGGGCGCTCGGCACCGGCCGGGTGCAGGAGGTCGCGCTCGCCGCCGGCGAGACCGCCGCCTGGTTCGACCCGGCGAGCCTGGAGGAGGCCGACGACCGGGCGTTCACCGCCTGGCTCGCCGACCCCACCCGCCCCAAGGCCCTGCACATCGCCAAGCACGTGATGCGCGCCTTCGCCGAGCAGGGCTGGCAGATCGCCGGCGTCACCGCCGACACCGCGCTCGCCGCGTACCTGGAGAAGCCCGGCCGCCGCACCTTCACCCTCGACGTCCTCGCCGAGGAGTACCTGGCCCGCTCGCTCGCCCCCGCCGCCGCCGTCGAGACCGGCCAGCTCACCTTCGACGCCGAGGAGGAGGACGCCACCGCCGGCGCCCAGGCCCTGATGACCCAGGCCCGCGCGATCCTCGACCTGGCCGCGCTCTTCGAGACCCGGCTGCCCGAGGTCGGCGCCGTCGAGCTGTTCCACGACATGGAGCTGCCGATCGCCGAGCTGCTGGCCCGGATGGAGCGCTACGGCATCGCCGCCGACCGCGCCTGGCTCACCGGCCTGGAGGCGCAGTTCGCCGTCGAGATCCAGCGCTGCGTCGAGGAGGCCCACGCGGCCGCCGGCCACCCCTTCAACCTCGGCTCGCCCAAGCAGCTCCAGGAGATCCTCTTCGGCGAGCTCGGCCTGCCCAAGACCAAGAAGATCAAGACCGGCTACACCACCGACGCCGACGCCCTGACCTGGCTCGCCACCCAGACCGAGAACGAGCTCCCGGTCATCCTGCTCCGCCACCGCGACCAGGCCAAGCTGCGCACCACCGTCGAGGGCCTGCTCAAGACCGTCTCCCCGCAGGGCCGGATCCACACCACCTTCAACCAGATGGTCGCCGCCACCGGCCGGCTCTCCTCCCAGGACCCGAACCTGCAGAACATCCCGGTCCGCACCGAGGAGGGCCGGGCGATCCGCCGCGCCTTCGTGGTCGGCCACGGGTACGAGTCGCTGCTCACCGCCGACTACTCGCAGATCGAGCTGCGCATCATGGCCCACCTCTCCGAGGACGCCGCGCTGATCGAGGCCTTCGAGAGCGGCGAGGACCTGCACACCACCGTCGCCTCCCAGGTCTTCGAGGTCGCCCCGGAGGCGGTCGACGCCGAGATGCGCCGCAAGATCAAGGCGATGTCCTACGGCCTCGCCTACGGCCTCTCCGCCTACGGCCTCTCCCAGCAGCTCGGCATCAAGCCCGCCGAGGCCCAGGGCCTGATGGACACCTACTTCGAGCGCTTCGGCGGCGTCCGCGACTACCTGCGCGACGTCGTGGAGGACGCCCGCGCCGTCGGGTACACCGAGACGCTGCTCGGCCGCCGCCGCTACCTGCCGGACCTCACCAGCGACAACCGGCAGCGCCGCGAGATGGCCGAGCGGATGGCCCTCAACGCCCCGATCCAGGGCTCCGCCGCCGACATCGTCAAGATCGCCATGCTCAAGGTCGACCAGGCGCTCACCGACGCCAAGCTCTCCTCCCGGATGCTGCTCCAGGTCCACGACGAAATCGTGCTCGAACTCGCCCCCGGCGAGCGCGAGCAGGTCGAGGCCCTGGTCCGCGAGCAGATGGCCGGCGCCTACCCGCTCCGCGCCCCGCTGGACGTCTCCGTCGGCGTCGGCGCCAACTGGGAGGCCGCCGCGCACTGACCGCGCCCGCGAGCCCGACCCGTGGCCGGACGCCCCTGCGAGCGGGGCGTCCGGCCATGATCGCTAAGCTGCCGCCCCGACCTCCGCCGCCCGGGCGGAGCAGAGTCCAGGAGCAGCGGTGGAGACCAACGACCCGGCACTGCCGGAGGCGGCGCCGAAGCGCCGGAGACCGCGGACCTGGCGGGTGCTCACGCTCGCCGCGACCGCGCTCGTCCTGAGCGGCGCAGCCGCGTGGGCGATGGCGGGCACCAGCCACGGGCGCTCCACCCCGCCCACCCCGCCCGCCGCTCCCGCCGCCGCGCCCAGCAGCCCTGAAGCCGCTGCGCCGGTCGACTCGCCGACGCCCTCGCCCACCCTGTCGCCGTCCCCCGCTCCGAGCCCCGCGCCCGACACCCCGACGCCGACCCCGCCCCCGGCGGCCAAGGGCGCGCAGAACACCACCCACCCGGCCGCGCGGGCCACCGGGACGCCGCGCACCCGGATCAGCCCGGGCAACAACTGCAACTGCGACAACCACCCGGCGCCCTCGACCTGTACGTACGGCGGTCCGGGCGTGGCCGTCTGCTCCCCGGTCCTCAGCCTGTCGCCGCAGCCGCGCCCGGACACCACCGGCTACCCCTCCTCGCCGACGCCGGGTCACTGAAGCCGGCGGCGGTCATCCCTTGCCGACGCCTGGTGCGCGCGAAATACTTTGCTGAAACTTTCTGAAAGTCTCTGCAAGGAGTCGCTTCATGCCGGGTCTCGCTCCTCCCGTAGCCGACGAGCGTTCGGGGCTCGTCGCCTTCCTCGATCAGCAGCGCCGGCTGCTGCGGGCCGCCGCACACGGGTTGACGGAGGATCAGGCCCGGACGGCGGCAGCGGCGAGCGAGTTGACCATCGGCGGCCTGATCAAGCACGCCGCGCGCTGCGAGCGCGGCTGGACGGACCTAGTCCTGCAGCGCGAGCGCACGCAACCGGACGCGGAGGACGACGAGTTCGTCCTCGGCCCCGACGAGACGCTCGCCGGTGCGCTGGCCGACTACCGGGCCGCCACCGCCGAGACGGACGCGGTCCTCGCCGGGATCGCCGACCTCGGCCGGCCGGTGCCGGTGCCGCCGGGGCAGGTCTGGATCTCCGCCGACGTCACCGAGTGGTCGGTCCGCTGGGTGCTGCTGCACCTGATCGAGGAGACCGCGCGGCACGGCGGCCACGCGGACATCATCCGCGAGACGATCGACGGCGCGACGCTCTACCCGCTGATGGCGGCGGCGGAGAGCTGGCCCGACCCCTGGTTCGAGCCGTGGCGGCCGGCCGAGGAGCAGGCGGCCGAGGGGTAGTCAGCGCCGGGCGTTGGTGCGCTTGGTCGGTTCGGCGGTGGTCGGGTCCTCGGGCCACGGGTGGCGGGGGTAGCGGCCGCGGAGTTCGGCGCGGACGGCCTTGTAGCCCTCGCGCCAGAAGCCGGCCAGGTCGCCGGTGACGGCCGCGGGCCGGCCGGCGGGGGAGAGCAGGTGCACGGTGAGCGGCACCCGGCCGCCGGCCAGGGCCGGGGCGGCCTGCCAGCCGAACAGCTCCTGGAGCTTGACCGCCAGGACGGGCCGGTCGCCGGTGTAGTCGACCCGGATCCGGGAGCCGCTGGGGACGGTGATCCGCTCCGGGGCGAGCTCGTCCAAGCGGCCGGCCTCGCCGCTCGACCACGGCAGCAGCCGCTGCAACGCGCTCGCGGTGTCGATGCGCTGGAGGTCGGCGCGGCGGCGGGCCCGGGACAGCTCCGGCTCCAGCCAGCCGTCGGCGGCCAGCAGCAGCGCGTCGTCGGCGACGTCCGGCCAGGGGGCGCCGAGCACGCGGTGCAGGAAGGCCAGGCGTTCGCGCAGCGAGGCGGCGGCCGGCGGCCAGCCGAGCAGGGCGGTGACGCCCTCGCGGGTCAGCCCGTCGAGCAGGGCGGACCGGAGCAGCGCCGGCGCGGGGGCGTCGAGCCGGTCGGCCGAGAGTTCGATCGCGCCGAGCGCGTCGACCCGGCGGGCGACCACGTCGCCGCCGCGGGTCGACCACTCGACCTCCTCGCGGGAGGCGAGCAGCGGCGCGGCCGCCCGTCGCGCCGTGGCCTCGTCGAGGGCGACGGCCCGCTGCACCCGCGCCGACGGCGAACCGGCCGGCCGGTCGGCGACGGCGATCGCCAGCCACTCCGTGCCGCCGAGCCGGGAGTCGGGCGCGAGCTCGGCGGCCGTCCCGGAGGCCATCAGGTACGGGCCCCGGGGCCCGCGCGCCCGCGCGATCCGCTCGGGGTAGGCCAGCGCGACCACCAGCGCGGCGTGGCCGGCCGTCGGTGCGGAGCCCGCCGGGGACGGGACGTCCGGCCGGGGGTGGGCGCCGTCGGCGCCTCCCGCGGCGGGGCCCCCGCGGCCCTGCAGCTGGGCCCGGAGCCTGCCGGACTCGGTGCGCCAGCGGCGGGCGTACGGGTCGTCGGGGCGGGCCCGGAGGGCGGTCAGGATCGCGTGGAGGTCGTCGCCCATGGCCCGCGGGGGCTCCTCGGACAGCAGCGCGACGAGGTCGGCGGCCGCCCGGGCGCCGACCGTGCCGGCGGCGTCGAGCAGGGCGCGGGCGAGCCGCGGGTGGAGGCCGGTGCGGGCGATGCGGTGGCCGCGGTCGGTGGCGCGGCCGTCGCGGTCGACGGCGCCGAGCGCGGTGAGCACGCCGCGGGCGGCGGCCATCGCGCCGGCGGGCGGGGCGTCCGGCAGGGCGAGGGTGCGGGCGTCGGGGTCGCCCCAGCAGGCGGCCTGGAGGGCGAAGGAGGTGAGGTCGGCGAGGGCGATCTCGGGGGTCGGGAAGCGGGCGGCGCGGGCGTCCTCGACCTCCGCCCAGCAGCGGTACACCGTGCCGGGCGCCTCGCGTCCGGCCCGTCCGGCGCGCTGCCGTCCGGCGGCGAGCGAGGCGCGGACGGTGACCAGCCCGGCGAGTCCGCGGGCGTGGTCGGTGCGCGGCTCCCGGGTGAGTCCGGAGTCCACCACGACCCGGACGCCCGGCACGGTCAGCGAGGACTCCGCGACCGAGGTCGACAGGATCACCCGGCGCCGCTCGCCCGCGCTCAGGGCCGCGTCCTGGACGGCCTGCGGGGCCTGCCCGTGGAGTTGCAGGACCTCGGCGTCGACCCGCAGCAGCCCGGCGACGCGGGCGATCTCGCCGACGCCGGGCAGGAAGCAGAGCACGTCGCCGTCCCGCTCGGCGAGGGCCCGGCGGACGGTGGCGGCGACGTGGTCGAGCAGCGCGGGGTCGGTGCGGGTGCCCTGCGGCGGGCGGACGGCGCGCGGCGGGGGTGCCCACACCACCTCGACCGGGTGGGAGACGCCCTCGGCGGCCACCACCGGTGCGCCGCCGAGCAGCTCGGACCAGGCGTCGGTGTCGGAGGTGGCGGAGGCGCAGACCAGTTCGAGCTCGGGCCGCAGGGCGGCGCGGACGTCCAGCAGGAAGGCGAGCGCGGTGTCGGCGTCCAGGTGCCGTTCGTGGCACTCGTCGAGGACGACCACGTCGACGCCGGGCAGCTCCTGGTCGCGCTGGAGGCGCTGCAGCAGGACGCCGGTGGTGACCACCTCGATCACGGTGGCGGCGGAGGTGCGCCGTTCGCCGCGCACGGTGAAGCCGACCCGCTCGCCGACCGGTTCGCCGAGCAGCCAGGCCATCCGGCGGGCGGCGGCCCGCACCGCGAGGCGCCGGGGCTCGGCGACCAGCACCCGGCGGGCGGGCCCGGCCAGGCCGTCCACCAGCCCGGCCAGGGCGAGCGGCACCAGGGTGGTCTTGCCGGTCCCGGGCGGCGCGGACAGCACGGCGCACCCGCGGTCGACGAGTGCGGCGTGCAGCGCGGGGACGGCCGTGCGGACGGGCAGGTCGAGCCCCACCGTGCGCACCGGCGGTCAGCCCCGCTCGGCGACGAAGATCGCGGTGCCGGGGATCAGCCGGCCGCGCAGCGGACTCCAGCCGCCCCACTCCTGCTCGTGGCCGGCGGGCCACTCGGGCTCGACCAGGTCGAGCAGCCGGAACCCGGCGCCGACCAGTTCGCGGACCCGGTCGCCGACCGTCCGGTGGTGCTCGACGTAGGTGGCGCGCCCCTGGTCGTCCTGCTCGACGTAGGGCGTGCGGTCGAAGTAGGAGGCGCTCACCGTCAGGCCCTCGACCCCGGCGTCGTCGGGGAAGGCCCAGCGGATCGGGTGGGTCACCGAGAAGACCCAGCGCCCGCCGGGCCGCAGCACCCGGTGGACCTCGCGCATCAGGGCTGCGGTGTCGGCGCTGAACGGCACCGCGCCGTACGCCGAGCAGGCCAGGTCGAAGGCGCCGTCGGCGAAGGGGAGGACGGCGGCGTCGGCCTGCACCACCGCGACCGGCTCGGCGCCGCGGCCGAGGTCGATCCGGCGGGAGTGCTGGAGCTGCCGGTAGGAGATGTCGAGCGCGACCGGCCGGGCGCCCCGGGCGACGAGCCAGCGGGAGCACTGGGCGGCGCCGGCGCCGAGCTCCAGCACGTCCTTGCCCGCGACCTCGCCGAGCAGGCGGACGTCGGCCTCGTCCAGGCCCTCGGGGCACCAGGTGAAGCGGTCGTCGCCGAGGAACTCGCCGTGCTCGTCCTGGTACTCGTCGGCGTTGCGGTCCCACCAGTGCCGGCTGGCCCGGCTGGACTCGTCCGCGGCGGCCTCCCGGCGGACGGCGTCGTCGCCGTCGTCCTCGTCCTCGTACGGGCTGAGCCGGGCGAGCTCGTCGAGGTCGGTGAAGTCCTGGGGCGTGGAGCCGGGGGTGGTGGCCAAGATCATAGAACCTGTCGCGTAGGCTATGGACTGCGGAAGCGCCACTGGCGCATTCGGAGGATATGGCCTGATCTGTCCCGGCCTCTACCGTCTCGTCGCTTCGGCGTTGACCGTGCCCGGGTGTCCCCGTATGCTACAAGTTGCGCTGCGGGCCTGCGCGCCTCGGACGGAGCAGGTCGCGCTCGCATCTGTCGAAGACCCCACGGTCGCTAGACGGACACCGAATCCCGGATTCCGGGCCTTCGGTGTGCCGTGTTCTGGGCTGTCCGGCTTTCGGTGGGAGCGATACGGGCCCTCCGCGTGGCATTACCTACGACTTCATGTCCGTACCGGAGCCCTTTTCCTAATGACGAGCCCCACCGACACCTCTGTCAGCACCACCCCGCAGGTTGCGGTCAACGACATTGGCGATGCCGAGGCCTTCCTCGCCGCCATTGACGAGACCATCAAGTACTTCAACGATGGCGACATCGTTGAGGGCATCATCGTGAAGGTCGACCGTGACGAGGTCCTCCTCGACATCGGTTACAAGACCGAGGGTGTCATCCCCTCCCGCGAGCTCTCGATCAAGCACGACGTTGACCCGCACGAGGTCGTCAAGGTCGGCGACGAGATCGAGGCCCTGGTTCTCCAGAAGGAGGACAAGGAGGGTCGTCTGATCCTGTCCAAGAAGCGTGCGCAGTACGAGCGCGCCTGGGGCACGATCGAGAAGATCAAGGAAGAGGACGGCATCGTCACCGGTACCGTCATCGAGGTCGTCAAGGGTGGTCTCATCCTCGACATCGGCCTCCGTGGCTTCCTCCCGGCGTCGCTGGTCGAGATGCGCCGTGTCCGCGACCTCCAGCCGTACGTCGGCAAGGAGCTCGAGGCCAAGATCATCGAGCTGGACAAGAACCGCAACAACGTGGTCCTGTCCCGCCGTGCCTGGCTCGAGCAGACCCAGAGCGAGGTCCGCCAGACCTTCCTCACCACCCTCCAGAAGGGTCAGGTGCGCTCCGGCGTCGTCTCCTCGATCGTCAACTTCGGTGCCTTCGTGGACCTGGGTGGCGTCGACGGTCTGGTTCACGTCTCCGAGCTGTCCTGGAAGCACATCGACCACCCGTCCGAGGTTGTCGAGGTCGGCCAGGAGGTCACCGTCGAGGTTCTCGACGTCGACATGGACCGCGAGCGTGTCTCCCTGTCGCTGAAGGCGACCCAGGAGGACCCGTGGCAGCAGTTCGCCCGGACCCACCAGATCGGCCAGGTCGTCCCCGGCAAGGTCACCAAGCTGGTTCCGTTCGGTGCGTTCGTCCGCGTGGACGAGGGCATCGAGGGCCTGGTCCACATCTCCGAGCTGGCCGAGCGCCACGTCGAGATCCCGGAGCAGGTCGTCCAGGTCGGCGACGAGATCTTCGTCAAGGTCATCGACATCGACCTCGAGCGTCGTCGCATCAGCCTCTCGCTGAAGCAGGCCAACGAGTCCCTCGGTGCCGACCCGGCGTCGGTCGAGTTCGACCCGACCCTGTACGGCATGGCCGCCTCGTACGACGACCAGGGCAACTACATCTACCCGGAGGGCTTCGACCCCGAGGCGAACGACTGGCTGCCCGGCTACGAGAAGCAGCGTGAGGAGTGGGAGCGCCAGTACGCCGAGGCGCAGGCCCGCTTCGAGCAGCACCAGGCCCAGGTCATCAAGAGCCGTGAGGCCGACGCCGCCGCTGCCGCCGAGGCCGGCGAGGAGGCCCCGGTCTCCGGTGGCGGTTCGTACTCCTCCTCGAGCGACGAGGGCTCCGGCGCTCTCGCTTCGGACGAGGCGCTCGCTGCCCTGCGCGAGAAGCTGGCCGGCGGCCAGAGCTGATCGCTCGCTGAACAGCCTCGCGGCTGAATAGCTGAGAAACCCCCATCCGGTTCGCCGGGTGGGGGTTTTGCTTTTCTTATGTGTTCTTTATGTGAAGAAGATTGTGAGATGTGGCTCATCGTCCTTCTATAGGACGAACGCGCATTCACACCTAGATTGAGGGGAGTTGTCCGAAAGGCTCCCGTACATGCGCAACGCCCGCACTACCGCTGAGCACAAGGTCAGCGGCCGGCTCGCCGCCCTCGGTCGAGCGTGCTTCCGCCACCGTCGTTGGGTCCTCGCCTTCTGGGCGCTCGTCCTGGCCGCCGGTGTCCTGATCGGCGGCCGGGTCTTCGAGGGCTCGGTGGCCGCCACCGGCTCCGGTGGCTCCGAATCGGCCCGTGGCACCTCGGTCGTGGAGACCGCCGACCCGGCCCTGGGTAGCCTCACCGCCGTCGTGGACGGGGCACCGGCGAGCGACCCGGCCGTCCAGCAGGCCGTGCAGGCCGCCACCGCCGACATCGCCGCCCTGCCGGGCGTCTCCTCGGCCGTCGACACCTACTCCGCCGGTGGGCAGCTGACCGCGAGCGACGGCAACGCCTCGCTGGTCTCGGTGAAGATGGCGGACGCCTCCACCACCGCCCAGCTCACCGCGGTCACCGACCGCCTGGAGCACATCGACGCCGGTGGCGCGCACGTCACGGTCGGCGGCGACCTGGTGCTGCAGGACGAGGTCAAGAAGCAGACCGAGGCCGACACCCGTTTCGGTGAGATCGTCACCCTGCCGTTGACGCTGATCGTCATGGTGCTGGTCTTCGGCGGCCTCGCCGCGGCCGGACTGCCCGGCATCGGCGCGATCGCCTCGGTGGGCGGCGCCCTGCTCGCCATGTTCGGCTTCAGCCGGATCATGGACATGGACACCAGCGTCCTGCCGATCGCCACCGTGCTGGGCCTCGGCCTGTCGATCGACTACGCGCTGCTGATCGTCAACCGCTTCCGCGAGGAGCGCGGCCACGGCGCCACCATCGCCCAGGCCGTCGAGCGGACCGCCGCCACCGCCGGCCGGACGGTCGCCTTCTCCGGCCTGACCGTGGCCGTCGCACTGAGCGGCCTGTTCGTCTTCACCAGCCCGGTGTTCCGGGCGGTCGCCGCGGCCGGCGTGAGCGTGGTGGTGATCGCCGTCGCGGCGGCGCTCACCCTGGTCCCCGCGCTGCTGGGCTTCGTCGGCAAGCGGATCAAGGCGCCGACCTCGCCGGTGCCCGACGAGGGCTTCTTCTCGCGGATCGTCCGCCGGGTGCAGAAGCGCGCCGTCCCGGTGATGCTGGCCTGCATCGCGCTGCTGCTGGCCGCCGGCGCGCCGTTCCTCGGCTCGCACTTCAAGAACTCCGGCGCCGACGTGCTGCCGAAGAGCTTCTCCTCGCGCCAGGTCGCCGAGACCGTCGAGCAGCGCTTCCCCGGCCAGGTGCCGGCCCCGGTCACCGTGGTGGTCGAGGGCGACACGGCCGCCGCGCAGAACTACGCGGACACCGTGGTCAGCAAGCTGCCCGGGGTCAGCGGGGTGCGGACCGTGACGCCGGTCGGCGCCGACACCGGAGTCTCCACCGTCGAGGTGCTGGTGCAGGGCGACCCGCAGGGCGACCAGGCGAAGACCGTGGTCAAGGAGCTCCGCGCCGACCGCGGCGGCCTGAAGACCTACGTCACCGGCGACGCCGCCTCGCTGGTCGACTTCCAGCACGAGATCACCACCCGAGGGCCGTGGGCGCTCGGCCTGGTCGCGGCCGGGACGCTGGTACTGCTGTTCATGATGACCGGCTCGGTGGTGATGCCGATCAAGGCGCTGCTGATGAACGTGCTCTCGCTGGGCGCGTCGCTCGGCGCGCTGACCCTGGTCTTCCAGCACGGCTACTTCAGCGGGCTGCTCGGCTTCACGCCGACCGGCGGGCTGGAGACGTACATCCCGGTGCTGGTGTTCGCCTTCGCCTTCGGGCTGTCGATGGACTACGAGGTCTTCCTGCTCTCGCGGATCAAGGAACTCCACGACCAGGGGTACGACTCCCCCCGGGCGGTGCAACTCGGCCTGCAGCGCAGCGGCCGGATCATCACCTCGGCCGGACTGCTGATGGTGATCGTCTTCGCCGGGTTCGCGGCCGGGCAGATGCTCATGGTCAAGCAGATGGGCATCGCGCTGGCGGTGGCCGTCGCGGTCGACGCCACCCTGGTCCGCTGCCTGCTGGTGCCGGCCACCATGTCGCTGTTCGGCAAGCTCAACTGGTGGGCGCCGGCACCGCTGCGCCGCCTGCACCGGATCATCGGCCTGAGCGAGCACGTCACGCTGCCGCCGCTGACCCCGGCGACGCTGCCGGCGCCGCGGGCGGCTGTGGAGGACGAGCGCGAGCCGGCGGGGGTCGGGACGCGCTGAGCAGCCCGCAGTCGGCGCGAGCATAGTTGAACGCGTTCAAAAATTCTGCGACGATGGCCCTCGGCCCGGGGCGGTCCCGGGCCGAGGGGGTGCGGGACATGACGTGTGCGGTGCTGACGCCGTGGTGGCGCGCGAGGGTCGATCTCGGCCCGGCGGGGGCGGTCGAGGCGGGGGCGGCTGAGGTTGGGGGTGGGACCGCGCCGACGCCGATCCTGGACCGCGAGCACCCCCGGGTGCGGGCGCTGGTCCGGGCGGTGGGGGGCGAGGGCCCGCCGGTGGAGCGGCTGCGGCGGGCGCACCGGCTGATCGTGGCCCGGGTGCGGCCGGTGTACTCCGTGGAGGACCTCCGCCCGGTCTCCGAGGTGCTGCGACGCGGGCGCGGCTCGTGCAGCCAGCGGCTGGCGGTGCTGGAGGCCGTGGCCCGGGCCGGCGGTGTGCCCACCCGGGTCCGCGGGCTGGTGGTGGACGGGACGTTCTGGTACCCGCGCTTCCCGCGACTGCGGCGGATCGTCCCGGACCGGGTGGTGCTCGCCTGGCCGGAGTTCCGGATCGACGGCGGCTGGGTCTCCGTCGGCGAGCTCTTCGGCGCGGCCGCGGGTGGCGGCGCCGAGGGCGGCTTCGCGGAGGACGGCTTTGCGGGTGGCGGGTTTTCGGGTGGCGGGTTCGCCAACCGCGGGTCGGAGACGCTGTTCGAGGCGCTGGCCAGGACCCCGATCGACTGGGACGGCCCGGCGGTGTGCCCGGCGGACGGGGCGGGCTGCGACCTGTCGGCGTACGTGCTGGCGGACCTCGGCCGCTTCGACTCGCGCGACGAGCTGTTCGCGCGGCACGGCCAGACGCTCTGCGGGCCCGCCCGGCTGGTGGCGGAGCCGGTCCTCGGGCGGTGGGCGGCCGGCGCCGCCGCCTGAAAAACTTGCCGAAAAGGAAATCTTGCCGAAGCGGCAATAATCGGCCTAGGCTTGCTGCATGGCACCTGAGGACGACGCGGGCCTGCCCGGTGGGCCGGGGCTGCGCGAACGCAAGAAGCGGCAGACCCGGTTCGCGCTGAGCCAGGCGGCGATCAGGCTGTGCGTGCTGAACGGCTGGGACGGCGTCACGGTCGAGCAGATCGCCGCCGAGGCCGGCGTCTCCGTCCGCACCTTCCGGAACTACTTCGGCGGCAAGGCCGAGGCGATCGCCGCCACCCAGCTGGAACGGATGCTCGGCGTCGCCGAGGACCTGCTGGCCCGCCCGGCCGGCGAGCCGATCTGGGACTCGCTGCGGCACGCGGTCCTCGGCCGGTTTGTCCCGCCCGGCGGCTTCACCACCTCGCAGGACACCCGCTGGCGGGACGGCGTCCGGCTGATGCTGGCCGAACCGGCGCTCGCCGGTGAGATCGTCAAGGTCAACGCCGCCGCCACGCAGGAGCTGGCCCGCGCGGTCGCCCGGCGCACCGGCACGGACGCCGGCGACCTGTACCCGAAGCTGGTCGCGGCCGCCGTCGCGGCCGGTACGGCGGTCGCCGTCGAGCACGCCCTGCGCGAGGGGTGGCCGGCCTCGCTCGGCACCGTCCTGGCCGAGGTCTTCGAGCAGCTCGCCGCCGGACTTCCCGTCCCTTAGGCCGTCTCTTTCGGATCGCGTGGGGGCCGTCGGCGACCGACGAGAAGCCGTCGCGGGGGTACCTCCCGGCCGGGGGCTGGGGCGTGCGTGCTCCGGCGGCGGCCGCCCGGCGTGATCAGAAGGAGGCGGCCTGGGCCTGTCTTCCCGGTGCCGCCCGGTTCTTCCCCGTGAACGCCAAGGAGGCGTGACCGTGACAGTCGATGTGATCGTGGTGGGAGGCGGCCCGAACGGGCTGATGCTGGCCTGCGAGCTGGCCCTGGCCGGCGTCCGGCCGGTCGTCCTGGAGGAGCTGCCGCAGCCCAGTGGCGAGCCCAGGGCCAACGGCCTGCTCGGCCAGGTGGTCCGGCTGGTCGACCACCGCGGCCTGTACCGACCGCTCGGCGGCGGCGCCGGGGCGCCGGTGCCGAACTCCGCCTACTTCATGTTCGCCGCGATGGGCCTCGACCTGTCGCTGCTGGACGACAGCCCGATCCACACCCTGGCCGTGCCGCAGTACCGGATCGTCGAGGTGCTGGCCGAGCGGGCCCGCGAGCTGGGCGTCGAACTGCGGCGCGGGTACCGGGTCGACGGGCTCGTCCAGGACGGGGAGGCCGTCACGCTCGACGTCACCGGCCCCGGCGGCCCCGAGCGGCTGCGCGCCCGGTACGTGGTCGGCGCGGACGGCGCGCGCAGCGTCGTCCGCAAGCGGAGCGGCATCGGCTTCCCCGGCGTCAGCCACGACCGCCGTACCACCCGGACCGCGCACGTCGCGGTGCCCGCCGAGTGGGTCGACCCGGCCAGTGGCGCGCTGACCGTCCCCGGGCACGGGAGCGTGCTGCCGTTCCTGCCGCAGCGCACGGACGGCGGCGGGTTCACCTATGCGCCGTTCCCCGGCCTGCCGGTGCTGGTGAGCACCACGGAGTGGGACCAGCCGGCGGCCGACGGGCCGATGAGCCTGGCGGAGATGGCCGGGAGCATCCGCCGGGTGCTCGGCGTGGAGGTTCCGCTGGGCGCCCCGGACGGGCCCGGCCCGCACGTGCTGCGGCGCCAGGACGGCGGCAACACCCGGGTCGCGGACCGGTTCCGGGACGGGCGGGTGTTCCTGGTCGGCGACGCCGCCCACGTCTCCGCGGGTGGCGGCGGCTACGGCCTCAACCTCGGCCTGCAGGACGCCGCCAACCTCGGCTGGAAGCTCGCCGCCGCGCTGCGCGGCACCGCGCCCGACGGGCTGCTCGACAGCTACGACCGCGAGCGCCGCCCGGCCGCTCGCCGCATGGTGCTCAGCGCCGAGGCGCAGGCCGCGCTCACCGCGCCGGGCAGCGACACCACCGCGCTGCGGGAGCTGTTCGGCGAGCTCCTCGCGCAGCGCCGGGTCGTCCAGCACCTCGCCGACCTCACGGCCGGCACCGACGTGCGGTACGACATGGGCGCCGCCGAGCCGCACCCGCTGGTGGGCCGCTTCGCGCCGGAGCTGTCCGTGGAGGTGGACGGTACCCGGCTGCGGCTGGCGGAACTCGCCCGGAGCGGGCGGCCGTTGCTGCTCGACCTCACCGAAGGGCAGCTGGTGGGAGGCCTCCTGACGGAGGGGCGGTCCGAGGTGGACGTGGTCACGGCGGCCGGCGGCGTGGACGGGGCGGGCGGGCTGCTGGTGCGTCCGGACGGGTACGTGGCGTGGGCGTGCGGCGCGGCCGGGCCGGACGAGGCGGAGCGGGAGGAGCTCCGGGCCGCGGTCGGGCGCTGGTTCGCCCCGACCCGGTAGCCCGCCCGCGCCGGGCCCGCCTCCGGCCTGCCTCCGGTCAGACGAGCCGGCGCAGCAGCGGGATCGCCTCGCTCAGGCGGCGGTGCTCGGCCGGGGTGAGCCGGTCGGCGATGGCGGCGGCGATGGCGCCCTCGCGACGGGACCGCTGCGCGCGCAGCGCGGCGGTCCCGGCCTCCGTCGCGGTGACCAGCAGCTTGCGGCCGTCGGTGGGGTGCGGCTGCTGGGCGACCAGGCCGGCGTCGGTGAGCAGGGCGACCGTGCGGGCCATCGACTGGTGGCGCACCCGCTGCAGGTCGGCGAGTTCGGCGGTGGTGCGGGGCCCCTCGCGGACCAGCCAGCCGAGGACGGCGGCCTGGTTCTGCGGCAGCGCGTCGTCCACCCGCAGGGCACGGACCAGGGTGCCGATCGCCAGCCGCAGTTCGGCGGCGGTCTCCAGGGGGTCGGTGCTCTCCATGGGGGAAGTGTATCCCGCCTGTCTACAGCAAAACTGTGCAGTCTTGCTGTACTGTTTTCGGCATGCGACTCACCAAGTTCGGACATGCCTGCGTACGGATCGAGCGCGACGACACCGTGGTGGTGATCGACCCCGGGGCGTTCACCGAGCCCGAGGCCGTCCTGGGCGCGGACGCCGTGCTGATCACCCACGAGCACTTCGACCACTTCACCGAGGCGCAGCTGCGCGCCGCCGTCGAGGCCAACCCCGGCCTGCGGATCTGGGCCAACCGCGCGGTCGCCGCCCAGCTGGACGGCATCGGTGCCCGGGTCGCCGTGGTCGGCGAGGGCGACGCCTTCGACATCGACGGCCTGCCGGTCACCGTCCACGGCGAGTGGCACGCCGTGATCCACCCGGACATCCCCCGGGTCAAGAACATCGGCTTCCTGCTCGACGGCGCCCTCTTCCACCCGGGTGACGCGCTCACCCTGCCGCCGCACTCCGTGGAGACGCTGCTGCTGCCGATCGGCGCGCCCTGGACCAAGGTCAGTGAACTCATCGACTACGTCCGGGAGTTCAAGCCGGTTCGGGCGGTCTCCGTGCACGAGGCGGTGCTCAGCGAGATCGGCCAGACGGTGCACGGCCGCCAGCTCGGCCCCGAAGGCCCGGGCACCGGCGCCGAGTTCGTCCGGCTCGCGGCCGGCGAGTCGCTCGACCTGGGCTGAGCCGGGCCCGGCCGGTTGGCCGTGTGACAGACTGCGATCATGACAACGGGGATGATCACCGCTGCGGCGGCGGGGAGTTGGCGGCTCGGCGACCTGGAGGTGAACCGGATCGGCTTCGGCGCGATGCGGATCACCGGCAGCGGCGCCTTCCACCAGGGCGTGCCGAGCGACCGGGCGCGGGTGATCGCGGTGCTGCGCAGGGCCGTCGAACTCGGCGTCAACCACATCGACACGGCGGCCTTCTACTTCTCGCGGCTGCGCTCGGCCAACGAGCTGATCAACTCGGCGCTGGCGCCGTACCCGGAGGACCTGGTGATCACCACCAAGGTCGGGCCCGGCCGCGACCCGTCCGGCGAGTGGTACGGGGCCGGGCCCGAGCAGCTGCGGGGGCAGGTCGAGGAGAACCTGCGCCAGCTCGGCCGCGACCACCTCGACGTGGTCAACCTGCGCCTGTTCGGCCCGCGCGGCACCACCCCGGCGGCCGAACTGTTCGGCGCACTCGCCGAGTTGCGGCAGGCCGGGCTGATCCGGCACCTCGGCCTCTCCAACGCCGGCGCGGAGGACCTGGCCGCGGCCCGGGCGATCGCGCCGGTGGTGTGCCTGCAGAACCCGTACGGCATCGACATCCGGCGCGAGGACGACGCGCTGGTGCGCGAGTGCGCGGCGGCGGGCATCGCCTACGTGCCGTTCTTCGCCATCGCGACCACCGGCCGCGAGGGCGGGCGGGGCGGCGGCGAGTACCCGGCGGTCGAGGAGGTCGCGCGGGCCCACGGCGCCACCCCGGCCCAGGTCCGGCTCGCCTGGACGCTGGGCCGGGGAGCGAACGTGCTCGCCATCCCGGGCACCGGCAACCCCGACCACCTGGCCGAGAACGTCGCCGCCGGCGCGCTGCGCCTCACCGCGGAGCAGACGGCGCGGCTGGACGCACTCGCCCCCGCGCAGCCGGACGCCGTGCAGCCGGACGCCGCGGGCCGGGGTCGCTCGGGCGGATGAGGCCGGGGCGTCCGTTCGGCCGCCGCCCGGCATGTCACCCGCGGGTGCAGGGCGGCGGTGCTCAGTATCGGCAGGGTCCCAGGTTGTCCCAGTCCGAGGTGGTGGCCCCTTTGATCAGATCGACCCGTGCGCGCGTGGCCGCGGTGACCGTCGCGCTGGCAGCGCTCTGTGCTGTCGGAGGTGCCGGAACCGCCGAGGCGGTGCCGACGCCGGAGCACCACTGTGTCTCGGAGGGGGTCGACCTCAACGCGTACCTCGGGATTTCCGAGCGGATCATCGGTCCGCCCGGCTGCCGGGAGGCGCTGGCGGGGGAGCGCTGGGTCCGGTTCGCCCCTCCGTGGGGCACCGCGCCCAGTGCCCAGGGAACGGTCTACCCGGCGGGCTACACGCCCTCGCGGCCGGCGCCGATGGACGACTTCCTGGCCAAGTTCCAGGGCATCCGGGTGGTGCAGGACATCGGCACGCCCCGTGAGTGGAGCGCGGTCACCGGCCCCGAGGCGGTACGCCGCCTGGACAACGTCGAGGGCCTGACCTTCGCGTTCTTCGCGAGCAACCCGCTGCGGCCGCTCTCCGTCGGCCGGCACACCACCACGGTTTTCATGCGGCTGAGCGCCGAGCACTGCGACGGGGTGAGCACGGACCCGGACGCGAGCTGCCTGCCGGCCGGGGAGTTCCCGTGGACCGGCGACGCCCCCCTCACCTTCTTCCCGCGCAGGCCGTGAACCGCCCCGGCCCGGGCCCGGACATCCGTCGGGCCCGGGCCGGCGTGCGGGTCAGGCCGGGAGGAGGGCGGGTTCGGCGGCCGGGGTGAAGGGGCGGCCGTCGAGCGTCCAGTGCGGGTCGGGGGTGATCTCCAGGGCCGCGTAGACGTGGGCGGCGACGTCCGTGTGGTGCAGCGGGCCGACGGGGGCGCCGGGGACGATGCCGGGGCCGGCGGCGGCGATCCAGGCGGTGCGCTCCAGCTCGCTGCGGCCGCCGTGGCCGCCCTGGTCGACGTGGCCGTGGTCGGTGACCACGATGACCGTCCACTCCTCGCCGGCGTGGCCGGGGCGGGAGCGGACGGCGTCCAGGATGCGGCCGAGGCGGGCGTCGGCGGCCTCGATCGCCCGGCGGTACTCCGGGCCGCAGCCGAGGAAGTGCGCGGTCTCGTCGGGCGAGCCGAGGTAGACGAAGGACGCCTGCGGGTCGTCGTCGCTGCGGCCCAGCACGTACTCGGCCTCGGCGGTGACCCGCTCGTCGCAGACCTCCCACGCCGCCGGGGTGTCCTCCAGCGGTGCGATGTAGGAGAGCCGGCCGGGCGCGGCGAACAGCGGGCCGCCCGAGCGGTTCAGGAACAGCGGCTCCCAGCCGCCGGCCGCGAAGGTCCGGCGGCGGTGCACGGCCGCGAGCCGGGTGGTGAAGTCGGGGAAGACGTCCAGCCGGTTGCCGCCCAGGTGGTTGCCGTACACGCCGTGCTTGGCGACGCCGACGCCGGTGACGACGGTGGCCCAGCACGGGCCCGACATGGTCGGGGTCGCCTCGTCCACCTGGACGGGGGCCAGGAAGCCGGCGGCGGCGACCGCGTCCAGGTGGGGGGTGTGCAGCGCGTCCAGCAGGTCGAGACGGACGCCGTCGATGCCGACGACCAGGACGCGGCGCGGGCCTGCGGGCCAGAGGCTGGACATGGGACTCCCGTTCGGTGAACTTGTGTGAACAACACACTAGTGCGGCCGGGGTGGTCCGGGGGAAGGGCCGGAGGCTCCGGCCGGGCGGGAGTTGGGGCGGGCGCCGGAGAGTTCGCCTGAAGTTCGTTCGCCGTTCGGGCGGGGCGGGGCGGCCGGGAGAGCGTCCCGACCGGCCGGTAACCTTGGCGCATGCTGAGGATCGGACTGACGGGCGGAATCGGCGCGGGCAAGAGCGAGGTCTCGCGACAGCTCGCCGAACTGGGTGCGGTGATCGTCGACTCGGACCTGATCGCCCGCGAGGTGGTCGCCCCCGGGACGCCCGGCCTGGCCGCCGTGGTCGAGGAGTTCGGCACCGGCGTGCTCCGCGCGGACGGCGGGCTCGACCGCCCCGCGCTCGGCGCCGTCGTCTTCACCGACCCGCAGCGCCTGGCCGCCCTGAACGCCATCGTCCACCCGCTGGTCCGGGCCCGCTCCGCCGAGCTGGAGGGCTCCGCCGGGCCGGACGCGATCGTGGTGCACGACGTCCCGCTGCTCGCCGAGAACGGCCTCGCCCCGCTGTACGAGGCCGTCATCGTGGTGGACGCGCCCGACCAGGTGCGGATCGACCGGCTGGTCGAGCTGCGCGGCATGGCCGAGGACGAGGCCCGGGCCCGGATGGCCGCCCAGGCCACCCGCGAGGACCGCCTCGCCGTCGCCGACCTGGTGATCGACAACGGCGGCACGCTCGACGAGCTCACGCCCCGGGTCCGCGAGGTCTGGCAGCGACTGAAGGACCGGCAGGCCGCGCAGGGCCGGGCCGCCGAGGGTTAGGCGCCGACGGGCGCGGCCGCGTGCTGGACGGCGGCCGCGGCGAGGGCCCGGACGATCGGGTGCGCGCGGGTGCCGTCGCCGGCCAGTTCGGGCTGGAAGAGGGTGGCCAGGAAGAAGGGGTGGCCGGGGAGTTCGGCGATCCGGACGTCCCCCGTGTCGTCGGCGCCGGTGAAGCGCAGGCCGTGCGCGGCCAGCACACCCAGGTGGGCCGGGTCGAGGCCGTACGAGCAGTGGTAGCGCTCGACCGTCCGCTCGGCGCCGAGCACGGCGGCGGCGAGGCTGCCGGGGGTGACGGTCACCGCGCCCTCGTGGCCCACCAGGGAGCAGGCGAGCGGCACGATCACCGGGTCGGGGGCGGCCGGGTCGTTCTCGGCGTGCCCGGCGTCGGCGAGCCCGCAGACGGTGCGGGCGTACTCGAGGATCGCGTGCTGGAAGCCGGCGCACGTCCCGAGGAAGGGGATGCGCCCCTCCCGGGCGGCGCGGACGGCGGCGATCGCGCCGGCTTCGCTGCGGTACGGGCTGCCGGGCAGCAGCCAGACGGCGTCGAAGCCGGAGAGCGTGCCCGGGGCCCCGGCGTCCTCGGTGGGGATCCAGTACGCGTCCAGGACCAGCTGCTCGCGCTCGGCGAGGGCGTCGAGGAGTCCGGGGATGCGGGCGTGCGAGCGGACGGCCGGGGAGCGGTCGCCGACCAGGGCCAGGCGTGCGGTGAAGGAGTTCATGGCTGCCATCGTCGGGCGCCTGGCATCATCACGTCCAACGATGATTCCTGAGATTGACATCAGGGTTACTGATGGAGGGTGGATGGATCCGCAGCAGCTCCGGACGTTCGTGGCGGTCGCGCACCTGGCCTCGTTCTCGGAGGCGGCCCGTGAGCTCGGGTACACGCAGTCGGCCGTGTCGCAGCAGATCGCTGCGCTGGAGGGCGACGTGGGGGTGGCGCTGCTGGAGCGTCGGCCGGTCCGGGTCACGGCGGCGGGGGAACGGCTGCTGGAGCACGCCGGTTCGCTGCTGCTGCGGCTGGACGCCGCCCGGGCGGACGTGCGGCGGGTGGTGGGGGTGAGCGGCGGGCGGGTGGTGATCGGGGCGGCCGGTGCCACCGTGACGGCGGCGGTCGCGCAGGCGCTGGCGGCGGTCCGGGCGCGGTACCCGCGGGTGGAGGTGAGGATCACCCAGGTCGCCCGGGCCGCGGTCGCGGCGCAGGTCGCCACCGGGGTGGTGGACGTCGGGCTGGTGGACGGGGTCGCCGCGCCGAGCGACCCGCTGGCACTCGGGGACGTGGGGCCGCTGCGGACCGTTGCGGTGGCGGAGGAGCCGCTGGCGGTGCTGATGCCCGCCGGGCACCCGCTGGCCGGCCGGAAGGGGCTGGCGCTGGCCGACCTCGCGGACGCCCGGTGGCTGGACGCGCCGGACGTGGCGATGGAACTCGACCGGCTGCGGGCGGTGGCGGGCCCGGGGTTCCGGGCGGCGGCCCGGTACGAGGGTGGGGAGGTGCGGGGGCTGCTGGCGCTGGTCGCGGCGGGGCACGGGCTGGCGCTGGTGCCGCGGCCGTCGGCGGGCGGTGCTGGCGTCGCGGCGGTGCCGCTGCGCTCGCCGCGCCTGGTGCACCGGACGGAGCTGGTGCACGGGGCCTTGGCGGAGGGGCCGGTGGCGCTGCTGGTGGAGACGTTGACGGGCCGCTGACGCGGCGGCTCAGTGGTCCCAGGCGCGGGGGCGGGTCTGGGCCTCCCACTCCTCGCGGAGGAGGGCGAGGATCGCGAGGTCGTGGCGGCGGCCGCGGTGCTGGCAGGCGGAGCGGCGGACGCCCTCCCGGGTGAACCCGGAGCGGGCGAGCGTGGCCAGGGCGGCGGCGTTGGTGGTGTGGGTGACGGCCTCGACCCGGTGCAGCGGGAGTTCGCCGAAGGCGAGGTCGGTGAGGGCGTCGAGGGCGTCCGAGGCGTAGCCGTGGCCGCGGAACCCGGGGGCGAGCAGGAGGTAGGCCTCGGCGGTGCCGTCGGCGAGGTCCTGGTCGGTGAGGGCGATGTGGCCGATCGGCGTCCCGTCGGGCAGCAGGACCAGGAAGTCGTCGCGGTCGTTGTCGCCCTGGTCGCGTTCGATGCGCTCGCGCAGGGCGGACAGGGCGCGCGGCCAGATGCCGATCTCGTGGGCGGCGGTCGGGTCGGAGCGCCAGCCGTGCAGGAGTTCGGCGTCGTCCGTGTCGAGCGGCGCGAGGGCCACCTTGCGGCCGCGCCAGCAGGGCAGGCGGCCCGGGTCGGTCCCGTCCTCGTGATCGGTGTCGCTCATGCGCGGATCGTACGAGGGCGGCTCCCCGGGCCGGTAGCGAATTTCGGTCAGGCCGGCTGGAGGAGGTCCCAGCGGTTGCCGTACAGGTCCTCGAAGACGGCGACGGAGCCGTACGGCTCGTGCCGGGGCTCTTCCAGGAAGCGGACGCCGGCGGCGAGCATCCGGGCGTGGTCGGCGGCGAAGTCCCCGGTGGTGAGGAAGTGCCCGACCCGGCCGCCGGTCTGGTCGCCGATCCGGGCCCGCTGCTCGGGCTTGGAGGGGCGGGCGAGGAGCAGGCCCGACTCGGTGGATCCGCGCGGGGCGACCACCACCCAGCGGGAGCCGTCGGGGCGCGGGGTGTCCTCCCGCAGCTCGAACCCGACGGCGTCCACGTAGAAGGCGATCGCCTCGTCGTAGTCGGCGACCAGCAGGGCGGTCAGGGAGATGTGTGCCATGCGCACCATGATCCCCGAGCCGCGGGTCAGGGCTTGCGCGCGACGCCCGCCCAGATCGCGACCTGGGAGTCGGTGGGCTGCTCGGGCTGGTCGGGGCGCCACTGCGGGGCGGTGACCAGGCCGGGCTCCTGGAGTTCGAGGCCGTCGAAGAAGCGCAGCACCTGCTCGCGGCTGCGCATGGTCAGCTGGGCGGTGGCGTTCTTGTAGATCGCCGGGCCGCGGCCGGCCTCCTCCGGCGTGCTGAAGTCGCCGGTGGCGTGCGAGATCGCCAGGTAGCTGCCGGACGGCAGCGCGTCGACCAGGGTGCGGACGATCGCGTACGGGTCGTCGGCCTCGTCGACGAAGTGCAGGACGGCGAACAGCAGCAGCGCCACCGGCTGGTCCAGGTCGAGGAGTTCGCGCACCCCCGGATCGGCCAGGATCGCCTTCGGCTCGCGCAGGTCGGCCTGCAGCACGGAGACACTGCCCCGAGCGGCGCCGGCCAGCAGCGCCCGGCCGTGGACCAGCACGATCGGGTCGTTGTCCAGGTACGCCACCCGGGCGGACGGCGCGACCCGCTGGGCCGTCTCGTGGGTGTTGCCGGCGCTCGGTATGCCGGTGCCGATGTCGAGGAACTGCCGGATGCCCTGCTCGGCGAGGTGCCGCACGGCGCGCTGCAGGAACGCCCGGTTGGCGAGCGCGCTGATCCGCACCAGCGGCCCGAGCGCCAGCACCTGCTCGGCGGCGGCCCGGTCGGCCGGGAAGTTGTCCTTGCCGCCGAGGTAGTAGTCGTACATCCGTGCCGGGTGCGGGACCTCCGGACGCAGGTCGGCCGGCGGGCGGGCCTCCCCGTCGCCGTTCATCCAGTCGAGCGCCACGTCCTGATGGTCGGTCATCTGATCCCCCGTTCGGCCGTACGTACCGTACGGAGGGCAGCATAGACGGGACGGGTGTTGTCCACGCGTCGGTCCGCGACCCGGGCCGCGACCCGGTCCGCGGGTCAGTCCTGGGACGGGCGGGGCTCCGGGCCGGTGGAGGGGTCCCGGGTGAGCAGGTAGCGGGCGCCGGGCCCGGACTCGGCCGCGCGGTCGCCGGCGTTGTACAGCGCGCAGCGGCTCAGCGACAGGCAGCCGCAGCCGATGCAGCCGGTGAGCTTGGCCTTCATCAGTTCGAGCTCGGCGATCTGCCGGTCGATCCGGCTCTGCCAGGCGGTGGCCACCGCGTTCCACTCCTGGTGGCTGGGGGCCCGGTCGTGCGGCAGCCGGTCGAGCGCGGTGTGCACCTCGTCGAGGGAGAGTCCGACCTGCTGCGCGGCCCGGACGAAGGCCACCCGGCGCAGCGTCGAGCGGGCGAAACGGCGCTGGTTGCCGGTGGTGCGCTCGGCGTGGATCAGCCCGAGCTTCTCGTAGTAGCGCAGCGCGGAGGTGGCCATGCCGCTGCGTTCGGCGAGCTGGCCGATGGTGAGCAGGTCGTGCCGGGTCGGTCCCATGGCACGCAGGATACCGCTTGACTTGAAGTCGACTTCAAGTTGCACGCTCTTCCCCATGACCACCGAGACGCCCTCCCGGTACGGCTTCGCCGACCTGCCGGGGCTGATGGGCCTGATGACCGGCGACGAGAAGCACGGACCGGCCGCCACCTCCACCCTGGACGCGCTCTGGGTGCTCCACGACCGGGTGCTGCGGGTCTCGCCCGCCACCGCGGACGCCCAGGACCGCGACCGTTTCCTGCTCTCCAAGGGCCACGGGCCGATGGCGTACTACGCGGTCCTCGCGGCGAAGGGCTTCCTGGCCGCCGAGGTGCTGCCGAGCTTCGGCAGTTACGACTCGCCGCTCGGCCACCACCCCGACCGGCTGCTGGTACCGGGCGTCGAGATCGCCTCCGGTTCGCTGGGCCACGGGCTGCCGCTGGCGGTCGGCACGGCACTGGGCCTGCGGGCGCAGGGGCTGACCGACCCGGCGGTGTGGGTGCTGATCGGCGACGCCGAGTTCGACGAGGGCAGCAACCACGAGGCCCTCGCCTTCGCCGGGGCCGCCGGACTGGACCGGCTGCACGCCGTGGTGATCGACAACTCCTCGGCCACGCACGGCTGGAGCGGCGGCATCGCGCGCCGCTTCGAGGTCGAGGGCTGGTCCACCGAGACCGTCGACGGCCGCGACCACGAAGCCCTCCACCGCGCCTTCACTGCCCCGCACCCCGGCCGGCCGCACGCCGTCGTCGCCCGGGTCGAGCCCAAGAACTCCTGAGGAGCCCGCAGATGGAAACCATGCGCGAACGATTCGCCGCCACCGCCGGCGAGTTGCTGGACTCGGACTCCCGACTGGCCGTGGTCCTCGCCGACATCGGGGTGGACGGCTTCGCCGGCGCGGCCGCCAGGCACCCGGACCGGGTCGTCAACGTCGGCATCCGCGAGCAGCTGATGATCGGCGTCGCGGGCGGGCTGGCCCTCACCGGCCTGCGCCCGATCGTCCACACCTTCGCCGCCTTCCTGGTCGAACGGCCCTGGGAACAGGTCAAGCTGGACCTCGTCCACCAAGGGGTCGGGGCGGTCCTGGTGAGCGCCGGCGGATCGTACGACTGGCCGGCCGGCGGACGCACCCACATGTCGCCGGGCGACGTCGCGCTGCTCGACACCCTGCCCGGCTGGACGGTGCACGTCCCCGGCCACCCCGACGAGGCGGAGACCCTGCTGCGGCACGCGGCCGCCGACGGGGACGGCCTGGTGTACCTGCGGCTCTCCGCCCACCGCAACGAGCACCCGGTGGACGTCCGGCCCGGGCGGTTCACCGTGGTGCGGGAGGGTCGGCGCGGCGTGGTGCTCGCGGTCGGGCCGATGCTGGACGCGGTGCTCGCCGCGACCGAGACGTTCGACGTGACCGTGCTGTACGCGGCCACCGTCCGGCCGTTCGACGCGGAGGGGCTGCGCGCCGCGACCGGGGAACGGGCCGACGTGGTGCTGGTCGAGCCCTACCTGGCCGGGACCTCGGCGCTCGCCGCGCACGAGGCCCTGGCGGACCGGCCCCACCGGGTCCTGGCCCTCGGCGTCCCGAAGGCGGAGCACCGGCAGTACGGGTCGATCCCGGAGCACCTGGCGGCGTACGGGCTCGACGGCGCCGGGCTGCACACCCGGATCGCCGGGTTCCTCCGCTGAGCCGACGTAGGCTTCGCTCCGAAGCCATGCCCGCACGGAACGCGAGGGAACCGCACGGATGATCGACGACCGGCACCTGCTCGACATCTGCCGCCACCTGTTCGACGAGGCCGTCGAGGGCGACGAGGGCAGCGAGCAGCAGCTCGACGCGTTCACCCCGGAGCTGGAGCGGATCGCCCTGGCCGGCGACAGCGGTGCGCAGGACCTGCTGGGCGGCGTGGCGCTGGTGCTCGCCGAGGACGAGACGGCCGCCGCCCGCTGGTTCGCGCTCTCCGCCGCCGCCGGGAGCCCGGTCGGTGCCCGCTCGCTCGGCCACCTGTACGCGCAGGGCGCGGGCGTGCCGCGCGACACCGCCCGGGCGCTGGAGCTGTTCCGCGCCGCCGTGGCCGGCGGGGACGCTTCCGCCAAGGCCACGCTGGGGCGCCTGGCCCGCGCGGGGGTGGCCGAACTCCCGGCCGAGGAGACGCTCGGCCTGCTCACCGAGGCGGCCGGGGCGGGGATCGCCGAGGCGAGCGCCGAACTCGGCGACCTGCTGGCCGAGGCCGGCCGGCCCGCCGAGGCCTTGGCCCGCTGGACCGAGGCCGCGGCGGCCGGCCACGAGCGCGCCACTGTCCTCGCCGCCGAGTGCTACCGCGACGGCGTCGGCACCGAGGCCGACCCGGTGCGGGCCGTCCAGCACTACCTGATGCTGCTGGACCACCACAGCGGCGCCGGCGTGCCGCAGGCGCTGGCGCTCGCCCGGCACCTCACCGACGACCAGGTCCGCGAGGCCTGCCGCCTCGCCGGCCGCGACGACCACGCCCGCTCGATCCTCGACACCGTCCGCGACTGACCTCCGGCCGGGAACGGAACCGCCCGGCGGCGGTCAGGCGGTCTGGACGATCACCGTGGTGTCCGGGGCCAGGTAGAGGTGGTCGTCGGTGCCCGGCCAGCAGTCGCCGTGGAGGGCGAGGGTGGCGCGGTAGGGGGCGTCGAGGGGGACGGCGAGGGGGGTCTGGCCGCCGAGGTGGACGATGACCCGGTAGGGGCCGCGGTGGACGGCGAGCCAGCCCTGCTCGGCGTCGTGGGTGACGCGGACGGCGGACAGGTCGGCGTCGGTGAGCTCCGGGACGGTGCGGCGCAGGCGGATCAACTGCCGATACCAGTCGAGGAGTTCGGCGTGCGGTCGGCGCTGCGGCTCGGTCCAGTCGAGCACCGAGGCGAGCACCGTGGAGCGGGCCTGCGGGTCGGGTACTTCCTCGGCTTTCCAGCCGTACTCCGCGAACTCGCGGCGCCGTCCCTGCCGGACGGCCTCGGCGAGGCCGGGGTCGGTGTGGTCGGTGAAGAACTGCCAGGGGGTGGAGGCGCCCCACTCCTCGCCCATGAAGAGCATCGGGGTGAACGGTGAGGTGAGCACCAGCGCGGCCCCGGCGGCGAGCCGGCCGGGGGTGGTGAGGGCGGAGAGCCGCTCGCCGGTGGCGCGGTTGCCGATCTGGTCGTGGGTCTGCAGGTAGCCGAGCAGCCGGTGCCCGTACTCCGCGGGGAACGGCCGCCCGTGGTGGCGGCCGCGGAAGGTGGACCAGGTGCCGTCGTGGAAGAACCCGCGGGTGAGGGTCTTGGCGACGGCGGCGTACGGGTCGGCGCCGAAGTCGCCGTAGTAGGCCTGGGACTCGCCGGTGAGCAGGGCGTGCAGGGCGTGGTGGAAGTCGTCGCTCCACTGCGCGTCCAGGCCGAGGCCGCCGGCCTGCCGGGGGGTGGTGGTGCGCGGGTTGTTGAGGTCGGACTCGCCGATCAGGAACAGCGGCCGCCCGGTGGCGTCGGCCAGTTTCCGCACCTCGACGGCGAGTTCCTCCAGGAAATGCAGGGCCCGGTTGTCGACCAGCTCGTGCACGGCGTCCAGGCGCAGCCCGTCGATCTGGTAGTCGCGCAGCCAGGCCAGCGCGCTGCCGATCAGGTAGGCGCGGACCTCGTCGGAGCCCGGGGTGTCGAGGTTGACCGCGGAGCCCCAGGGGGTGTGGTGGCGGTCGGTGAAGTAGGGGCCGAAGGCGGGCAGGTAGTTGCCGGAGGGGCCGAGGTGGTTGTGGACCACGTCGAGGATCACGCCGAGTCCGCGCCGGTGGGCGGCGTCGACGAAGCGCTTGAGGCCTTCGGGGCCGCCGTAGGGCTCGTGCACGGCCCACAGCGAGACGCCGTCGTAGCCCCAGCCGTAGCGGCCGGGGAAGGGGCAGACCGGGAGCAGTTCGACGAAGTCGACGCCCAGGTCGACCAGGTGGTCGAGGCGTTGGGCGGCGGCGTCGAAGGTGCCGTCCGGGGTGAAGGTGCCGATGTGCAGCTCGTACACCACGGAGCCGGGCAGCGGCCGCCCGTGCCACGGGGTGTCGGACCAGTGGAAGGCGGCGTGGTCGACCTTGCGGCTGAGCCCGTCCGGGCCGTGCGGCTGGTGGGCGGAGCGCGGGTCGGGCAGGGCCGGCCGGCCGCCGAGGCGGAAGCCGTAGTCGCCCTCGGGTGCCTCGCCCTCCCACCAGCCGGGCCGGTCGGGGATCCGGGTCATCAGGTACGGGATGGCCCCGACCTCGACCTCGACCACGACTGCGTCGGGGGCCCACACCTGGTAGCTCGTCACGAGACCTCCGTCAGCAGAGCCACCGGGTAGCGGCTCAGCAGGTACGACAACTCCACCGGCCCGCCGAGGAAGTGACGTTCCGTCAACTGGTCGGTCCAGCGCCCCTCGGGGAGCTCCAGCACTGTATCCCGCCAGCCGCCGGCCCGGTGCAGGCCGTAGGGCAGCCGGGTCGCGGCGGCGATCAGCCGCGGGCCGCGGGCGAAGGCCAGCAGGTGGTCGGCGCACGGTCCGCTCGCGGCGAGCGGCGCGTACGGCCCGAACGGGTGGGTCTTGCGCAGGTGCAGGGCGGTGGTGGTGAGGTGCAGCTTCTCGCGGGCGAGGTCGTCGGCGCGGTCGGCGGGGGAGTCGGTGAGGCGGACGGCGAGCGCGTCCAGGTCGACGGGGGCCCGGTTGTCCGGGTCGACCAGGGTGTAGAGCGGCTCCTCGCTGCCCTGGTACAGGTCGGGGACGCCGGGGACGGTGAGCTGCAGCAGCGCCGAGGAGAGCGAGTTGCTGCGCGCGAACGGCGCGATCAGCTCGACGAAGCCGGCCATCCGCGGGCACAGCACCGGGTTGGCGAGCGCGCCGCGGACGTATCCGGTGAGCCACTGCTCGAAGCGCTCGTCGGGGCGGATCCACGAGGTGCGGCGCTTGGCCTCGCGGGCGGACTTGAGGATCACGCCGGTCAGCCGCTCCGCGGAGGCGGGCCAGGCGCCGAGCAGGGTCTGCCAGATCAGCCAGGCGGTCGGCCGGTCGGCGCACGGGCCGGCGGCGGTGGTCCAGGCGGCGCACTCGGCGGCCCACGCCTCGGGCAGCTCGGAGAGGACGGCCAGCCGGGCGCGGGCGTCGGCGCTGCGCTTGGTGTCGTGGGTGGAGAGCGCGGTCATCGCGTCCGGCCAGGCGCGCTCGCGCTCGGCGCACCAGCGGTGGAACTCGGCGGGGGTCACGCCCGGCCGGCCCGGGTCGCCGCCGACCTCGTTCAGGCTGAGCAGCGCGTTCCAGCGGTAGAAGGCGGTGTCCTCGACGCCCTTGGCCGCGACCGCGGAGGCGGTCTGGGCGAACCGGGCGCAGAACTCGTCCTTGGCCTCGGAGCGGCCCAGCAGGCCGAGCGCCAGGTCCCGGACCAGGCGGCCGGTGGCGTCGTCCTCGGCGGCGTCCCCGAGCACGGCGACCGCCTCGGCCGGCGGGTCCTCGCCGGGCACCACGTACGGCCGGTACACGGGGTAGGCGGTGAACAGGTCGGTCAGTGCCCGGCGCAGGTCCAGCGGGGAGTGGTCGGCGAGGGCCGCCTCGGCGGCGCAGATCCGCTGGGTGAGCCGGACCAGCCGGTCGGTCTCGGCGGCCAGCTCGCCGCCGGGGGCGGTCTGCTCGGCGCGGCCCTGCCGGGCGGCCTGGGCGGCGGTGGTGCGGTCGGCGACGTCCCGCTGGTACGCGGTGACCAGGCGCTCCGCCCCGGCGTGGTCGGTGAGCACGCCGTCGATCCGGCGCAGCGCGTCGTACCCGGTGGTGCCGGCGCACGGCCAGTCGGCGGGCAGCTCCTCCGGGCCGGTGAGGATCTTCTCCACCACCGTGTACGCGCCGCCGGTGGCCTCCGACAGGCGCCGCAGGTAGCCGCGCGGGTCGGCGAGGCCGTCCGGGTGGTCGATCCGGAAGCCGGCCAGCACGCCGTCGGCGTGCAGCCGCAGCAGCACCCCGTGGGTGGCCTCGAAGACCTCCGGGACCTCCATCCGGACCGCGATCAGCTCGTTCACGGTGAAGAAGCGCCGGTAGTTCAGCTCGCCGGCGGCCAGCTTCCACCAGGCGAGGCGGTACCACTGGCGGGAGAGCAGCTCGGGCAGCTGCAGCTTCTCGGTGCCGGGGCGCAGCGGCAGGACGTGCTCGTGGTAGCGCAGCACGTCCCCGTCGACGGTGAGCTGGTCGAGGACGGCGCCGAGCCGGTCGCCGAGCAGCGGCAGCAGCAGCCGGCCCCGGGCGGGGGCGTCCGCCGGGCCCGGCTGGGCCGTCCAGTCGACGTCGAACCAGGCCGCGAACGGCGAGTCCGGGCCGTCCCGCAGCACCTGCCACAGCGGGCCGTTGAGCCGTTCGGGGACGGGCAGCGCCATGTGGTTGGGCACCACGTCGGCGATCAGGGCGAGGCCGTGCCGGTGCGCCTCGTCGGCCAGCGAGCGCAGGGCGGCCTCGCCGCCGAGCTGCTCGCTGATCCGCGAGTGGTCGACCGTGTCGTAGCCGTGCGTGGACCCGGGTGCGGCCTCCAGGAGGGGCGACAGGTGCAGGTGGGAGACGCCGAGCGCGGCCAGGTACGGCACCGCGCGTTCGGCGTCCTGCAGGGTGAAGCCCGGCTGGAGCTGCAGCCGGTAGCTGGCCGTCGGTGGGTGTGCGGCGGCTGAGGTCATGCCTCATGCCTACCCGGGCACCCGGGCCGGTATGGGATCGAACTGCGCCAACCGGGGGGCGGGCCCGGCCGGAACCACGGGCGGTGCGGGTGCGTCCGCAGGGGCGTGGACGCTGCTGTGGGGCTCGGGCGCGCGCCCGGGGTGCGGGTACCCGGGGGATTCGGGGCTCTGCCCGGAGAGCGAGATCCCGTCGTGGTGGCCGTCCGGGCTGCCCGCCCGAGCGGGCGCGCCGGGACGGCCGGGGCCGGGGTCAGGCCGGGCGCTGGAGGACCATCAGCGAGCGGTCGGTGAGCCAGAGGGTGTCGCCGGCCTTGACCCGGGTGCCGGTGCCGGGGGCGGGCAGGGTGGGCCGGGTGGTGTCGACGACCACCGTCCAGGCCTCGCCGTGGTCGGCGGGGACGGCGAACTCCAGCTGCTCGGAGCTGGCGTTGAAGAAGAGCAGGAAGGAGTCGTCGACGATCTTGCCGCCGCGCCGGTCGGGCTCGGAGATGGCGTTGCCGTTGAGGAAGACGGTCAGCGACTTGGCGTAGCTGGTCGACCAGTCCTGCTTGGTCATCTCCTCGCCGCCCGGGGTGAACCAGGCGATGTCGGTCAGGTCGTCGTGGGTGCCGGAGACCGGGCGGCCGTGGAAGAAGCGGCGGCGGCGGAAGACCGGGTGGTCGCGGCGCAGCCAGATCATGCCCTGGGTGAACTCCAGCAGCTGCGTCTCGGCGCCGGGGCCCTCGGGCCAGTGCACCCAGGTGAGTTCGGAGTCCTGGCAGTAGGCGTTGTTGTTGCCGAGCTGGGTGCGGCCCAGCTCGTCGCCGTGCGAGAGCATCGGCACGCCCTGGGAGAGCATCAGGGTGGCGATGAAGTTCCGCTGCTGGCGCGCCCGCAGTTCGAGGACGGCCGGGTCGTCGGTGTCGCCCTCGGCGCCGCAGTTCCAGGAGCGGTTGTGCGACTCGCCGTCCCGGTTGCCCTCGTGGTTGGCCTCGTTGTGCTTCTCGTTGTAGGAGACCAGGTCGCGCAGGGTGAAGCCGTCGTGGCAGGTGACGAAGTTGATCGAGGCGATGGGGCGGCGGCCGTCGTCCTGGTAGAGGTCGGAGGAGCCGGTCAGCCGGGAGCCGAACTCGGCGAGGGCGGCGTTCTCGCCGCGCCACAGGTCGCGCACGGTGTCCCGGTACATGCCGTTCCACTCGGTCCACAGCGGGGGGAAGTTGCCGACCTGGTAGCCGCCCTCGCCGAGGTCCCAGGGCTCGGCGATCAGCTTGGCCTGGGAGACCACCGGGTCCTGCTGGACCAGGTCGAAGAACGAGGACAGCCGGTCGACCTCGTGGAACTGCCGGGCCAGGGTGGCGGCGAGGTCGAAGCGGAAGCCGTCCACGTGCATCTCGGTGACCCAGTAGCGCAGCGAATCCATGATCATCTGCAGCACGTGCGGCGAGCGCATCAGCAGGCTGTTGCCGGTGCCCGTGGTGTCCTCGTAGAAGCGCTGGTCCTTGGCGAGCCGGTAGTACGAGACGTTGTCCAGGCCGCGGAAGGACAGCGTCGGGCCCAGGTGGTTGCCCTCGGCGGTGTGGTTGTAGACCACGTCGAGGATCACCTCGATGCCGGCCGCGTGCAGCGCCTTCACCATCGACTTGAACTCCTGCACCTGCTGGCCGCGGTCGCCGCCGGAGGAGTACGAGGAGTGCGGGGCGAAATAGCCGATCGTGTTGTAGCCCCAGTAGTTGGACAGCCCCAGGTCGCGCAGCCGGTGGTCGCGGACGAACTGGTGCACCGGCATCAGCTCGATCGCCGTCACCCCCAGCTTCGCCAGGTGCTCGATCACCGCGGGGTGGGCGACGCCCGCGTAGGTGCCGCGGATCTCCTCCGGGATGCCCGGGTGCAGCTTGGTCAGGCCCTTCACCTGGGCCTCGTACAGCACCGTGCGGTGGTAGTCGGTGCGCGGCGGCCGGTCGGTGCCCCAGTCGAAGTACGGGTTGATCACCACCGAGTGCATGGTGTGCGGCGCCGAGTCCAGGTCGTTGCGGCGCTCCGGCGCGCCGAAGTGGTAGCCGTACACCGACTCGTCCCAGTCGATGTGCCCGCTCATCGCCTTCGCGTACGGGTCCAGCAGCAGCTTGGCGCTGTTGTGCCGCTGGCCCAGGCCCGGGTTGTACGGGCCGTGCACCCGGAAGCCGTACCGCTGGCCGGGCTGCACGCCCGGCAGGTACGCGTGCCGGACGAAGGCGTCGGTCTCCCGCAGCTCCACCGCGGTCTCCGAGCCGTCCTCCGCCAGCAGGCAGAGCTCGATCCGGTCCGCGCTCTCCGAGAAGACCGCGAAGTTGGTGCCCGCGCCGTCGTACGTGGCGCCGAGCGGGTACGACTGCCCTGGCCAGACCTGCATATGTCCTCGACTTCCCTGGGAGGCGTACGGCTCATGTCGCATACTCCCCAACGCTTCGCCGAACACCGCATCCATTTGGCAGTAGTTCGCCCGAACGGGTGTCCGTGGTGTTTCGGGCGGGACGGACCGGGCCCCGTGATGCCGCCGGTGTGGGGCAACGGCTGCCGCCCGGCGGTGCCGGGCGATACCCTTGATCGTCCGGAGTGACGCACCGTCACCCTCTGTGGTGTGGCGGCAGCGAGAGGTGAGGTAGCGCATGGGGTTCCCCGCCGGCGGCAGGGGCGGCGGCCCCGACGGCCAGGATCCGCTCACCGGGCGGAGCGAGGCGCCCACCCTGGTGATCCGCCCCGGCAGCCCGGGCCGCGGCCCGCTCTCCCCCCAGCCCACCGTCGACGGCCCCACCCTCGCCTGGAGCTCCGGCCAGTGGGAGGACGCCTACCGCCGGGTCCGGCTGGCCGGCCGCGCCTACGTCTGGCTGAACCTCGTCGAGCAGCGGATGCGCGACCTGGTCGACGAGGTCCTGCGCCCGGTCTACGCCCCCGCCCACGGCGAGGAGTGGGTCACCGCCGCGGCCGGCCCGGCCGGCGAGGAGTGGGTGCACCGCTCCGGCGCCGTCCGCGAGGTCAGCCGACGCAAGGGCTACCTGCTCGACCCGGCCGACGACGACCCGCTGGTCTTCCTGACGCTCCCGCAGCTGCGGGAGCTGATGGTGCAGCACTGGCCGTGCTTCGAGCCGTACCTGGTCGACCGGCGCGAGGTGGAGCTGGCGCTGGACGAACTGGAGGTCGCCCGGCACGTCGTCTCGCGCAACCGCTCGCTCTCGCAGACCGTCCTCGACCAGACCGAGCGGGCGGCCGCGCGGCTGCTCGCCCTGCTCGACGGCGGCCACGGCGGCCTGCCGTCCGACGTGGTGGAGGAGCTGGTCGCCGGGCGGTACGCCGACGTGGTCGCCGTGCACGCCGACCGGGTCCGCCTGCAGCGCGACCTGCCGGTCGAGGACCTGCTGGACGGCGCCCGCCGGCTGGACGCGGTCGGCATCGGCCTCGGCATGCTGTGCCAGAACTACACCGGCAAGCGGCTGGTCCGGTTGGCCGGCGAGGGGTGCCGGGTGCGGCTGCTCTTCCTCAACCCGGCGAGCAGCGCCGTCCGCCGGCGGGAGCGCGAACTCGGCTTGGGCCGAGGCGAGTTGGGCCGGTCGATCGAGATGAACATCATGCACGTGCGGCGGGTGCGGGCCCGGCTCCGCGACCCCGGGGCGTTCGAGATCCGGGTGTTCGACGAGATGCCGCGCTTCACCGCCTACCTGGTCGAGGGCCCCCGGCTCGCCGGGCCGGCGGGCGGCCGGCGGCGCTCCAGCGACCTCGGCGTGGTCCAGCCGTACCTGCGGCGGGCCCGCGGCATCGAGTCCCCGGCGCTGGTGCTGCGCAACGGCACCGGGCCGGAGCCCGGGCTGCTGGAGGTCTACCGCGAGGAGTTCGAGGGCGTCTGGGCCGACTCCCGGGCGGTGTCCTGAGGCTTGTCCGTCAGGCAGGCCTCAGGGCGCCGTCGGGCTTGTCACAGGTGCACGGGATGATGGTCCACGTCGCCGCGCGGGCGACCGCGCGACGACGGAAGGACACGCCTATGACCTGGTGGAAGGGGCCACTGGTCGGATTCGACCTGGAGACCACCGGCACCGATCCGGAGGAGTCCCGGATCGTCACCGCCGCCCTGGTGGACACGGTCGGCGGGCGGCTGGAGACCACCGGCAACTGGCTGCTCGACCCCGGGGTGCCGATACCCGCCGAGGCCACCGCCATCCACGGGATCGACGACGGGTACGTCCGCGAGCGCGGCCGGCCCGCCGCCGAGGCGGTGGAGGAGATAGCCGCCGCGCTGTGCGAGCGGCTCACCGCCGGGCGGCCGGTGGTGGCGTTCAACGCGGCCTTCGACCTGTCGCTGCTCGACGCCGAACTCCGGCGGCACGGGCGGCCGGTGCTGGCCGAGCGGCTCGGCGGGCCGGTCGGGCCGGTGGTCGACGCGATGGTGATCGACCGGGCGCTGGACAAGTACCGCAAGGGCTCGCGGACGCTGCAGCGGGTCTGCGAGGTGTACGGGGTCGAGCTGCTGGACGCGCACCAGGCGGGCAGCGACGCGCTGGCCGCGGTGCGGGTCGCCGTCGCGCTCGGCGAGCGGTTCCCGCGCCAGGCGGGGGAGTTGCCGCCGGAGGAGCTGCACCGGCGGCAGATCGGCTGGCACCGGGAGTGGGCGGAGGGCCTGCAGGAGTTCCTGCGGCGCAAGGACGCGGGCGTGGTGATAGACCCGCGCTGGCCCCTGCGCTAGGCGGCCGCCCACCCCGGGCGGGCCTACAGGCCAGGGGGCACGTGCGGCCAGGGGCGGAGGGCCTCGACGACGGCGGCCGCGCGGAAGACCGTGGCGTCCTCGTAGGTGCGGCCGACCAGCTGCACGCCGGTCGGGACGCCGTTGGAGGCGAGCCCGGACGGCACGCTCAGCACCGGGCAGCGGCTCGCGATGTTGAACACCGTGGTCATCGCGGCGTCCATGTAGTGGTCCAGCAGGACGCCGTCCACCTCGACCTTCGTGACGGTGTAGTCGTCGTCCGCGGCGAACGCCGGGATCGCGATCGTCGGGCAGAGCAGCAGGTCGTGGCGGTCCAGCAGGGCGCCCAGCACGGCCTGCACCTCCCCCTCCAGGGAGAGCCCCTCCAGGAACGCGCCGGGCTCGGCGACGAAGCCCGCGGCCTCCTCGGCGAAGGCCAGCGCGTACGGGGTCAGCAGCTCGGCGTGCTCGGCGGCGACCGAGGAGACGTACGGGCCGAACACCGAACCGAAGTGGATCATCGCGGCGCGCCGGACCTGCGCCCGGGTGATCCCCACCTCGACCTCCTCGACCACCGCCCCGGCGGCGCGCAACGCCTCGGCGACCGCGCGGGTGTTGGCCGCCACCTCCGGGTCGACCGGCCAGTCGCCGAGGTGCACCGAGAGCGCGACCCGCAGCCCGGCGACGCCCTCGAACCGCTCGGGCAGGACCAGCTTGGGCCGCAGCGAGACCGCGTCCAGCGGGTGCGGGCCGGCGATCACGTTCTGCAGCAGCGCGCAGTCGCCGACCGTGCGGGCCATCGGGCCGTCGTGGCAGTAGGTGTCCAGGTTGAACGGCGCCATCGCCGGCACCCGGCCGTACGGCGGCTTGAAGCCGACCGTGCCGGTCGCGGAGGCCGGCAGCCGGATCGAACCGCCGATGTCGGAGCCGGTCGCCAGCGTGGTGCTGCCCGAGGCCAGCGCCGCGCCCGCGCCGCCCGAGGAGCCGCCGGGCGAGTACGCCGGGTTCCACGGGTTGCGGGTGACGCCCCACAACCGGGACCGGGTGAACGCCGCGCAGCTGAACTCCGGTGTGGTGGTGCGGGCGTGCACGATGCCGCCGGCGTCCAGGATCCGCTGCACCACCGGGTGGGTCTGCTCGGCGATCTCGTCCCGGAAGGCCAGCGAACCGTCGGTGGCACGGCGGCCGGCGATCGGCTGCTCCTCCTTGGTCGCCACCGCCAGGCCCTCCAGCGGACGGGGCGGCTCGCCCTTCCCGCCGTAGCGGGCCTCGGCGGTGCGGGCGGCGGCCAGCGCCTCCTCGAAGGTGCGCTCGGCCAGGGCGTTGACGGTCGGCTCGACCGCCTCGGCGCGCTCGATCACCGCCGTCATCAGCTCGACCGGGGAGAGCGAGCGGTCGCGGAAGCGGCGCAGCGCCTCGGTGGCGGGGAGGTGGGCGAGTTCGGTCATGGCACCAGGTCCTCGGTGGGGGCGGCCAGGGAGCGGCGCTGCTCGGCGATGTGCTCCGGACGCCAGCCGGGGCGGGGGACGGAGGCCAGCAGCAGCCGGGTGTACGGGTGTCGGGGGTTGCTCAGGACGGCCTCGGTGGCGCCGGACTCGACCACCCGGCCGGCCCGCAGCACGCAGATCCGGTCGGTGAGGTGGCGGACCACGGCCAGGTCGTGGCTGACGAAGAGGAAGGACAGGCCGGTGTCCCGGCGGATGCCGGCGAGCAGGTCGAGGATCTGCGCCTGGATCGACACGTCCAGCGCGGCGACCGCCTCGTCCAGGATCAGCACCTTCGGCTCGGCGGCCAACGCCCGCGCGATGGCCACGCGTTGGCGCTGTCCGCCGGAGAGCCGGCGGGGCAGCGCGGCCGCCTCGCGCTCGCCGAGGCCGACCCGGTCGAGCAGGTCGGCGGCCCGGTCGCGGCGGGCGGCGGCACTCAGCGGGGAGTGCAGCCGCAGCACCTCCTCGACGCAGTCCCGGACGGTGATCCGGGGGTCGAGCGAGAGGTACGGGTCCTGGAAGACCATCTGGATCTCGCGGGCGCGGGCCAGCCGTTCGGCCCGGCCGCGCGGGCGGGCCGAACGGTCGCGGCCGTCGAGCAGCACGGTGCCGGTGTCCGGGGTCTCCAGGCCGACCAGCATCCGGGCGGTGGTGGTCTTGCCGCAGCCGGACTCGCCGACGATGCCGAGCGAGCCGCCGGGCGGCAGGATGAAGGAGACGTCGTCGACGGCGGTGTGCGGGCCGAAGCGCTTGCCGAGGCCGGAGACCAGCAGGCCGGAGGGGGAAGGGGCACCGGTCACGGCCGCCTCCCGGCGGTCGGGGCGAACACCCCTGCGGAGCAGGCCCGGGTGGCGGCCGCGCGGCCGCGGGGCCGGGGAGCAGGAGCGGACCGGGCGGTGGCCGGGAGGCGGGGGCCGGAGTGGTGCGCGCTGCGCGCGGGTCCGCTGGGTGGCGGGGTCGGCGCGGGGTCGTGCGCGCTGCGCGCGGAGCGGTCGGCGGGCGGGGTGGGGCCGGGGTGGCGGGGGCCCCGGAGGCGGGGGCGGGTCACGGGAGGATCCCTTCGTCGGCGCGGTGGCAGGCGGCGAGGCCCGGGCCGTGCGGGGTGAGGGCGGGGGGCTCGGTGCGGCAGCGGTCCGCGGCGTGCGCGCAGCGGGCGGCGAAGGCGCAGCCGGCCGGGGCCTCGGCGAGCGAGACCGGGCGGCCGGGGATCGGCCGGGGCGGGGCGGCGCCGGGCTCCAGCCGCGGCGTGCAGGCGAGCAGTCCGGCGGTGTACGGGTGCCGGGGCCGGGCGAAGAGCTCGGTGACGGCGCGCTCCTCGACGATACGGCCGGCGTACATCACGTAGATCCGGTCGCAGACGGCGGAGGCGAGCTCCAGGTCGTGGGTGACGAAGAGCATGCCGGTGCCGCGGTCGGCCTGCAGCCGGGTGAGGATGGCGATCACCTCGGCCTGGGTGGTGACGTCCAGTGCGGTGGTGGGCTCGTCGGCGAGCAGCAGTTCGGGCTGCCCGGCGAGCGCGGCGGCGATCACCACGCGCTGCAGCATGCCGCCGGAGAACTGGTGCGGGTAGCGGCGCAGCGCGCCGTGCGGGTCGCGGATGCCGACCGCGTCGAGCAGTTCCTCGGCCCGGACGGCGGCCTCGGCGGCGGGCGTCCCGGCGGCACGCAGGCCCTCGGTGAGGAAGTCGCCGACCCGGCGCAGCGGGTTGATCGAGGCGCGCGGGTCCTGGAAGACCATGGCGACCCGGCGGGCGCGCAGGTCGCGCAGCCCGGCGGGGCCGAGGTCGAGCACCTCGCGCCCGCCGACCCGGATCCGCCCCTCGGCGCGGGCGCCCTCGGGGAGCAGACCGAGGACGCTGCGGCAGGCCACCGACTTGCCGGAGCCGGACTCGCCGACCAGGCCGACCGTCTCGCCGGGCCGGACGTGCAGGGTGACCCCGTCCAGGATCGGCCGGGCGGCCCGGCCCTCGGGGAGCCGGACGGTGAGTCCGTCGATCTCCAGGATGTTCTGCTGGTCGGTCATCACCGCTCCCGCCTTGCCACCCGGTCGGCGAGGCCCTCGCCGACGATGCCGAACGCCACCACGGCGAGCACGATGCACGCGGACGGTGCGAGCGCGGGCAGCATCGCGCCCTGCTGGAGCGCCGACTGCCCTTCGTTGATCATCGCGCCCCAGTCCGCGGCGGGCGGCTGCACGCCGAAGCCGAGGAAGGAGAGCGCGGCGAGGTCCATCAGCGCGTAGCCGAAGTTCATCGCGCACTGGGCGAAGACCGTCGGCGCGATGTTGGGCAGCAGGTGCCGCAGGCAGATCGTCCAGCCGGACCAGCCCTGGACCAGGTACGACTCCAGGTACGGGCGGGCCTTCTCCTGCCGGGCGATGCCGCGCACCAGGCGTCCCACGTACGGGGTGTAGGCCACCGACATGGCGATCACCGGCGCGGTCATCCCGGAGCCGAACACCGCCACGAACATGATCGCCAGCAGCAGGCCGGGGAAGGAGAAGACCAGGTCCATGGTGCGCGAGAGCAGGGCGTCCGCCCAGCCGCCGCGCCAGCCGGCCAGCACCCCGAGCAGGGTGCCGAGCAGCGTGGACAGGCCGACCACCAGCAGCGGGCCGAGCAGGCCGGTCCGGGCGCCGTACAGCAGCCGGGAGAGGATGTCGCGGCCGGACTGGTCGGTGCCGAGCAGGTGGTCGGCGCTGCTGCCGACCAGGGAGGCGCCGAGGTCGAGCGCCTCCGGGTCGGCCGGGGCGAGCAGCGGCGCGCAGAGCGCGACCAGCACGAGGGCGAGCAGCACGAGCACGGCGGCGGTGAACAGCGGCCCCCCGCCGAGCAGTGCCAGGGCCCGTTGGCCGGGCCGGCGGCGCAGTTCGGGCAGCGCGGTGGCGGTCATCCGGTACCTCCCTTCGCCCCGCGGCGCAGGGTGAGCCGGGGGTCGATCAGCGGGGCGAGCAGGTCCACGGCCAGGTTGACCACCGCGAACGCGGCGACCACCAGCAGGGTGACCGCCTGCACCACCGGGAAGTCCTTCACCGAGACCGACTGGACCAGCAGTTGGCCCACCCCCGTGACGTTGAACGCGGTCTCCACGATCGAGGTGGAGACCAGCAGGCCGGCCAGCATGGTGCCGCCGACCGTGACGATCGGGCCGAGCGCGTTGCGCAGCACGTGCCGGCGGACCACCGCGCGGCCCGCGACGCCGCGGGAGCGCGACACCTCGACGTGCTCGCGGCCCAGTTCGTCGAGCATCGCGGAGCGGGTCACCCGGGCCAGCAGGCCGGCCAGGGTGACGGCCAGCGCGAACGCGGGCAGCGTCAGGTGGTACAGCCGGCCGCCGAGGCCGCTGCCGGTCGAGCCCGGGCCGGGGAACCACCCCAACTGCACCGAGAACAGCGAGACCAGGGCGATCGCGGAGACGAACGGCGGCGTGGCGGTGGCCACCCCGGTGCCGATCAGCACCGCGCGGTCCAGCGGGCCGGGGCGCAGCGCCGCCAGCACGCCGAGCAGCACGCCGCCGACGGTGACCAGCAGCGCCGCGTATCCGACCAGCAGCAGGGTGCCGGGCAGCCGGGCGCCGATCAGCGCGCCGACGTCCTGGCGGAACTGCACCGAGCGGCCGAAGTCGCCGTGCAGCACGCCGCCGAGCCACTTCAGGTACTGGGTGAGGAACGGGTCGTCCAGGTGGTACTGGGCGCGCAGCGCGGCCACCGTGGCGGGCGAGGCCGGGCGCCCGTTGAGCAGGAAGGCCACCGGATCCCCGGGGGCGAGGTGCACGGCGCTGAAGACCAGGAACGAGGTCGCCAGCAGCACCCCCGCCAACCCGAGGAGCCGGCCGAGGAGGTAACGGGCCATCAGTGCGCGGCGCCGATCGTCGCGGCCCACGGGTAGTACAGCGACGAGATGCTCGCCGTGGCACCGGCGATCCTGGAGCCGAGGAAGACGGTGTACGGCGACTCGTAGAGCGGGATGGCGACCAGTTCGCGGACCGCGATCTTCTGCAGCTCGGCGGTCAGGTCGGCCCGGGCGGCCGGGTCGGCGGCGGCCACCGCGCGGTCGAAGAGCTTGTCGAACTCGGGGTCGGACCAGTTGCCGTAGTTGGCGAAGTCGCCGGTGTGGAACGACTGGTAGAACTCCAGCGGGTCCGGGCTGTTGGTGTAGCCGTTGGTGATCACCAGGTCCAGCCCGGCCCGGGCGTTCGGGTCGGTGAACAGCGAGGTGTACTGGTCCGGCGCGACCGGCTTCAGCTCCACGTCCAGGCCGATCTGCCGGCCCGCCGCCTGCACCGCGTTGGCGACCACGCTGATCTCGGGCGCCAGCGAACTGGTCGCCAGCACCACCTTCTTGCCGTTCGCGCCGGCCTCCTGGACCAGCTTCTTGGCGGCCTCCAGGTCGTACTTCGGCTCGGGGAGCGCGGCGAAGTAGCCCTCGGTCCGGTCCGGGGCGGTCGCCCACGCGGCGCGGGCGGACGGCGCCTTGGCCGGGGTGCCGATCCCGCCGACCGCGGCCTTGACCATCGAGGCGCGGTCCAGCGCCATGGAGAGCGCCCGGCGGACCTTCAGGTCGGCGAGGGTGCCCTTGAAGTCGAGCACCGCGAGCTCGCCGGCGGCGGTGTTCGGGCCGAAGTACAGCTTGCCCTGGCCGGTCGAGCGCAGCTGCGCCAGCGAGGAGGTCGGGACCATGTAGCCGCCGTCGACGGTGCCCGACAGCCAGGCGTTGGCCCGGGCCGTCGGGTCGTTGATGAAGACGAACTTCACGCTGTCGGCCTTGGGCGCGAGCTCGGCGTCCCAGTAGGCGGGATTCTTCTTCAGGGTCAGGCTCTCGCCCTGCGCCCAGCTGTCGATCGCGTACGGGCCGGTGCAGTCCACCCCGCCCTGCGGGGAGCCGTAGTCCTTGCCCGCCTTGGCCAGGTAGGCCGCCGACTCGATGGTGCCGGGGGAGGCGGCGAGCAGCTCGTTCAGCAGCACGTCCGGCTTGGTGAGGTGGATGGTCACCTCCAGCGGGCCGGTCTTCTCGATCGAGGAGACGTTCTTGAACGCCGACCCCCAGGTCGAACCGGTCGCCGGGTCGAGGTGCCGCTGCAGGCTCGCCACCACGTCGTCGGCGGTCATCGTCGCGCCGTCGTGGAACTTCACGCCCTCGCGCAGGGTGTACACCCAGGTCAGCGGGTCCGGGTTGGTGGACTTCAGGGCGAGCGACGGCTCGATCCTCAGGTCCGGGGTGACCCGGAACAGTTGCTCGCAGACGTTCGCCAGCACGGTGTTCGGCGGGTAGTCGAAGGCCTGCGTGTAGTCGAGCGAGTACGGCTCCGCGTACAGCGACCAGGTGAACGACGCGATCGGCCCCTTGGCGGGCGGGGTGTCGGGCGCGGAGGTGTACGCCGTGTCGGTGGCCGTCGGCCTGGTCGCGCCGGAGCAGGCGGCGGTGGCGAGGACCAGAGCGGTGGCGGCCAGCAGGGCGGCCGGTCTGGGGACGCGCATGGCGGGTCCACCCCTTTCAGGGGTTGGCGGGGTGCTGGGGAGCGTGCGGGGGAAGTGCTGAGGAGTATTGATGCGGGAACGTTCCCGCACAAGGGGGTGCGGCACGGTTTGCGGGAACGGTTTTGCAAAGGTGGCGAGGGCGCCGGAGGAGGGGTGACGGCGGGCAGGCCGGGCTGGCAGCATTCGGTGCATGACCGACACCCCGCGCCCCCGGATCCGGCTCGTCGACGTGGCCCGCGAGGCCGGCCTGTCCAAGACCACCGTCTCCGCCGCCCTCAACGGCACCGGCCGGCTCTCACCCGCTGTCCGGGAACGCGCCCGCGAAGCCGCCCGCGCGCTCGGCTACCGGCCCAACGCCACCGCCCGGCTGCTCCGCGCGGGTCACGCGCGGCTGATCGGCTTCGCGGTCGGCGAATACCCGGCCGGGGCCGGGTCGTACATGGAATCGCCCTACTTCGCGCAGCTCACCAGCGCCACGGCGACCGCGGCCCTGGAACACGGCTACGCACTGGTGCTGCTGCCCAGCGGCGCGACGCCCGACGAGTGGAACGACCTGCCGCTGGACGCGGCGATCGTCGCCGACCCGCTGATCGACGACCCGCTGGTGGAGGACTTCCTGCAGGCGCGGATCCCGCTCTTCACGGACCGGTCCGTGGAAGGGCGCGAAGGCGCGCACTGGGTGGACATCGACACGGTCGAGGCGGTCCGAGGAGTCCTCGACCACCTGCGGGAGCAGGGGGCGCGGCGGACCGCCTTCGTGTCGCAGGATGCGCGGACCCGGTTCCACCGCGAGTCGGGGGAGGCGTACCGGTCCTGGTGCGAGGAGCAGGGGGTGGAGGAACGGTCGGTGCTGGCGGAGCGGCCCGGGAACGGGGCGGTGATCGCCGCCGTCGAACAGGCGCTGAGGGGTGGGGCGGACGCGCTGTTCGTGGTCGCGGAGGTGGCGCCGCCGCTGGTGCTCGACGCCGCGCGGCGGCACGGGCTGGCGGTGCCGCGGGACCTGCTGGTGGTGTGCGCCGGCGAGGACGGCACGGCCGAGCACGCCGACCCGCCGGTCAGCACGCTCGGCCTCCGGCCCACCCAGGTCGCCGAGGCGGGGGTGGAGCTGCTGGTCGCCGCCCTGGAGAGCGGCGACCCCGCGCCGACGGGACGGCTGGTCCGGACGGAGCTGACCGTGCGGGCGAGTTCGCTGCGCTGAGCGCGCCGCCCCTGGCGGGGCGCGGGTTGCGGGTCTAGTTCCTGTTGTAGACCAACTGGCCGCCGACGTACGTGCGTTCCACCTTGGTGTCGGCGATGGTGAGGGGGTCGGCCGTGAGGATGTCCTGGTCGAGGACGACCAGGTCGGCGAGGTGGCCGGGCTGGAGGGTGCCGGCGTCGGGGTGGCCGTTGATGTGGGCGGACCCGGCGGTGTAGGCGGCGATCGCGCTGGTGAGGGCGAGGCGCTGCTCGGGGAGGAAGACCCGGCCGTCGGTCGCGTCGGGTTCCATCCGGTTGACGGCGACGTGGATGCCGGCCAGCGGGTCGGGGCTGGAGACGGGCCAGTCGCTGCCGGCGCAGAGCGTGGCGCCGGCCCGGTACAGCGAGCCGAACGGGTACTGCCAGGCGGCGCGTTCGGGCCCGAGGAACGGGATGGTGAGCTCGTCCATCTGCGGCTCGTGGGCGGCCCACAGCGGCTGGATGTTGGCGATCGCGCCGAGCCGGGCGAAGCGCGCGATGTCGTCGGGGTGGACGACCTGCAGGTGGGCGAGGTGGTGGCGGTTGCCGCGCCGGCCGTTGGCGGCGACGGCGGCCTCGATCGCGTCGAGCGCCTCGCGGACGGCGCGGTCGCCGAGTGCGTGGAAGTGCACCTGGAAGTCGAGCGCGTCGAGGTCGGTGACGTGGGACCGCAGCGCGTCGGGATCGACGAAGCTGAGGCCGGAGTTGGCGGTGGCGCAGCCGCAGCCGTCCAGGTAGGGGCTGGTCATGGCGGCGGTGAAGTTCTCGGCGATGCCGTCCTGCATGATCTTCACCGAGCCGGCCCGGAACCGCCCGGTGCTCAACGCGGCCCGGCGCTCGACGAGTTCGGCGATCTGCTCGGCGCCGCGCTCGCGGTCCCACCAGAGGGCGCCGGTGACGCGGGCGGTGAGGGTGCCGTCGAGGGCGGCGGCGTGGTACGCGTCGGAGGGGTCGGGCTGGCCGTTGAAGACGCCGAGCAGGGCGTCCTGCCAGCCGGTGATGCCGAGGGAGTGCAGCAGCTGCTGTGCCCGGTGCAGGCCGGCCAGGCGGTCGGCGGCGGTGCTGGGCGGGATCAGCCGGGCGACCAGGCCGGTGGCGCCCTCCTGGAGGACGCCGCTGGGAGTGCCGTCGGCCTCGCGCTCGATCCGGCCGTCGGCGGGGTCGGGGGTGTCGCGGGTGAGGCCGGCGAGTTCGAGGGCGCGGCTGTTGGCCCAGGCGCCGTGGTGGTCGCGGTTGGTGAGGTAGACGGGCCGGTCGGGGACGACGGAGTCGAGCAGCTGCCGGGTGGGCAGGCCGCCGTCGAAGCTCTCCATGGACCAGCCGCTGCCGGTGATCCACGCGCGCTCGGGGTGGGCGGCGGCGTAGGCGCGGATCCGGTCGAGGTAGTCGTCGACGCCGACGGTGCCGGTGAGGTCGCACTGGGCGAGTTCGGCGCCGCCGAACACCGCGTGGACGTGCGCGTCCTGGAAGCCGGCGAGCAGCAGCTTGCCGTCCAGGTCGACGACCTCGGTGCCGGGGCCGATGAGCTCGCGGACCTCGTCGTGGCCGACGGCGGTGATCCGCTCGCCGGTGACGGCGAGGCTGGTAGCCCGGGTGCGGGCGGGGTCGCCGGTGTGGACGGGACCGTTGGTGAAGACCAGGTCGGCCTTGGTCATAGCTGGCGCTCCAGTGCGTCGGCGGGGGCGGCGTCCGGGGCGGTGCCGGAGGCCGGGCTGTAGTCGGGGGAGAAGTACGGGGCCTTGCGGACCCAGCGGGCCCAGGCACCGGCGACCAGGCCGCTGGCGATCATCAGGACCGGGACCAGCAGCTCGAACCAGCCGTTGTCGGCCGAGAGCTCGAAGTGGTCGGCGGAGTCCCAGAAGGTCCAGGCGAGGTAGCCGCCGACGCCGAGCAGGGCGGCGGCGCCGAGCAGCGGTGCGACGACGGCGCGCAGGCCCTCCAGCGGGTTGCTGCGCAGCAGGTGCCGGAAGCGCTTCGCGGCGGCGATGGCGACCAGCGCGTAGTACAGGGCGACGACGATGCCGATCGCGTTGACGGCGGCGGAGATCAGGTCGTTGACCGTGGGGATGACCAGCGAGAGCAGGGCGAGGGCGATCGCGACGCCGGTGATCAGGTAGGTGCCGGTGGCGGGGGTGCCGTGCCTGGGGTGGATCCGGGTCCAGACCGGGCCGAGGGTGCGGTCGCGGCCCATCGCGTACATGCCGCGGGCGGTCGGGATGACCGAGGCCTGCAGCGAGGCGGCGGCGGAGAACGTCAGGGCGACCAGGGGCAGGGCGGCGAGCGGCTGGTCGGCGAGCTTGTCGCCGAAGTAGGCCAGGCCGTGGGCGCCGTTGTCGGCCAGCTCGTCGAGCGGCAGGACCCGCTGGAAGGCGGTGCCGGCCACCAGGAAGAGCAGCAGCATCACGGTCAGCGCGATGAACCCGGACCGGGAGGCGTCGCGCGGGTCGCGGACCTCCTCGCCGACGCTGAAGACGGACTCGAAGCCCCAGTAGCAGAACACCGCGAGGACCATGCCCTGGGCGAGGGCGGCCATCGACGGGATGGCGAACGGGTTGTACCAGTCCCAGGAGAACGGCTGGTCGCCGACGAACAGGCCGTAGCCGCAGAAGGCCAGCAGCACCGCGTACTCGAAGACCAGCAGGACGTTCTGCAGGCGGGTCGCGTGGTGCAGGCCGCGGACGGCGACCACGGCGGCGGCGATCAGCACCACCAGGCCGAGCAGGGTGGACTGCACGGTGGAGTCCGGGTCCAGGGCGAGCCCGGCGACGCTGTGCAGGCCGGCCTGGCCGAGCAGCTGGAGGACGGCCGAGCCGGTCACCGTGGTGGTGTACGCCATGAAGACGACGGTGCCGACGGTGTTGACCCAGCCGGTCAGGAAGCCGAGCCACGGGTTGAGCGTGCGGCCGACCCAGCGGTAGCTGGAGCCGGCGTCCGGCTCGACCCGGCCGAGCCGGCCGTAGCCGCCGGCGATGGCCAGGACCGGGAGGAAGGCCAGCAGCATCAGTGCGGGCAGGTGCAGGCCGACGACGGCGGCCATCAGGCCCAGGCCGATGCCGACGCTGGTGGTGGCGGCCGTACTGGAGGCGGCGAGTGCCACGCCGCCGGCCACGCCGAGCGAACGGCGCATCGCCGGCTGGGAGCTGTGCAGGCCCGCTCTGGGGCCGGCTCCGGAGTCCTTCACCGTGGGTGCCAACGGATCACCGCCTAGGTATGGGGGAGGAAGTGCCAGGTGGGGGAGGCCCCGGACGGCGGGCGTGCGGCGCCCGGTCCGGTGGCGAGCTCATGAAACCCGTGAGCCGCTTCACACGTCAATGCTGTTGTCATAAGCTCGGGAGGCATGAGCGATCGAGTCGTACCCGAGGACCGGCGCCGGCGGCGCCGCCCCACCCGGCAGGGCACCGTCCTCACCCGCGAGGGCATCATCGGGACCGCCCTGCGGCTGGTCGAGCAGCACGGGACCGAGGCGCTCACCGTGCGGCGCCTCGGCGCCGCGCTCGGCGCCGACCCCAGCTCGCTGTACCGGTACTTCCGCAACGCCGACGACCTGCTGCTCGCGGTCGCCGACGAGCTGATCGGCCAGGCCCAGGCCGGCTGGCGGCCCTCCGGCGACTGGCGGGCCGACCTGCGGGAGATCGGGCTGCGGATCCACGCGGCGTACCAGTCCCACCCGCAGGCCGCGGTACTGGCCGCCCACCGCACCACCGGACGCGAGAACGAGACCCGGGCGGTGGAGGCCATCCTCGGGCTGCTGCGCGACGCGGGCTTCCCCGACCGGGAGGCGGTCCGGGTCTACCACGCCTTCGTCGACCAGGCCCTGGGCTTCGCCGCCCTCGACGCGGCGGCCCAGGCCCTCCCCGAACCCGCCCGCAACGCCGACCGCGACGTGTGGCCCGACGCCTACGCCCACCTCACGGCCGAGACCCACCCGCACATCGCGGCCACCGCCGGCCTGCTGGTCGCCGACATGGGACGCAGCGGCTACCCGTTCGCGCTGGACCTGCTGCTGGACGCCGTCGCCGCCCGCCTGGCCAACCACCGTACGGCGGAAGGCGGTTGACGGACCGGCCGAGGCCGTCCCGTTCGGACTAGGACGCCGGGAAGTCGAAGGTGTAGCCCTGGGCGACCAGCCACGGCAGGAGCTGCGCCAGCGCGGCGACGGTCTGGCTGCGGTCGCCGCCGCCGTCGTGCATCAGCACCACGCCGCCGGGCCGCAGGTCCTTCTGGACGGTGGCGACGATCGCCGGGACGCCGGGGCGGGACCAGTCGCGCGGGTCGACCGTCCAGCCGAGCGACTTCATGCCGAGGTCGGTCGCCGCCTTGACGTTCTCGGCGGTGAAGTCGCCGCCGGGCGCGCGCCACCAGGTGACCTGGGTGCCGGGGCCGCCGGCCCTGACGATGGTGTCCCGGGCGTCGGCGATCTCGGCGACCTGCCGGTCGTGCGGGAGGGCGTGCATCGGCTGCGGGTGGTCGACGGTGTGGTCGCAGAGCCGGTGCCCGCCGGCCAGGATCCGCTGGGTCATCGCCGGATCGGCGGCGACGTTCTTGCCGACCTGGCAGAAGGTGGCGTGCGCGCCGTAGCGGGCGAGCAGGTCGAGCACCTGGCCGGTGGCCGGCCCCGGGCCGTCGTCGAAGGTCAGCGCGACGGTGCGGCCGCCGGAGGCGGTGTGGTGCAGCACCGAGCCGGGCACGGGGACGCCGCCGGCCGGTCCGGAGGGGCGCGGCGTGGCGGGGGCGGTCGCGGAGGCCGACGGGGAGCCCGGCGGGCGGGTCGCCGAGGGCTCGGCGCTCTGCGGCTCGGGGGTCCGGGTCGGGGTGGGGTCCGCGTCGTCCGTCTCGGGCGTGCTGCTCGGCGAGGCGGGGTTCGGGGCCGAGCGCGCGGTCGAGGTGGAGGCGGCGGGGGAGGGCGACGCCGACGGCGAGGCCGAGGTGGACGCGGAGGGGCGGCCCGCGGCGTCGCCGGCGGACGAGCCGTGCCCGGGGCCGCCGCAGGCGACCAGCAGGGCGGGCGCCAGCAGGGCGGACAGGCCGACCCCGAGGGCGCGGCGGCGACGGTTGAGGGTGTGATGGATCACCAAGGTGACGACTCCTGACGTCGTACCGGCCGCCTTTGGACGGGGCGTCTGGCGGATACGACGCCGGGCACGAACGGGCTGGTTCCGTACGGGTGTGCGCCACGCCACATCGCGGGCGACCCTGGGAATCGGTCAGAACTCGAACCAGCGTACGTGGGGGTCGGCGTTACGCAACGAGGTCACCCGGCGACCGAACTCCGCTGCGGCGGCCGGGTTGTCGGGCGTCCGCTGGGCGACCCAGGCGGCGCTCGCGGTCTCCCGGGCACCGCGCAGCACGGCGCATCCGGGCCACTCCCGGACGTCCCAGCCGTACGCCGCGGTGAAAGCGGCGTACTCCTCGGCCGGGAGCCCGTACCGGTCCTGAGCGAGGGTCAGGACCACCAGGTCGTGCTCGCGCAGGTCGGCGCAGACCGTCTCCAGGTCGAGCAGGACCGGGCCGTCCGGGCCGACGTGGACGTTGCGCGGGAGCGCGTCGCCGTGGACCGGGCCGGGCGGCAGGACCGGGGTCAGCCCGGCGAGGGCGGTGACGAAGCTCTCCTTCCGCTCGCGCAGGAAGGCGGCGTCGGCCGGGTCGATGTGGCCGTCCGCCGCGGCGAGCCAGCGGTCGACCGGGGCGAGTAGCTCGCGTCGGGGCAGCGGGAAGGCCGGCGCGGGCCGGTCCGGGGCGTCGGGCAGCTCGTGCAGGGCGCGCAGCAGCGGGGCGAGGTCGGCCGCCCGGGCCGGCCGGACGGCCGGTGGCAGGCGGCGCCAGAAGGAGACCGGGTGGCCGTCGGCGTCGAGCGCCTCCGGCAGGTGGGGGCGGACCACCGGGATGCCGTGCCCGTCCAGCCAGCGGGCCACCGCGAGCTCGCGGGCGGCCCGGCAGCCGGAGGTGCCCGCGGACGGGACGCGGCCCACCTTGGCGACCACCGCAGGGTCGCCGAGGTCGAACACGGCGTTCTCGCCGAGCGCCAGCAGCGCCGCGCCGTCGGGGTCGGGCAGCCCGGCCGCCCGGCAGGCCCGCCGCAGCAGGTGGCGGGCCCGGATCTCGTCGAAGGGTCGCTCCAGCACGGGGACCATCGTGCCAGCGCGGGTACGCCGATGTGCGCGGCCGGTGGCGGGCCGCGCACATCGGGACGGAACGGGTCAGACCAGGACGCGCTCCCGCTCCTCGGAGCCGTGCCGCGGCTCGGGGGTGCCGTGGTCCAGGTTCGGCAGCCAGGAGAGCCAGCTCGGCAGGTACCAGTTGCGCTCGCCGAGCAGGGTCATGGTGGCGGGCAGCAGCACCGCGCGGATCACGGTGGCGTCCAGCAGGACGGCGACCGCGAGGCCCACGCCCATCTGCTTCATGGACTGCATCGACAGGGTGCCGAAGACCCCGAACACGCCGACCATGATCACCGCGGCGCTGGTCACCACCCCGGCGGTGGAGCGGATGCCGTACGACACGGCCTCGCGGGTGGCCAGTCCGCGGTCGTGCGCCTCCTTGATCCGGGAGACCACGAAGACGTGGTAGTCCATGCTCAGGCCGAAGAGGATCACGAAGAGGAACAGCGGCACCCAGGACTCCACCGCGCCCACCCCGGAGGTGCCGAACAGGGCCGCGCCGAAGCCGTGCTGGAAGACCAGCGAGAGCACGCCGTACGCCGCGCCCACCGACAGCAGGTTCAGCACCACCGCCGTCAGCGCGATGCCGAGCGAGCGGAACGACATCAGCATCAGCACGAAGGCGAAGGCGACCACGAAGCCGAAGACCGGGATCATGGAGTTCGACATCTGCTGGTTGAAGTCGTGCGACCCCGCGGTGTTTCCCGTGACCGGGGCCTCGGTGCCGGGTACTTTCAGGACGGTGGACGCCACCACGTCCTCCCGGAGGGCCTTGAGCGCGGCGGTGCTGGTGGCGTCGTTGCCGCTGCCGCTCAGCGGGATGTCCACGGTGGCGACGTTCTGCTCGGCGTGGACGTCGACCGTGATCGGGCCGTGCATCTTCCCGCCGCTCGCCAGCGCCTTCGCCTGGAGCTGCTCCAGCGCGGCCTTCATCTCCGGGGAGTCGATGTCGCGCGCCTTGACCACCACGGTGGCCGGTGCCGGGCTGCCGGGGAAGGCGGCCTCGATCCGCTGCGAGGTGGCGACCAGCGCGTTGCCCTTGGGCAGCTGCTGCTGGAAGGTGAGGTTCGCGGTGTGCATGGTGAGCAGCGGCGCGGCGAGCGCCAGCAGCACGCCGCCGGCCAGCAGCGCGGCGGTCACCGGACGGGCCAGCACCGGGGTGAGCAGCGCGTTCCACACCCGGCCGCCGGTGCCGGCGGGCTGCGCGCTGCGCAGGCGGTGCAGGAACGGGACGCGGCCCTTCTCCACCCGGTCGCCGAGCATGGACAGCAGGGCGGGCAGCACGGTGAGCGAGCCGAGCACCGCGGTGACCACCACGATGATGGTGGCGCCGGACATCGCCTGGAAGTCCGCGATGCCGGTGAGGAACATGCCGGCCATCGCGACCACCACGGTGATGCCGGAGACCAGCACGGCCCGGCCGCTGGTGGCGGCGGCGATCTGCAGCGCGTCCGCCGCGCTGCGGCCGGCGGCCCGCTCCTCGCGCTCGCGGCGCAGGTAGAACAGGCAGTAGTCGACGCCGACCGCGAGGCCGACCAGCAGCATCACCGAGCTGGCGTCGTCACTGGTGTGCAGGAAGGTGCTGGACAGGGCGACCAGGCCGCCCGCCGCGACGAACGCGGTGACCGCGAGGACCACCGGCAGCACCGCGGCGACCAGCGCGCCGAAGGCGATCAGCAGGATGCCGAGGGCGAGCGGCACGGCCGTCCACTCGGCGCGGGCGAAGTCGTCCTGGAACTGGTCCTGGAACCACTTGCCGGCGCTGGCCTCGCCGAACTCCTCGACCACCAGGTCCTTGTGCGCGGCCTGCACGCCGGCCACCGCGTCGACCACGGCGGGCACGTTGGCGACGGCCTTCTCCCGGTCCTCCCCGGTGATGGTGAACTGGAGCAGCGCGGAGTGGCGGTCGGCGGAGATCGCCTGCGTGTCGTACGGGCTGCGCAGGTCGGCCGTCCTCCCGGTGGCGCCGACGGCGGCGGCGACCTGGTCGACCACGGCGCGGAACGCCTGGTCGTCGGCGGTCAGGGTGGAGCTCTGGACGAGCACGGTCTCGGCGGCCGGGGACTTGATCCCGGCCTCGTCGAGGATCTTGGCGGCCCGGGCGACCTCGCCGGGCATCGACTCGGAGTCGGTCACCTTGTTGCTGCCGTGCACACCGCCGAGGTAGGCGGCGAGGACGACGAAGAGCAGCCAGCCGAAGACCGCTGTCTTGCGGTGGCGGGCGCTCCACGCGCCCATGGTGGCGGCGAGTCCTGCTTTCACGGAAGTTGTCCCCACGGAGAAGCGGCGGCCACCCCCGGCCGCCGGAGCCTTGCGCCGGCTGCGGTCCGGCTGCGCAACAGACGCTACGGAAGCGCGAGCTGACGGAACATCCGGCTGGGTACCGAGTTGTCCCTGGGCTTTCCCCCACCTTCGATGGTGGGGTTACCCCTAGGTGCCGAGCCTGCCCCCTCCTCCTTGAGGGCGGCCAGAAGTCCACCTTGAGGGGGAGAGGACTCCACCCGAAGCACGAGGTGGGCGGGGGCGGGCCCGGGTGACGATGGTGTGGGGCCCGGTTCGCCGTCCCCGGGGGGCGCCCCGTCGCGGAGCTATCCACTTGCCGGGCGGCAGGTAAGAGACCGTACGATACGCATTCACGTACTTACCTGCCGACCGGCTAAGGGGTTAGGGACTCGATCATGTTCCATCGAATCGGACAATTCGTCGTCAACAGGGCATGGTGGGTGATCGTCGCCTGGATCGTGGCCGCCGTCGCCATCGTCGCCACCGCGCCGACACTGACCGCCCAGACCGACGAGAGTGCCTTCCTCCCCAAGAGCTACGAGTCGATCCGGGCCATGGAGGTGCAGCAGAAGGCCTTCCCGGACGACTTCACCCCGTCCGCCATGGTGCTCTTCGAGCGCAAGGACGGCGGCAAGCTGACCGAGCAGGACCAGGCCGTGATGGGCAAGGTCACGCAGGGGCTCGCCGACAAGCACATCGACAAGGTCGAGAAGGTCGTCCCGGTGAACCCGCGGACCACCTCGCAGGACGGCCGCTACGCGATGGCCATGGTGGCCATGGAGAAGGGCTCCGCGCAGAAGCCCGAGGCCGCGGACACCGCCAAGGAGCTCCGTGAGGGCGCCAAGGCGCTGGGCGCCGACAGCGACCTGAAGATCCAGCTCGGCGGCCCGGCGGCGCAGGTCCTCGACCAGAAGGACTCCTCCGACCTCGCCAACGCGCTGATCGGCATCGGCACCGTGGTGATCATCCTGCTCACCCTCGGCATCATCTTCCGCAGCCCGATCATCGCGCTGCTGCCGATCCTCTCGATCACCGTCTACTCGATGGTCGCCAACGGCCTGATCGCCGACGCCTCCAAGGCCTTCGGCCTCAAGGCGGACAACTCGGTCTCGGCGATCCTGATCGTGGTGCTGTTCGGTGTCGGCACCGACTACTTCCTCTTCCTGATGTTCCGCTACCGCGAGCGGCTGCGGGCCGGCGACGACCGCAAGGAGGCCGTGGTCAACGCGGTCGGCCGGGTCGGCGAGGCCATCGCCTCCGCCGCCGGAGCGGTCATCGTGGCGTTCAGCGTGCTGATCCTCTCCAGCCTCGGCATGTTCAAGGCGCTCGGCCCCTCGCTGGCCATCGCCGTCGCGGTCACCGCCCTCGCCTCGGTCACGCTGGTGCCGGCGATCCTCTCGCTGATCCCGCAGAAGGTGCTGTTCTGGCCGTCCAAGGCCTGGCAGATCGAGCCCAAGTCCGCGCGCTTCGAGGCGATCGGCCGCACCGTCGGCCGCCGCCCCGCCATGACCGCGATCCTGTCCGGCGCGCTGATGGTGCTGCTCTCGCTGGCGGCCTTCGGCTACAAGGGCTCCTTCGACCTGGCCGCCGGCTCCATGCCGAAGGACAAGGAGTCGATGGTCGTCACCGACACCCTGACCAAGGGCTTCTCGGCCGGCGCCTCCGACCCCAGCCACGTCTACCTGACCGGCAAGAACGGCAAGCTCGACAGCGCTGCGCTGAGCGGCTACGCCCAGGCCCTCGGCAAGGTCCCAGGCGTCGCCCAGGTCGCCCCGGAACCCAAGCTGAACGGCGACGGCACCACCGCCGACTTCACCGTCATGCTCAAGGACGCCCCGGCCACCAACAAGGCCATCGACACCGTCGGCAAGCTGCGCGCCACCGCGAAGGACGCCGCGCCGCAGGGCACCGAGGCCCTGGTCGGCGGCCAGAGCGCGATCTTCAAGGACATCAACACGGCGATGGCCCGCGACTACTCGCTGGTTTTCCCGGTCGCGGCCGTCCTGATCATGGTCATCCTCGGCCTGCTGCTGCGCAGCGTGGTCGCCCCCTGGTACCTGATGGCGGCGGTCGGCCTCGGCTTCGGCGCCACGATCGGCGCCACCAGCCTGCTCTTCCAGCAGGTGCAGGGCGAGGCCGGGCTGATGTTCATGCTGCCGATGTTCATCTACCTGTTCGTGGTGGCGATCGGCACCGACTACAACATCCTGATGATCGCCCGCCTCCGCGAGGAGGTCGCCGAGGGCAAGGATGCCCGGACCGCGGCAGCCCAGGCGATCAAGCACGGCGGTCCGACCGTCGCGGCGGCCGGCTTCATCCTGGCGGCCACCTTCGGCACCATGCTGCTCGCGGGTAACTCGCTGTTCAGTCAGATCGGCTTCTCGGTCGCCTTCGGCATCGTGGTCTCGGCGTTCGTGATGTCGCTCTTCTTCACCCCGGCGCTGACCGCCCTGTTCGGGCGCTGGGCCTGGTGGCCGGGCACGGCCACCGCCGGCGGCCACGGGGCTTCGGTCGCCCCGCTCGGTGAGCGCGAGCCGGAGACCGCCGGCCGGCACTGACGGCAGGGCACTGCGGAGAGGGGGGGGGGGGGGGGGGGGGGGGGCCCGCCCCGCCCCCCCCCCCCCCCCCCCCCCCCCTCCCGCGCCCGGCAAACGTGGTGTGACCAGGGGAACTTTTCCCGTCGCATCGACCGGCCGTCGTGCTAGAGTCGAAGCAGTTGCAGTATTGGTTCCCATGAACGTATGTGTGCGCCTGCTGGTTCCAACCAACAGGCGCATTTGTTTTGTCCGGTGTTCTCTCCGGATGGGGATCGCGGCTACTTGGGGTCCACGAGGTGTGGGCCCTGACGCCCCAGTGAAAGTGGAGACGGTTATGGCTACCGGCACCGTGAAGTGGTTCAACAGCGAAAAGGGCTACGGCTTCATCGAGCAGGATGGTGGCGGCGCCGACGTGTTCGCCCACTACTCGAACATCCAGGCCAACGGCTTCCGTGAGCTCGTCGAGGGCCAGAAGGTCGAGTTCGACGTCACGCAGGGCCAGAAGGGCCCGCAGGCCGAGAACATCCGCGCCATCTGAGACTCGCTCTTCGAGCAGACTCAACAGTCGCGCAGCGAGGGCCCGCAACCTGCAGGGTGCGGGCCCTCGCCCATGCCGCCGGACGGCCGGGGCGGCGCCCGCGCGACTTTCCACTCCTGATACGGCCGACTTCATCGCCACCGGTACCGCACCGCGCATCCCGCACCGTCCGTACCGCACCGTGGCCCACGGCCCACCAGGACTTGGAGCAGCATGACCGACCAGGCACGCCCGCCGCGCAACCGATCCGCCCGCCCGCCCCGCAACGGCTCCGCGCCGCGCGGTGCCTCGGGGGCCCGTCCGGCGAACCGGACGCGTGGCCCGCGTACCGTCCAGGCCCGGCCGGCCGAGGACTTCACGCCCGTCGAGGGCACTCCGGCGCGTCCGCCGGCGGCGTCGTTCGCCGAGCTGGAGCTGCCGAAGGGCCTGCTCTCCGCGCTCGCCGCGCAGGGCGTCACCGAGCCCTTCCCGATCCAGGCCGCCACGCTGCCGGACTCGCTGGCCGGCCGGGACGTCCTCGGCCGCGGGCGCACCGGCTCGGGCAAGACCCTCGCCTTCGGCATTCCGCTGCTGGTCCGCACCGCGGGCCGCCGCGCCGACTCGCGCCGCCCGCTGGCCCTGGTGCTGGTGCCCACCCGTGAGCTGGCGCAGCAGGTGACCGAGGCGCTGACCCCGTTCGCGACCGCGCTCAACCTGCGGATCACCACCGTGGTCGGCGGTATGTCGATCACCCGGCAGGCCAACCAGGTCCGGCGCGGCACCGAGGTGCTGGTCGCCACCCCCGGCCGGCTGGACGACCTGATCGGCCGCGGCGACGTGTACCTCGACGACGTCACCATCACGGTGCTCGACGAGGCCGACCAGATGGCCGACATGGGCTTCCTGCCGCAGGTCGTCAAGCTGCTGGAGCAGGTCGCCGAGGGCGGGCAGCGGATGCTGTTCTCCGCCACCCTGGACCGCAACGTCGACCGCCTGGTCAACCGCTTCCTGGCCGACCCGGTCACCCACTCGGTCGACCCGTCGGCGGGCGCGGTCACCACGATGGACCACCACGTGCTCCAGCTGGAGCCGGCCGACAAGGCCGAGGCGACCACCCGGATCGCCGCCCGCGAGGGCCGGGTGATCATGTTCGTCCACACCAAGCACGGCGCCGACCGGCTCGCCAAGCAGCTGCGGGCGAACGGCGTGATGGCCGCGGCGCTGCACGGCGGCAAGTCGCAGCCGCAGCGCAACCGGGTCCTCGACCAGTTCCGCGACGGTCACGTCACCGCGCTGATCGCGACCAACGTTGCCGCGCGCGGCATCCACATCGACGGCCTGGACCTGGTCGTCAACGTGGACCCGCCGATCGACCACAAGGACTACCTGCACCGCGGCGGCCGCACCGCGCGCGCCGGCGAGTCCGGCACCGTGGTCACCCTGGTGCTGCCCGAGCAGCGCCGCGAGGTCAACCGGCTGATGACGGTCGCCGGGATCCGGCCGACGGTCACCAAGGTGCGCCCGGCCGACACCGAGCTGAAGCGGATCACCGGCGCGCGCACTCCCACCGGCGTCCCGGTCGCGCTGCCCGTCCCGGCGGCGAACCAGCCGGCGGCACCGGCGGCGCAGGCCGCGCAGGCGGCCCCGGCCGGCGAGCAGGGCGGTCGTGGTCGCGGCCGCGGCGAGCGGGCCCGGCGGTCCGAGCGCGCGGAGCAGACCGAGCGCACCGAGCGCACCGAGCAGACCGCGCGTACCGAGCGCACCGAGGGCCAGACGCGGCGCCGTCCGCCGGCGAAGCGCTCCGGGCTGCCCAAGGACGTGGACGCCAGCGGCAACCCGCGCCGTCCCCGCCCCAAGCAGCGTCCGGGCGCCGGCTCCGGCGGCGGGCACATGGCGGCCGGCTTCATCGGCAAGTCCTCGGGCCGGGCGAAGCCGGGCTCCGGGTCGAAGAGCGGCTCCAACTACGGCACGGGTCGTCAGCGCCGCAAGTCCGACTGACCTCGCCGATCGGCAGAACCGACGGGCCGTCGGGACGTTCGCGTCCCGGCGGCCCGTCGCCGTTCAGCGGACCGGCTCGGCGGCGGTTCCGGTCCGGGCCGCAGTCGCGGCGGCGTCGGCGGCGTCGGCGGCCGGGACGAGGGCGCGCAGCCGTTCGGTGGTCTCCCGGTCGCGCGGGGAGATCACCACTAGCTGGAGCCCGTCCGGGGCGCGCAGCACCACCTGGTCGAGGTTCAGCCGGCCGACCGTCTCGTGGTCCAACTCCTTCTCGGTGCCCGCGCGTTCGCTCACCCGGTGCTCGTCCAGCCAGCGGTCGGCCTCCGGGAAGGCGGCCCGCAGCCGGCGGATCAGCGCCGCCAGTGGCTCGGCCTCCGGGGCGCCGTCGCCGCCGCGCTCGCCGTACGCCGCCCGCAGCTCGGCCAGGGTGCGGCGGGCGTGCCGCTCCCAGTCGACGGTCCGGGCGCGGCTGCGCTCGTTGGCGAAGATCACCCAGGCCAGGTTCCGGTCGGCGGGGGCGAAGCGGGAGAACTCCAGCAGCGCCTCGGCGGGCGGGTTCCACGCCCGCAGGTCCCAGTCGGCGTCCATCACGAACGCCGGGGCGGGCGACTGCGCCTGCACCATCCGCAGCAGTGCGGCCGGCACCTGCGGGACGCGGTCCGGCGGGGCCGGGCGCGGTGCGCTGCCGGCCAGCCGGAACAGGTAGTCGGTCTCGGCGCGGTCCAGCCGCAGCGTCCGCGCCAGTGAAGTCAGCACCTCCGGCGAGGGGTTGATCTCCCGGCCCTGCTCCAGCCAGGTGTACCAGGTCACCCCGACCCCGGCCAGCAGCGCCAGTTCCTCCCGGCGCAGCCCCGGCGTCCGCCGCCGCACCCCGGGCGCCAGGCCGACCTGTTCCGGCGTCACCGCCGCGCGCCGCGCCCGCAGGAAGCTCGACAGCGCCTGCCGCCGGAACTCCTCGTCACTCATACGACCCCCCTCTCGGTCCGACCACCAGTATCCGCCCGTTGCCTGTCACTCCGGCTACCAGCATCGACACGCACTGCCGCCCGCCGCGGCCCGCCGGAAGAGTGGTGGACGTCAGCGAGGAACGCACGAAGGAGCAGGGGCGGATGAGGACGAGGACGGTTCGGACGGCACTGGTCGCGGCGGCGGTGGCGGCCGTGCTGGGCACGGGCGCGGCGCCCGCCGGGGCGGCGGGGCAGCCGGCGTCGTGGGCAGTGGCACAGGCAGCGGCGCAGGCCGGGCGGTACCCGGCGGTGCTGGTGGGGCACGGGGACTCGCTGCACCCCGAGGGGGCGGGCTGGGACCCGGTGCACCACCGGTTCCTGGTCGGCTCGATGCGGCACGGCACGGTGGCCGCCGTCCGGCCGGACGGCTCGACGGCGGTGCTGGTGGACGACCCGGCGCTGGTCACCGTGGTCGGGGTGCACGTGGACGCCGGGCGCGGCCGGATCCTGGTCGCCAACGGCGACACCGGGGCGGGCCTGCGGTCGAGCGCGGCCACCACCCACCGGGTGGCCGGGATCGGCGCGTACGACCTGGCGACGGGGCGCCGGCTGTTCTACACCGACCTGGCCGCGGTGGCCGCCGACGGCGGCGAGCACCTGGCCAACGACCTGGTGGTCGGCCCGGACGGGACGGTGTACGTCACCGACTCCTTCGCGCCGTTCGTCTACCGGGTGGCGCCGGGCGGGACGGCGTCCGTCCTGGTCCGGGACGACCGGCTGGCCCCGCAGCCCGGTGCCTTCGGGCTGAACGGCATCGTCCGCAGCGGCGGGACGCTGGTGATCGGCAAGTACGACGACGGCACGCTGTGGCGGGTGCCGATCGCCGGCCCCGAGCGGCTGTCGCGGATCCCCGTGGCCGGGGACGGCGGCCGGCTGCTCGGCCTGGACGGGCTGCTCTCCCGGCCGGACGGCACGCTGCTGGGCATCACCAACCACCTGGGCGGCAGCGGCGCCGAGTCCCGGGTCGAGCTGCGCTCCGCCGACGGCTGGCGGACCGCCCGGCTGACTGCCGTCCGGCCGACGCCGGACGCGGCGACCACCGTGCTCACCCCCGGCCCCGGCGGCAGCGTGTACCAGCTGTCCGGGCGGCTCGACCTGCTGTTCGCGGGCACCCCGGTGGACGAGTTCACGCTCCGTCGGGTGGGCTGAGGCAAGCGGCGCAGGGGCCGCACCCACCGGGTGCGGCCCCTGCGCCGGGTCGGAGCGGGGTGTCAGTTGAACTGGTCCGGGTGCGGGCCGGTGCGCAGCTCGCGGTCGCCGGCGGCGATCGCCGCCAGGTCCTGCTCGGTCAGCCGGAAGTCGAAGACGTCCAGGTTCTGCCGGATCCGGGCCGGGGTGACCGACTTCGGGATCACGATGTTGCCGAGCTCCAGGTGCCAGCGCAGGACCACCTGGGCGGGCGACTTGCCGGTGCGGGCGGCGATCGCGGTGATCGCCGGGTCGGCGAGGACGGCGCCCTGGGCGAGCGGGCTCCACGCCTCGGTGGCGATGCCGTGCCGGGCGTGGAACGCGCGCAGTTCGGACTGGGGCAGGCCCGGGTGGAGCTCGACCTGGTTGACGGCCGGGACGAGGTCGCTGCTGTCCAGCACCCGCTGCAGGTGTGCGGGCTGGAAGTTGGAGACGCCGGCGGCGCGGATCCGCCCGTCGGCGGCGAGCTTCTCCAGGGCCCGCCAGGTGTCCAGGTACAGGTCCCGGGCCGGGGTGGGCCAGTGGATCAGGTACAGGTCGACGTGGTCGAGGCCGAGCCTGTCGAGGCCGGCGTCGAAGGCCCGCAGGGTGGCGTCGTACCCCTGGTCGGCGTTCCACACCTTGGTGGTGACGAACAGCTCCTCGCGGGCCACGCCGGAGTCGGCGAGGGCCCGGCCGACCCCGGCCTCGTTGCCGTAGACGGCGGCGGTGTCGATGCTGCGGTAGCCGGCCTCCAGGGCGGCGGCCACGGCGGCGGTGGTCTCCTCGTCGGGGACCTGGAAGACACCGAAGCCGAGCTGGGGGATCTCGACACCGTTGTTGAGCTTCACGGTGGGGACGGTCATGGCGGTTTTCCTTACGCGGTGCGGTCGGTGAGGTCGGTGCGGTCGGTGAGGTGGTAGCGGACGGTCTGGGCGCTGATCCGTCCGTCGCGGAAGACGAAGGTGTCGGTGCCGTCGGTCACCCGGTGGCTGCCGGTGACGGCGGTCCACCGGAGGAACAGCAGGTCGCCGGCGAACTGCGGGGTCAGCTGCCATTCGGCGTCCGGGAGGTCGGCGAGCAGCTGCCCGATGACCTCCCGGACCCCGTCGTGGCCGGCGTACGTCCCGGCGGGGGTGATCAGGACGGCGTCCTCGGTGTAGTTCCCGGCGATCAGGTCGAGGTCGGCGGTGGCCAGCCGGCGGCCGTGGTCGGCGAAGACGTCCTGCGGGGTTCTGGTGGTCATGGCGGGTCCTCGGGTGCGGCGGTGCGGCGGATCAGTGGTGGACGGGGACGGCGGTGGGGGCGGCGAGCGGTGCGCGGGCCGGGGTGCGGCGCTCCAGGGCGGCCGACCAGAGCGCGAGGACCAGGGCGGACGCGGCGAGCAGGGCGCCGACCCAGTTCGGGGCGGTGTAGCCGAGGCCCGCGGTGATCACCAGGCCGCCGAGCCAGGCGGCCAGCGCGTTGCCGAGGTTGAAGGCGCCGATGTTGACCGCGGACGCCAGGGTGGGGGCGCCGTGCGCCTGGTCCAGGACGCGCTTCTGCAGCGGCGGGACGGTGGCGAAGCCCAGCGCGCCGACCAGCAGGATCGTGACGGCGGCCGGCACCTTGCTGTGCGCGGTGAAGGTGAACACGGCGAGCACCACGGACAGGCCGCCGAGCGTCACGTACAGCATCGGCATCAGCCGGCGGTCGGCGAAGCGGCCGCCCAGCAGGTTGCCGAGGAACATGCCGACGCCGAACAGCACCAGCAGCCAGGTCACCGCGCCCTCCGAGTAGCCCGCCGCATTGGTCATCATCGGGGCGATGTAGGTGATCGCGGCGAACACCCCGCCGAAGCCGAGCACCGTCATCGCCATCGCCAGGACCACCTGGACGTTGCGGAACGCGGCCAGCTCGCGGCGCAGCCGGGTGCCCTCGGGGCGCGGCAGCTGGGGGACCAGCCGGGCGATGCCCAGCAGTCCGACCACGCCCAGCGCGGCGACCGCGGCGAAGGTGGCCCGCCAGCCGACCGCCTGGCCGATGAAGGTGCCGAGCGGGACGCCGACGATGTTGGCGACGGTCAGGCCGGTGAACATGGTGGCGATCGCACCGGCCTTCCGGTCCGGCGCCACCAGGTCGGCGGCGACCACCGCGCCGATGCCGAAGAACGCGCCGTGCGCCAGCGAGGCGACGACCCGGCCCGCCAGCATCAGGCCGAAGCCCGGCGCCACCGCGGACAGCAGGTTGCCGACCGTGAACAGGCCCATCAGCAGCATCAGCATGGTCCGGCGGTTCATCCGGGTGCCGAGCGCCGTCATCAGTGGCGCGCCGAGCACGACGCCGATCGCGTACCCGGTGACCAGCAGGCCGGCGGTGGGGATCGACACCCCGAAATCACCGGCGATCTGCGGCAGCAGGCCCATCACCACGAACTCGGTGGTTCCGATCCCGAAGGCCCCGATGGCCAGGGCGAGGAGCGCGAGAGGCATGACGCCACCCTCCATGCGATTGCTTGTGCGTCTTACGTGCTTCGACAATAGTTGCAGACGCTCTGTATATGCAAACGCTGGCAATCTTCGGATGCGGGTATCCTGGAGACCGTCGTCCTCGCAAGCCCTCGGAAGGAGACCGGGCCCATGACCGCCACCGACCCCGCGCTGACCGCCCTCGCCAGCGGCTGGGCCGCCCTCTACGTGCTGCACGGACGGATCGACGCGCACATCGAGCGGGCCCTGCAGGCCAAGCACGACCTCAGCGTCCGCGAGTACTCGCTGCTCGAAGTGCTCAGCCGCCAACACGACGGCATCGGCGGACACCTCCAGATGAAGCAGGTCGCCGACGCGGTCGTGCTCAGCCAGAGCGCCACCACCCGCCTGGTCACCCGCCTGGAGGACCGCGGCCTGCTCGCCCGCTACCTCTGCCCCACCGACCGCCGCGGCATCTACACCGACGTCAGCCAGGCCGGCCTCGACCTCCTCGCCGCGGCCCGGCCCACCAACGACACGGCACTGCGCGAAGCACTCGACGAAGCCGCCAAGAACCCCGAACTCGCCCCGCTGGTCAGCGCCGTGGAGTCGGTGAAGGCCTGAGATGCGGCAGGACGAACGGCACGCCGCCCAGGAGGCGGCGCTCGACGCGCTGCTCGCCGCCCTCGGCCTCGAACACCACGAGCAGCCCGACGAGCGCGTCGCCCGCCTCGACGCCCAGGCACCCGGCTACGCCCGCCACCACCGCATCGGCCACAAGCGGCAGACCGCCTACCGCGCCCTCGAAGCCGACCGCGCCCTCACCGCGCGCCACGCCGACCTCGTCGTCCAGGCCCTGGCCGCCGACGACGACCCCACCTCGCCGAGCTGGCTCACCCGCGCGCTGCTCGCCGCGATCGGCCACCGCCGCACCATGGAAGCCCTGCTCACCCTCCTCGAACACGGCACCCCCCACCAGCGCACCTGCGCAGCCGCCGCCTGGCACTGGGCCCGCCCCCCGGCCCACCACGCGACGGCCGTGGCCGACCTCGACACCCGCTTCCGCGAGGCCGTCACTCGTGAGGCCGAGTGATCGCCGGATCGCCCTGGGTAGGCTGAAGGAGCTGCAAGACTCCGGCCCATGGGAGCACTGATGACCGTCGCACCTGAGCCCACTTGGCCCGTACCGCCGGAGGGCGGCTGGACCGCAGACGACCTCGACCGGCTTCCGAATCTGCCTCCGCACACGGAGCTGCTCGACGGGAGCCTGGTTTTCGTGAGTCCGCAGTCCCTCTTCCACCTCTACGCGATCAACCTTCTCCACTTCGGCCTGCTCCAGGCCAAGCCGCCGGAGCTGGCGGTGATCCGGGAGATGACGGTCACCCTGGGTAGGCGCGATCGTCCGGAGCCGGACCTCTGCGTGGTGCCGCGCGCGGCGGCGGCCGACGCCCGTCAGACCACCTTCCAGCCGACGGACGTCCTGCTCGCGGTCGAGGTGGTGTCGCCGGACTCGGAGGCCAGGGACCGTGAGGTGAAGCCGCGGAAGTACGCGGGCGCCGGGTTCCCGCACTTCTGGCGGGTGGAGAACGAGAGCGGGGAGCTCGCGGTGCACGTTTTCGAGCGTGACGGGGCGACCGGGGCGTACGCGCCGGTGGGGATCCACCGGAAGCGGCTGGCCCTCGATCTGCCGTTCCCGATCGACATCGATCTGACGGACCCGCAGCGGTGGCTGTGACGTCGGGTCAGGCGGCGAGGGCGGCGGTGAGGGTCGCGGCGTCGTAGCGGGCCAGGAGGAGGTGGGCGAGCTCCGGGGCGGCGCCGAGGACGTCGGCGACCAGGTCGGCGTCGGTGGCGGCGGCGGTGATGCGGTCGGGGAGCAGGCCCGGGGCGAGCATGTACGGGGCGACGGCGGTGCGGGTCGCGCCGCGGGCCCGCAGGGCGGCGATCGCCTCCTGGACGGTGGGGCCGCCGGTGGAGGCGTGGGCGAGTTCGATGGCGGCCCAGCCGCGGGTGGCCTGCCAGCGGGCGGCGACGGCGCGGGTGGCGGCGTTCGCGGCGGGGTCGGAGGACCCGGCGGAGGCGAGGACCACGCCGGTGCGGGCGCGGACGGCGGGGGAGCGGACGTCGAGGCCGGCTTCGGCGAGGCGCCGGTCGAGGGCGTCGAGCAGCAGGGGCGAGGGGCCGAGCACGTCGGCGACCGGGAGGGTGGCACCGGCGGCGCGCAGCGCGGCGGGGATGTCGTGCTTGGCGTGGTAGGCGCGGCTCAGCAGGAGCGGTACGGCCACCGCGGAGTCGAGCCGGCCGAGGACCTGGGGGATGCGCGGGGCGCAGTGGTCCAGGTAGGCGGTGGCGACGTCGAGGCCGGGGCGCAGGGCGCGGACGGCGTGGACGAGCCGGTCGACGGTGGCGGCGTGCCGGGGGTCGCGGCTGCCGTGGGCGATGAGGAGGAGGGTGGGCCCCGAGGGGGCGGCGGCCCCCTCGGGGCGGCGGGTCATCGGGTGCTCACCAGCAGTCCGCGGCTGCGCAGGACGCGCCGCTCGATCGGGGAGAAGAACAGCAGGTCGATGGCGACACCGACGAAGAGGATCAGGACGATGCCGAGCAGCACGCCCGACATGTCGGAGAACTCGCGCTGGTTCTCCAGGTACCGGCCGAGGCCGAGGCCCAGGTCGGGGGAGGAGGCGATGAGTTCGGCGGCCATCAGGGAGCGCCAGGAGAAGGCCCAGCCCTGCTTGAGGCCGGCCAGGTAGCCGGGGAGGGCGGCGGGCAGCAGGATGTGGCGGGCACCGCGCAGGCCGGTGGCGCCGAGGGTCTTGCCGGCCCGCAGGTAGAGCGGCGGGACCTGGTCGATGCCGGAGATCAGGCCGTTGGCGATGGACGGGACGGCACCGAGCAGGATGACGGCGTACATCGCGGAGTCGTTGATGCCGAGCCAGATGACCGCGGCGGGGACCCAGGCGACCGAGGGCAGTGCCTGCAGGCCGGCGAGCACCGGGCCGACGGCGGCCCGGATCGGCTTGACCTGGGCGACCAGCAGGCCGAGCGGGGTGCCGATGACGACGGACAGCGCGAAGCCGGACAGGCCGCGCCAGACGCTGGTCCAGATGATCGAGAACAGCGTGCCCTGGTACCAGAGGTCCTGGAGGGCGCCGAACACGTCGGCGGGGCTGGGCAGCTTGTACTCGCTGGTCAGGTGGAGGCTGTAGGCGAGCTGCCAGAGGGCGAGCACCAGGGCGATGCCGAGGATCGGCGGCAGCACCTTCTGGCGGAGCACCTGGCCGATCGGGGTGCGCTGGGCCTGGTAGGTCTCCAGGGCGTCGAGGCCGGCCTCGACGGACGCGGAGTCGGAGGTCTCCGGCTGCTGGTCCTGGTCCTTGACCAGGGTGGTGTCAGGGCTGCTGGACATGGCGGCGGATCTCCCCACGCAGGTGCTCGGTGATCTCGATGGACAGATCCGCGACGCCCGCGGACTCGATGCGGCGCGGCTGCGGCAGGTCGATCCGCCACTCCTTGGCGATCCGGCCGGGCCGGGAGGAGAGCAGAATGACGCGCTGGGCGAGCCGGACGGCCTCGCGCACGTTGTGGGTGACGAACAGGACGGTGAGCTTGCGCTCGGCCCAGATCCGGGTGATCTCGTCGTGCAGCACGTCGCGGGTGATGGCGTCGAGCGCGGCGAACGGCTCGTCCATCAGCAGCACGTTGGAGCCCTGGGCGAGCGAGCGGGCCAGCGCGACGCGCTGGCGCATGCCGCCGGACAGCTCGTGCACCCGCTTCTTGTACGAGCCGCCGAGCCGGACCAGCTCCAGCAGGCGCTCGGCCTCGGACTGGCGCTCGGCCTTGGGCACGCCGGCCAGGCGCAGGGCGAGTTCGATGTTCTTGCCCGCGCTCAGCCAGGGGAACAGCGCGTGGTCCTGGAACATCAGGGCGGGGCGGGCGCCGGGCACCTCGATGGTGCCGGCGGTCGGCCGGTCGAGGCCGGCCACCAGGTTGAGCAGGGTGGACTTGCCGCAGCCCGATGCGCCGAGCAGCGTGACGAACTCGCCGGGCGCGACGTCGAGGCTGATGTCGTCCAGCACCGGGGCTGCGGTGCCGGGACGGCCGAAGGTCTTGTGCACGTGCGAGAGCCGGACGGCGTACTCGCTGTCCGGGGTCTCGACGGCGGGGGCGGCTGCCGAGGTGGTCAGTGCCGTGGTCATGGGCACCTCCTGCGTGGAGTCTGGCGGTGGGCGGCTGGGAGCCGGGGTCCGGCCCCGCCCCGGCCCGGTGGGTGGGCATCGAGGGGCACGGGGCGGGGCGCGGACCGCGGAGCTACGGGAGGGGTCGGGTCACTTGGCGCCGAGACCGGCGTCGGCGACGGCCGGCTGACCCTTCTCCTTGAGCACCTTGTTGAGCGGGTTCAGGTCGTAGATCCCGGCCAGGGTCGGCTTCTTGAGCAGTCCGGCGGTCACCGCGTGGTCGGCCTCGGCCTGCAGGGTGCCGGCCAGCGGGTCGTCCAGGAAGTCGATGTCGGCCCAGGCCGGGTCGAGGACCGCGGCGTCCAGGGCGCTGCCCGCGTCGGTCTTGATCTGGGCGTTGGCGGCGGCCTTGGCCTGGTCCGGGTTGGCCTTGATGAAGGCGTTGGTGTTCACCGAGCCGCGCAGCACGGCCTCCACCACGTCCGGGTGCTCGTTGAGGAACTTCTGCGAGACGATGATGTTGGTGATCACGAACTTCTTGTCGGGCCAGACGTCCTTCTCGTTCAGCAGGACCTTGGCGCCGAGGGTGACCAGCTTGGAGGCGGTCGGCTCGGGCACCCAGGCGCCGTCGATCGAGCCGGACTTGTACGCGTCCGGGGTGACCTTGTTGTCGGTACGGACCACGCTGACGTCGCCGGCGCCGGACTGGGCGTCGACCTTCCAGCCCTTGCCCGCCAGGTAGTTGAGCAGCGCCACGTCCTGGGTGTTGCCCAGCTGCGGGGTGGCGATCTTCTTGCCCTTGAGGTCGTCGACCGTCTTGATCTTGTCCGGGTTGACCACCAGCTTGACGCCGCCGGAGGCCGAACCGCCGATGATCTTCAGGGACTTGCCCTCGGACTTGGTGAAGCCGTTGATCGCCGGCGAGGGGCCGATCCAGCCGATGTCGATCGAGCCGGCGTTCAGCGCCTCGATCTCGGCCGGGCCGGCGTTGAAGACCTGGGTCTTGATCTGGGTGGAGCCGAGCTCCTTCTGGAACAGGCCCTGCTGCAGGCCGACCAGGGCGGTGCCGTGGGTCAGGTTGGCGAAGTAGCCGATCTTCACCGTGTCGGCGGAGAGCTTGGCACCACCGGCGGACGCGGCCGGGGCGGCGGAGGCCTTGTCGGTGCTCTTCGAGCCGTAGCTGCAGGCCGAGAGCAGGCCGGCGGCGGTGATCACGGCCGCGGTGACGGCGGCGGCGCGTCTGATCCGACCGGCGTTCGGGCGGTTCGGGGTATGGCTGGACTCGGTGCTCGGTGCCATGAGAGGTGTCCCGTTCATGAACGTAGGGATGGGTGGCCTGTCGTGCGTGGGTCGCGCCGGGCCGGCGCCTGCTGTGGGAAGGTCCGGGCCCGGTGCCAGGGGATCAGTGCCCCTGGCAGGACCCACATCGGGACAGGCCGCCCTCGCCACTGCCGAGGGCGCCGCTGCCGACGCGGCCGCCTTCCTTGTTCATGCCCGAGAACGCCTCGCTGGGCATCAGACCCAGTCCTCCTCGTGGGGAGCGTCGTTGGTGCTGACGGTGTCGAACGCCTCGCCCGCCATGCCGGCGGTGAGGGTGGTGCCGTCGGCCGGGTCGATCAGCAGGAACGATCCGGTCCGGCGGTTGTCGGTGTAGTCGTCCAGCGCCAGCGGCTCGGCGGTGCGCAGCACCACGTGGCCGATGTCGTTGACGTTCAACCCCTCGGCGCCGGAGCGCTGTTCGAGGGTGTCGATGTCGATCCGGTACGAGATCTCCTTGACCAGCGCGCGCACCGTGCGGGTGGTGTGCTTGAGCAGCACCTTCGCCCCGACGGTCAGCGGACGCTCGTTCAGGTGGCAGACGGTGGCCTCGATGTCCTTGGTGGGGACGGGGGCCGGGCCGGCCGCGATCAGGTCGCCGCGGGAGATGTCGATGTCGTCGGCGAGCCGGACGGTGACCGACTGGGGGGCCCAGGCGATGTCCGTCTCCGCGCCGAGCGCGTCGATCCCGGCGACCGTGCTGGTGTGGCCGGAGGGCAGCACCGTGACGGTGTCGCCGACCCGCAGCACGCCGGAGGCCAACTGGCCCGCGTAGCCGCGGTAGTCGGGGTTCTCCTCGGTCTGCGGGCGGATCACGTACTGGACCGGGAAGCGGGCCGGCTCGACGCTCGGGTCGGTGCCGACCGGGACGGTCTCCAGGTGCTCCAGCAGGGTCGGGCCGCCGTACCAGTCCATGTGGGCGGACGGCTCGACCACGTTGTCGCCGGCCAGGGCCGAGATCGGGACGGCCACCACGTCCTTGACGCCCAGCGAGGCGGCGTACGCGGTGAACTCCTCGGCGATGGCGGCGAAGACCGGCTCCGCGTACTCCACCAGGTCCATCTTGTTGACCGCGAGGACCACGTGCGGGACGCGCAGCAGCGCGGCGACGGCCGCGTGCCGGCGGGTCTGCTCGACCACGCCGTTGCGGGCGTCGACCAGGACGACGGCCAGCTCGGCGGTGGACGCGCCGGTCACCATGTTCCGGGTGTACTGCACGTGCCCGGGGGTGTCGGCGAGGATGAACCGGCGCCGCGCGGTGGCGAAGTAGCGGTACGCCACGTCGATGGTGATGCCCTGCTCGCGCTCGGCCCGCAGGCCGTCGGTGAGCAGCGCCAGGTCGGGCGCCTCCTGGCCGCGGCGGCGGGAGGCGTGCTCGACGGCCTCCAGCTGGTCCGTCAGGACCGACTTGGAGTCGTGCAGCAGCCGGCCGACCAGGGTGGACTTGCCGTCGTCGACGGAGCCGGCGGTGGCGAAGCGGAGCAGCGAGGTGGCGCTGGTCTCGATGGTGGTGCTCATGCTTAGAAGTACCCCTCGCGCTTGCGGTCTTCCATGGCGGCCTCGGACATCTTGTCGTCCGCTCGGGTGGCGCCACGTTCGGTGAGGCGGCTGGCGGCGATCTCGGTGATCACGTCCGCGATGGTGGCGGCGTCCGAGTCGACGGCGCCGGTGCAGGACATGTCGCCGACGGTGCGGTAGCGGATCAGCCGCTTCTCGACCGTCTCGTGCTCCTTGGGGCCGCCCCACTCGCCGGCGGTCAGCCACATCCCGTCGCGCTTGAACACGTCGCGCTCGTGGGCGTAGTAGATCTCCGGGAGCTCGATGTTCTCGCGCTCGATGTACTGCCAGACGTCCAGCTCGGTCCAGTTGGAGAGCGGGAAGACACGCACGTGCTCGCCGACCGCGTGCCGGCCGTTGTACAGCGACCACAGCTCGGGCCGCTGGCGCCGCGGGTCCCAGGCGCCGAACTCGTCGCGCAGGGAGAAGACGCGCTCCTTGGCACGGGCCTTCTCCTCGTCGCGGCGGCCGCCGCCGAAGACCGCGTCGAACTTGTTGGACTCGATGGCGTCCAGCAGCGGCACGGTCTGCAGCGGGTTGCGGGTGCCGTCCGGGCGCTCGCGCAGCAGGCCGCGGTCGATGAAGTCCTGCACCGAGGCGACGTGCAGCCGCAGGTTGTGCTGCGCGGCCGTGCGGTCGCGGTACTCGAGGACCTCGGGGAAGTTGTGGCCGGTGTCGACGTGCAGCAGCGAGAAGGGGATCGCCGCCGGGGCGAAGGCCTTCAGCGCCAGGTGCAGCATGACGATGGAGTCCTTGCCGCCGGAGAACAGGATCACCGGCCGCTCGAACTCGCCCGCCACCTCGCGGAAGATGTGCACCGACTCGGCCTCGAGGGCGTCCAGGTGCGACAGCGCGTAAGGGTTCTCGCCGGTCTCGACGAGGCTCCGGGTGGCGGTGGTCATGCGAGGCCCCTCTCGGTCAGGAAGGCGTGCAGATCGGCTGCGGACTCGGCAACCGTTCGGCCCTGCGTCTGGATGCGGAGCTCCGGGTCCTCCGGGGCCTCGTACGGGTCGTCCACCCCGGTGAGACCGGAGATCTCACCGGCGGCCTGCTTGGCGTACAGGCCCTTGACGTCGCGCTCCGAGCACAGCTCGACCGGGGTGGCGACGTGGATCTCCAGGAAGTCGGTGCCGTTGGCCAGGTGCCGCTCGCGCACCGCGGCGCGGGAGTCGGCGAACGGGGCGATCACCGGGGCCAGCACCTTCACACCGTTGGCCGCCAGCTTCTCGGCGACGAAGCCGATCCGGGTGACGTTGGTGTGCCGGTCCTCGCGGGTGAAACCGAGGCCCTTGGAGAGGAACTCGCGGATCTCGTCGCCGTCGAGCACCTCGACCTTGTGGCCCTCGGCGCGCAGGCGCTCGGCGAGGGCGAAGGCGAGGGTGGTCTTGCCCGCGCTGGGCAGCCCGGTCAGCCACACGGTGGCGCCGCGCTCGCAGGCGGCGGCCGGGGCGGCCGCCTCTGCGGCTCCGCCGGTCGCCAGGGTGGTGGCTGTGCTCACGGTGACTTCTCCTAGGTGTTCGTGAAGGGGGATCAGAGGTGGATGCCGCACTCGGTCTTGCCCGAGCCGGCCCAGCGGCCGGCCCGGCCGTCCTCGCCCTCGCCGGGCTTGGCGGTGCAGGACAGCGGCGAGCAGCCGATCGAGGTGTAGCCCTCCCACAGCAGCGGGTTGAGCAGCACCCCGTTGGCCTGGACGTAGGCGTCCACGTCGTCCTGGGTCCAGCGGGCGATCGGGGCCAGCTTCACCTTGCGGCGCTTCGGGTCCCAGGACACCACCGGGGTGTTGGCGCGGGACGGCGACTCGTCGCGGCGCAGCCCGGTGGCCCAGGCGTCGTAGCCGCCGAGACCGCGGTTCAGCGGCTCGACCTTGCGCAGCGCGCAGCACTGGTCCGGGTCGCGGTCGTGCAGGTTCGGCCCGTACTGGGCGTCCTGCTCGGCCACGGTGAGCTTCGGGGTGAGCGTGATGACGTTGACCTTCATGGTCGCCGCCACCGCGTCCCGGGTGCCGATGGTCTCCGCGAAGTGGTAGCCGGTGTCCAGGAACACCACGTCCACGCCGGGCAGCACCGTGGAGGCCAGGTGGGCGACCACCGCGTCCTCCATCGAGGAGGTGACGCAGAAGCGCTTGCCGAAGTGGTCGGCCGCCCACTGCAGGATCTCCTGCGCGGAGGCGTCCTCCAGGTCGCGGCCGGCCGCGGTGGCCAGTGCCTCGTAGTCAGTCATCGGTGTTTCCCCCGTTGGCGGTCGACAGCAGGCCGAGGAACTTCAGCTGGAAGGCCCGGCGGCAGGAGTGGCACTCCCAGGCGCCGTGCCCGGCCTCGGAGGGCCGCAGGTCCTCGTCCCCGCAGTACGGGCAGTGGAAGGGCGCCGCGCGCTCGCTCACGACAGCTGCTCCTCGCTGGCCCGGGCCGCCCACTGGGCGAAGCGCTCGCCCTCGGTGCGGTCGGCCTGGTAGCGGCCGAGCACGCGCTCGACGTAGTCCGGCAGGCCGGCGCTGGTGACCTTGAGGCCGCGGACCTTGCGGCCGAAGCCGGCCTCCAGGCCGAGCGCGCCGCCGAGGTGCACCTGGTACCCCTCGACCTGCTCGCCGTTCTCGTCGGTGACCAGCTGGCCCTTGAGGCCGATGTCGGCGACCTGGATGCGGGCGCAGGCGTTCGGGCAGCCGTTGATGTTGATGGTCAGCGGCTCGGAGAACTCCGGCAGGCGGCGCTCCAGCTCGTCGATCAGGGTGCGGCCGCGCTCCTTGGTCTCGACGATCGCCAGCTTGCAGTACTCGATGCCGGTGCAGGCCATCGTGCCGCGGCGGAACGGCGACGGGGTGACCCGCAGGTCCAGCGCCTCCAGGCCGGCCACCAGCGACTCGACCTGGTCCTCGGCGATGTCGAGGACGAGCATCTTCTGCTCGGCGGTGGTGCGCAGGCGGTCCGAGCCGTGGGCGGCGGCGAGCTCGGCGATCTGGCCGAGGACCTTGCCGGAGACCCGGCCGACGCGCGGCGCGAAGCCGACGTAGAACTTGCCGTCGTTCTGCTTGTGCACGCCGACGTGGTCGCGCCACTGGCCGGTGGGCTGCTCGGGCGCCGGGCCGTCGACCAGCTTGCGCTGCAGGTACTCGTCCTCCAGCACCTGGCGGAACTTCTCGGTGCCCCAGTCGGCGACCAGGAACTTCAACCGGGCGCGGTTGCGCAGGCGGCGGTAGCCGTAGTCGCGGAAGATGCCGATCACGCCGCCGTAGACGTCCGCGACGTCCTCCAGCGGGACCCAGGCGCCCAGCCGCACACCCAGCTTGGGGTTGGTGGACAGGCCGCCGCCGACCCAGAGGTCGAAGCCGGGGCCGTGCTCCGGGTGGTTCACGCCGACGAAGGCGACGTCGTTGATCTCGTGGGCCACGTCCAGCAGCGGCGAGCCGGAGACCGCCGACTTGAACTTGCGCGGCAGGTTGGAGAAGTCCTTGTTGCCGATGAAGCGGCGCTGGATCTCCTCGATGGCGGGCGTGCCGTCGATGATCTCGTCCTCGGCGATGCCGGCCACCGGCGAGCCGAGGATGACGCGCGGGGTGTCGCCGCACGCCTCGGTGGTCGACAGGCCGACGGCCTCCAGCTTCTGCCAGATCGCCGGGACGTCCTCGATCCGGATCCAGTGGTACTGGACGTTCTGGCGGTCGGTCAGGTCGGCGGTGCCGCGGGCGTACTCCTCGGAGACCTCGGAGATCGCCTTGAGCTGAGCCACGGTCAGCCGGCCGCCGTCGATGCGCACCCGGAGCATGAAGAACTCGGCGTCCAGCTCGTGCGGCTCGAGGATCGCGGTCTTGCCGCCGTCGATGCCCTCCTTGCGCTGGGTGTACAGACCCCACCAGCGCATCCGGCCGCGCAGGTCCGCCGGGTCGATCGAGTCGAAGCCGCGGTGCGCGTAGATCGTCTCAATGCGTGTCCGCACATTGAGACCGTCGTCGTCCTTCTTGAACTGCTCGTTGGCGTTCAGCGGGGTGAAGTGCCCCATGCCCCACTGGCCCTCGCCGCGGTGGCGGGTCACCTTGCGGGCGGCGGGGCGGGGCGCGGGAGCGCCGCCGTCCTGGGGCTCGACCGTTTCGGGAGTGGTGGCCATGGTGTCGTCCTTAGAGCAGCTTGGCTGGTGCGGGGTGCTGGCATCCCCGGGCAAGGACTGCTCTGATCTGCGGGTTTCGGCAGATCCGGTGAACAGTGACCGAGGCCGGAGGGCGCCCGCGCATCCGCGTCGGCGGGGATGGGCGAGAAGGTGGCGCCGGGTGCGGTGGTGGCGGCGGGGTGGGGCTCAGGTCACCGGACAGATGGCGCTGGACACGCGAAGGAGATCGACGTGCAGTCGACCTACTAGGGTGGTTCCGGCGCTAGGCATGGCAAGAGATTCGCACGGGGAGCGACTCGCGGTCCACTAACGTCCGCATTCTGGACCCGGAAGTTTCGAAATGCGAGACGCGAATCGGAACCGGCACGCCGGCGCGGTCCCCGGTGGCAGCGCGCGTGTGCGTGCGCGCGGTACGGACACCCCGGGCCAGTACCGTAGGGGCGTGCAAGCAGCAGGCGGTACCCCGCACCCCCAGGACACCCCGGTCCGCGCCGGCCGCCGCCGGGGCGGCCGCCGCCGTGCCGCGAAGCGGAACACCTGGTACCGGACGGTCTGGTCGCTGGTCAAGGACACCACCAACACCTGTGTCGAGTACCGGGTGACCGGCCTCGCCGCCGAGGCCGCGTTCTTCACGCTGCTGTCCATCCCGCCGCTGCTGCTCTGCCTCGCCGGCACCCTCGGCTACCTCGACGACATCCTCGGCGCCGGCACCATCGACAAGCTCGAACAGGACATCATCTCGGCATCCGGGACGGTCCTCTCACCGAGCTCCATCGAGCAGGTGGTCAAGCCGCTGCTGCACAGCGTCTTCAACGGCGGCCGCCCCGACCTGATCTCGATCGGTTTCCTGCTCTCCCTCTGGTCCGGCTCCAGGGCGCTCTACATCTTCATCGACACCATCACCGTGATGTACGGCCTCGACGGCAAGCGCGGCATCGTCAAGACCCGGATGATGTCGCTGGGCCTCTACCTCGGCGCCCTGGTGATCGGCTCGCTGGTGCTGCCGCTGCTGCTGGCCGGCCCCGGCCTGGTCGTCCACACCCTGCCCGACTCCGCCGGACTGGTCAGCGCCCTCTACTGGCCGACCGCCATCCTGCTGCTGATCGTCTTCCTCACCACCCTCTACCACGTGGCCGTCCCGGTCTCCACGCCCTGGCGCGAGGACATCCCCGGCGCCATGGTCGCCCTGGTGGTGCTGGTGGTGTGCAGCGTGCTGCTCCGCCTCTACCTGGTCAGCTCGATCGAGGGCAAGAGCGTGTACGGCCAGCTCGCCGCGCCGGTCGCGGTCCTGCTGTGGATCGGCGTGGTCGCGCTCGCTGTCCTGATCGGCGCCGCGATGAACGCCGCCATAGACCGCCGCTGGCCGACCGTGGAGACCGCCGACGCCCGGGCCGAGAACGAGCGTGCCGAGGAGGAGGCCGCCGAGTACCTGGTCCGCGAGGCCGCCGCCCGGCGCGCCGTCGAACGTGCCCTGCGCACCCGCGAGCTCGGGCTCGCCGAGGGCGTCGAGGAGGAGTACTACGGGGAGGACGACGAGGACGACGGCATGCCGCCCTCCGAGTACCCCGAGCGCTGGGCCGACTTCCTGCCGCACCGCGACCTGCGCGGCCGCCTCGGCGGCCGCGGCACCGAGCGCCGCCAGCCCCCGCCGCCGGACTCCGACCGGCCGTACTGACGCCGCACCGACCCCGTACCGACGCGGAACCGGGGGGGGGGGGGGGGGGGGGGGGGGGGGGGGGGGGGGCGCGGCGGGGGGGGGGGGGGGCCGGGCGCGGGCCCCCCCGGCCCCCCCCCCCCGGCCCCCCCCCCCCCCCCCCCCCCCCCCCCGCGCCCCCCCCCCAAAAACCGGGGGGCCCCCGGGGGGGGCCGGTTCGCTACGGTGCCGTGGAAGGCCTGTGCAGGCCCCGTTGAGCCGGGAGGTGAGGACTGTGATGACCGTCGTTGCGACGGGCGCGGTTCGCGTCCAGAAGTCCGTACGCCCCACTTCCGTGGTCTCCGGCTGACCTCACACACTCTTCTTTCGGCGGGCCCGTAGCGGCACCGCCCGGCCGGGGCCACCCTCCTCGAAGGGTCCCACCCCGTTGCTTCCGCACACCTTCGCCCACCCGCTGTCCGGCCTCGGCTGGAACGGCGAGCGGGACGAGCAGTTCGCCCACCTCGCCGAGGCGGGCCTCACCCCGGGCCGGATCGCCCGGATCGACCGCGGGCAGTGCGACATCGTGCTGCTCGACCCCGACACCGGCGAGCTCCGCACGGTGCGCGCCGACACCCGCCCGGTGACCGGCGCCGAGACGGTGGAGAACCCCTGCACCGGCGACTGGGCGGCCGTCGACCTGGCCGCACAGCCGATGCCGGCACTGGCGGCTGTGCTGCCCCGCACCACCGCGATCATCCGCAAGTCGGCCGCCAAGCGGTCCGACGGCCAGGTGCTGGCGGCCAACATCGACACCGTGCTGATCGCGGTCTCGCTGGCGGCCGAGCCCGACCTGGGCCGGGTCGAGCGCTTCCTGGCGCTGGCCTGGGAGTCCGGCGCCCACCCGGTGGTCGCGCTGACCAAGGCCGACCTGGTCAACGACGCCGAGTTCATCCGCGAGGACGTGGAGGCGGTCGCCCCCGGCGCGACCGTGCTGGTGGTCAGCGCCGAGACCGGCGAGGGCCTGGACGTGCTGCGCGCCTGCGTCGGCGGGTCCACCGCCCTGATCGGCCAGTCCGGCGCGGGCAAGTCCACGCTCACCAACGCGCTCGCGGGCGCCGAGGCGATGCTGGTCCAGCAGACCCGCTCGGTCGACGAGAAGGGCCGGCACACCACCACCACCCGCGAGCTGATCCCGCTGCCCGGCGGCGGCGTGGTGATCGACACCCCGGGTCTGCGCGGTGTCGGCCTCTACGGTGGCGAGGGCCTGGGCCAGGCGTTCGCCGAGATCGACGAGCTGGCGGGGGAGTGCCGGTTCGACGACTGCTCGCACCGTACCGAGCCGGGCTGCGCGGTCCGGGCCGCGCTGGCCGACGGCACGCTGCCCGAGCGCCGCTGGGAGAGCTTCCTGAAGCTCCAGCGGGAGAACGAGTGGATCGCCTCGCGCACCGACGCGCGGCTGGCCGCGGAGCGGGCGAAGAAGTGGAAGACGCTCACCAGGTCGGTGCGCGGTCTGCCGGTCAGGAAGTGAGCGCGGGACGGCGCGGCCGCTCCGGGGTCAGGTCCCGGATCGGCCGCGCCGTCGTCCTGGGGGCGCCTCAGTCGGGCAGTTCGCCGGTCCGCATCACCTGCGCGTACCAGCGGGCGCTGTCCTTCGGGGTGCGCCGCTGGCTGGCGAAGTCGACGTGCACGATGCCGAAGCGCTTGCTGTAGCCGTACGCCCACTCGAAGTTGTCCAGCAGCGACCAGAGGAAGTACCCCTTCACCGGGGCGCCCTCCTCGATCGCCCGGCGGACCGCTCCGAGGTGTCCGCGCAGGTACGCCACCCGCTCCGGGTCGTGCACGTCGCCGCTGGGGTCGCAGTAGTCCTCGTACGCGGCGCCGTTCTCGGTGACCAGCAGCGGCAGGCCGGGCAGGTCGTCGCGCAGCCGGACCAGCAGCTCGTACAGGCCGTCGGCGTCCACCGGCCAGTCCATGGCGGTGCGGCTGCCCGCGGCCGGCAGGAAGCGGATGCCCCGGTCGGCGGGCCACGGGGAGTCGCCCTGGTGGCCGTCCTGGCGCGGCGCGCTGCCGGTCGGGTCGGCGGCGACCACGGTCGGCGTGTAGTAGTTGATGCCGAGCGAGTCGATCGGCCGGGAGATCTCGGCCAGGTCGCCGTCGTGGACGAAGGACCAGTCGGTCAGGTGCGCGGTGTCGGCGAGCACGTCCGCCGGGTAGCGGCCGTGGAAGACCGGGTCGAGGAAGATCCGGTTGGCCAGGCCGTCGATCCGGCGGGCCGCGTCCAGGTCGCCGGGGGCGTCGGTGAGCGGGCGGACCGCGGCCAGGTTGAGGGTGAGCGACACCTGGGCGGCGGCCGGCAGCTCGGCGCGCAGCGCGGCGGTGCCGAGGCCGTGCGCGAGCAGCAGGTGGTGGTGGGCGGTGAGCGCGTCGACCGGGTCCTTGCGGCCGGGGGCGTGCACGCCGTTGCCGTAGCCGAGGAAGGCGCTGCACCACGGCTCGTTGAAGGTGGTCCAGGTGGAGATCCGGTCGCCGAGCCGGCGGGCGGCGATCGCGGCGTACTCGGCGAAGCGGTACGCGGTGTCGCGCTCGGGCCAGCCGCCGGCGTCCTCCAGCTCCTGCGGCAGGTCCCAGTGGTAGAGGGTGGCGACCGGGGTGATGCCGTGCTCCAGCAGGCCGTCCACCAGCCGGTCGTAGAACTCCAGGCCGGCCTCGTTGGCCGGGCCGCGCCCGCCGGGCTGGATCCGCGGCCAGGCGAGCGAGAACCGGTAGGCGCCGAGGCCGAGGTCGGCCATCAGCGCGAGGTCGTCGCGCCAGCGGTGGTAGTGGTCGACCGCGATGTCCCCGGTGTCGCCGTTGCGCACGGCGCCCGGGACGCGGCTGAAGGTGTCCCAGATGGACGGGGTCCGGCCGCCCTCGGCGGCGGCGCCCTCGATCTGGTACGCGGCGGTGGCCGCGCCCCAGACGAATCCGGGCGGGAATCCGGTGCGGACCGGTGCGGGCAGTGCTTCGACGCTCATGTCGCCTTCCATGGATGTAGGTTGCCAGGGCGGAGGGCTCAACCCTTGACGGCGCCCTGCATGATGCCGCCGACGATCTGGCGGCCGAGCAGGGCGAAGACCAGCAGCACCGGCAGGGTGCCGAGCAGGGTGCCGGCCATGATGATCGACTGGTCCGGGACGTAGCCCTGGCCGAGGGACTTCAGGGCGACCTGGACGGTCGGGTTCTGCGAGCTGAGGGCCACGATCGGCCAGAAGAAGTCGTTCCAGGTGGCCATGAAGGTCAGCATGCCGAGCACGGCCATGCCGGGCCGGGCCACCGGCAGCACGATCGAGCGGAAGATCCGCAGCAGCGAGGCGCCGTCCACCCGGCCGGCCTCGATCAGCTCGTCCGGCAGGGCCTGCACCAGGTACTGGCGCATGAAGAACACGCCGAACGCGGAGACCAGCGCGGGCAGGATCACCGCGGGCAGCTTGTTCTGCAGGTCGAGCTTGACGATCACCATGAACAGCGGGATCACGCCCAGCTGCGGCGGGATCATCATGGTGCCGACGGTCACCGCGAGCAGCAGGCCCCGGCCGCGGAAGCGCAGCTTGGCGAAGGCGAAGCCGGCCAGCGTGGAGGAGAGCACCACACCGGCGGTGACGGTGGCGGAGACGATCAGCGAGTTGAGCAGCGCGGTGCCGATCGCGGCCTGCTGCAGCGCCTCGCCCAGGTTGTGGAAGAGGTTGGGGCCGGGGGTGAGCGCCGGGGTCGCCGAGCTCAGCTCGGCGTTGGAGCGGCTGGCGGCGACCAGGGTCCAGTAGAAGGGGAAGGCCGAGATCAGCGTCGCGGCGGCGAGGACCGCGTAGGCGAGCGGGCCGCCCTGGAGGGGGGAGCGCTTGGCGAGTCGCATGGGGGTCACCGGTCCGTACGGTTGCGCCGGGCGGCGATGGCCGCGTTGAGCAGGGCGAGCAGCACGATCAGCAGGAACATCACCCAGGCGACGGCGGCGGCCCGGCCGAGGTGGAAGAAGCTCCAGCCCTGCTCGTAGAGGTAGAGGCCGAGGGTCTGGTACTGGTGCGAGATGCCGCCGCCCGCGTTGCCCTCGTAGAGCAGCGGTTCGCCGAAGAGCTGGGTGGCGCCGATGGTGGAGACGACCACGGTGAAGACGATGGTCGGCCGCAGCCCGGGGATCGTGACGTGGCGGAACTGCTGCCAGCGGGAGGCGCCGTCGACGGCCGCCGACTCGTACAGCTCGCCGGGGATGGCCTGCATGCCGGCCAGGTAGATCAGCGCGTTGTAGCCGGTCCAGCGCCAGGTGACGACGGTGGACACGCCGATCTGGGAGGCCCAGGTGTCGGCCTGCCAGTCCACCGGGTTGAGCCCGACGCTGCTCAGCACCCAGTTGATCAGGCCGTAGTCCCGGCCGAACAGCTGGGCGAAGACCAGGGTCGCGGCGGCGACCGAGGTGGCGTAGGGCAGCAGCATGGCGACCCGGAAGAAGCTCCGGCCGCGCAGCTTGTAGTTGAGCAGGTGGGCCAGGCCGAGGGCCATCAGCAGCTGCGGCACGGTGGAGAGCACGCCGATGGTGAAGGTGTTGCGCAGCGCGTTCCAGAAGAACGGGTCTTCCAGCAGCCGGGTGTAGTTCTGCAGGCCCAGCCAGTCCATCCGGTCGGAGGTCTGCAGCTCGACCCGGTGCAGCGAGACGTACGCGGTGTACAGCAGCGGGAAGAGGCCGAAGGCGGCGAACAGGACGAAGAACGGCGCGACGAAGCCGTACGGGGCGATCCGCCCGGTGCGGGCGCGCCGGGCCGGGGCGGTGCCGGCGGCCGGCAGCCGGGCGGCGGAGGTGGTGGCCATGAGTGGGATCCTTCGACGGGCGGGGGGGGGGGGCGGGGGGGCCCCCCCCCGCCCCCCCCCCCGCGCGGGCCGGGGGGGGGGGGGGGGGGGGGTTTGGGGGGGGGGGGGGCCCCCCGCGGCGGGGGGGGGGGGGGGGGGGGGGGGCACC